>JBEBHO010000208.1:0-8028 GCA_040081095.1 Nitrospira sp.
TTGTGGGGCTGCTGCTCGGCCTTGATCCGGGACAATCTGACGACGTTTCTCACACCCGATTCCCATGCCCTGATCTATGTGCTCAAGGCGGGGATCTGTGCCGATGTGAAGATCGTCTCTCCCGTACTTCCCCTGCAACAGATGGATGAATTCCTGCGCGAGGATTTCAAGACAGAAGCGCGCTTCGGGTTCGTCCGAGTTGAGCTGACGAAGCAGTGGACCTCGACACCGCAGGAGAGCCATAGCCTGCTGCAAACGGTGCTTCAGATTCCCGACCAGGCGGAGCTGACCCGACGCTTGAGCCTGGGGATGCATCGGTTGACGGAAGATGAGTATCAGGCCATCCGGTCATCGCTTCACTAGTTTTCTTCTTTGAAACTCCTGCCTTGCCTTGGCTTCACGCATCTCGTATAACGGCGAGCATAATGTGCACATTACGACAATGCGGGTTCGTGCTGCTGTGCGCGCTGTTGATGCTGGGCGGCGTCTTCCAAATTAATGTGGCTGAGGCGGGCTGCACAGTCGAGGCATCGCCGAGCGGAAAGCCCGGTCCGTTCATGAAGCATCTGAGCGCGGACTGTACCAACGCTGAACGAGCGGTGAATGCGGTCTCTGCAGCGAGCGTAATGAAGGCCCTCGCACAGGGGCAGCCGGTCGATCTGACCGGCGTGGTGCTGCAGGGCGATCTGATCTTCGACCAGTTGCCGGTTCGGAAATCGCAAATCCCCAAAGGACTCACGCCCGAGCAGCAGACCGCGCTCAGCGCCATGAATGATGAAGAGCAGCGGAGCGTGGCGGGGAATCTGACGATTCGCGATTCGATCGTCGAAGGGGCGCTCCGGCATCGATCGGCGAAGGGGACGCTGGAGTTCGAGGGAACGGTCGATTTTCACGGCACCAGATTTAAGGATGGCGTAGATCTCTCGCGGTCGGTCTTTCAGCGGCCGTTGATGCTTGATGGAGCGGTCTTTGAACGGGAGTCCTATTTCGTTCAAGGCCATTTCACGCAAGGTTTGCGCTGCGCCGATACCAAGTTCGGTCTTCACACCCGGTTCCATCGTTCCGTGTTTCGCGGGCCGGTGGACTGCCAGGGCAGTCTCTTCGATGGCATGGCGGAGTTCCTCGAAATCGTCTGTGAAGCGCCGGTCAACTTGGAGCGGGCACGGTTTGGATCGGGGACGGGATTCTCCGGTGCGCAATTCAAGAAGCTGGCCAATTTCTCTGAGGCGATCTTCAGCAAAGAGGCGTTTTTCGCCTTCACGGTCTTTTCGGGTGAGGCACGGTTCGCCGGGGCGCAGTTTCTCCAAACCGCCGATTTCTCGAATGCGGATTTCAAGCGGGGCGATGATTTAGCCAAGGTTCGCTTCGATCAGAAGCCTTTGACCAAAGGGACCAAGGGAATCGCGCAGGACGGGGCCGGGGGGCAGTCTGGGTTTCAGCAATATGCCATTACGCTGGGCCTGCTGCTTGTGGCCGCCTTTCTCGTCGCTTATGCCGTCAAATTGAAGTAATTGGTCTAAATGGCCCTACCCACAACATATAGTTTCAGGCTTGCCCCGCTCCCCTATAACTTGCTATAACGCCCCCGTGGATCAACCCAATCAACAGACCAGCGGGTTTGAACAAACCGAGCTGCCGTACCAGGTCCGTATCGAGAACTTCGAGGGACCGCTGGATCTCCTGCTCCATCTCATTAAAAAGAGCGAAATCAACATCTACGACATTCCGATCAACTTGATTGCCCAGCAATATCTGGAATATGTCGAGGCGATGGAGAACTTGAATCTGAACGTCGCGGGCGAGTTTTTGGTCATGGCGGCGACCTTGCTGCAGATCAAGTCCAAGATGCTGCTCCCGGCGGACGAGGCCGCGGAGGACGAAGAAGACGGGCCGGACCCGCGTGAGGAATTGGTCAGGCGACTGCTCGAGTACAAGACCTACAAAGAAGCCGCCCGTCAGCTGGATGGCCAGGAGAAAATGTGGCGGGAGATTTTCAGCCGCGAGCCGGAGCCGCTGGTCGATGTGGAGCCCGAAGAGCTGTCGATGGACAACGTCTCGCTCTTCGATCTGGTCGATGCGCTGAAAGCGATCGTGGAACGAAATCCCGGGGGCAAGACGCTGATCGAAATCGTGCCGGATAACCTCACCGTGCGCGAGCGCATGAACGTGATTTTGGAAACGCTGGAAGGCAAGGACTCCGTCTCGTTTGCCGCGCTCTTCGACGGATCCAGCCACCGGCTGGTGATTATTGTGACATTTCTGGCGCTGCTGGAATTGATCCGGTTGCGGGTTGCGCAAGTGTTTCAAAGCGAAACCTTCGGGCCGATCCTGGTCTCGCGGACCTTCTCGCTCGTGCCGGACCCGGCCGAGCTGGATGACTTAGATGCCGAATGGAGGGGGACATGACTCCGATGACAGACGAGATGAATGCGACCTCGGTTGAGGTCGAGACTGAGGGGGCTGAGCCAGCGGTGTCTGTCGGCGCTCCTGCAGCGGAGTTGTCTCTTGACGACGTAGCGTCTGACGTGGCTCATGAGGAACCAGCTGAATCCGTTGTCGTTGTATCTGAGCGGTCTGCCGAAGCCGAGTCCACCGAATCCCAATCTCCAGAATCCGCGCCGGCACCTAAAGGTGCGGTCCAGGCGATTGCCGAGCGCGAACTGCGCGGCATTGTCGAGTCCCTGTTGTTTGTCTCCCCTGAGCCGTTGTCCGTGCAGCGCCTCGTGGCGATCATGGGCGACGTGACGAAGTCTGATGTTGCGCAAGCGCTGCGCGGCCTGGGAGAGGAATTGGAGCAGGAGGGGCGTGGGGTCAGGCTGGTTGAAATTGCCGGCGGCTTCCGTCTGGTGACCAAGCAGGAATATGCCACCTGGATCAAGCGCCTGGATAAGACAAAGTCGGCGGCCAAGTTGTCCCGATCCGCATTGGAATCTCTGGCGATCATTGCGTACAAACAGCCGATCGTTCGCTCGGAGATTGAAGAGATCCGCGGCGTCGAAACCTCCGGCGTCGTGCGGACCCTGTTGGAGCGAAAGCTCGTGCGCATCGTGGGCCGCAAGGAAGTGCCGGGCCGTCCGATCATGTACGGCACAACCAAATTCTTCCTCGAGCACTTCGGCTTGAATGATTTGACGCAATTGCCGCCGCTGCGGGAGTTCACGGAGTTGGGCGAGTCCGATCAGTCGCTGCTCCCGATGGAGACGATGGAAGTGGCCATGCCGACTTCCGCCGAAGAGGCCGTGATCGACAGCACCACCGAGGCGCTTATGGGGTTAAGTGAAGCGGGGTCACCTCAGTCTGAGGCTGAAGAAGCGGTGGTTGAACTCCAGGTTGAGGAAGAAATCACGATCGAGATCGAGGCGAAGGGTGAGGACGTGTTTGTCGAAGAAGAGTCGATACCGCAGAGTTAGCTAGTTGGTCTTCCCCTCCTACTTTTTTCTTCCAACCGGGCAAGGCGTAAGTCCTTTTATTGCGCGCATTGAACGAGGGTCTTCTGAGACCGCGCGTTCAGCGAGCCCAAAGGGCTTCTGCCTTGTCCTGTCCCAGCCCCCCGCTCCTTGACTCTCTTTCCAGCGCTTTGTTAGACTCGCCAATCCAATTCTAAGTGATTGAAAGACCCTTGGTTCTTGGCGCGGGACGGCTTTAGCAACACGAGGCAACACCTATGATGAAGGCTTGGCTTTTTGACGAAATGTTCCGGTTCGATCGGCTGATCTTGTCCGCCGAAGGGACCCAGAGTGAATGGGGTGCCGGTGACTCGGTCGCCGCGGATGAAGAGCTGCCGACCGCGCCGCAAAATGTCCAGGCCAAAGCAGGCAATGGTCGGGTCACCATCACGTGGGATGCGGTGCCCGATGCCATGTACTACAACTTGTATTTTCAGACCACGAAGGGCGTGCAGATCAAGCACTCCGAATTGACGCGTCCCATCGCCAGTGCCGAGGATTTCAAAGCCGTCATCGGCGTGAAGAAAGACAAGGCGACCTGCCTCGAAGGCGCGACCGCTCCCTTTCTCCACGACGATCTCGCCAACGGGACCTGTTACCACTATGTCGTGACCGTCGTCACGCAGAAGGGAGAGAGCCTGGAGTCGCAGGAAGTCATGGCGATTCCCTCGCCCTATCTGTTAGCCATGGCGTTCGGTCAGGAAGGCCCTGACGATGGAGAATTCAGCTCGCCTACCGGCCTGACCCTCGACAAAGACGGCAACATCTACGTGGCCGACACTGACAATCATTCGATCCAGAAATTCACGAAAGAGGGCAAGTTCGTTGCCCGCTGGGGGAGTGAGCCGAGCTCGCAGGAAGGATGTTTCTATTATCCGCGCGGGTTGGCGGTGGGGCCGGACGATGTGATCTACATCGCCGACAGCGGCAACAACCGTGTGCAGAAGTTTGACCTTGAAGGCAATGCGATGAAGACCTGGGGCAAGTTCGGGTTTGCCTGGCGCGGCGCCGACATGGGCAAGTTCGATGTGCCCTGGGGGATCACCACCGATCAAGACGGCAATGTCTACGTTTCCGATACGAGCAATGCCCGCATCCAGAAGTTCCAGGCCGACGGCCAGCCGCTCTTGAAGTGGGGGCGTGACGGCAGCTTCGACGGCGCGTTCTTTTTTCCGCGCGGGGTCGCGGTGGATTTTGTCGGCAACATTTTTGTGGCCGATGAAAGCAATAACCGCATTCAGAAATTCGATGCGCGCGGCAGCTTCCTGACCAAGTGGGGCCGTGAAGGGCACGGGCCGGGGCAGTTTAAATCGCCCTGGGGGATCGCCTGTGACGCGCTCGGCAACGTCTACGTCGTGGACAGCGCCAACCATCGCGTCCAGAAGTTCGATGGCAACGGCACCTTCCTCTGCTCCTTCGGGAATCGCGGCAAGACAGAGGGGCAATTGAATTTCCCCTCCGGGATCGCCGTCGACAAAGAGGGCGCGGTCATCGTCGTCGATAGCGGCAACAGCCGCGTCGTGAAGTATGTGCCGACTGAAGAAGAAATCAATCGTGGGAAAGAGCAGTCCCTGCCGGCTCCGGCCGCGGGTGCGGTCCAGCCTCCGCGCAGCGTGGCGGTCAAGCCGGGCGACACGGAAATCTATTTGAGCTGGATGGATGTGTCCGGCGCGGTGTCGTACAACCTCTATTTCAATACGGCGCAGGGGGTCACGATCCAGTCGGGGACGAAGGTCGAGGGTGTTACCAGCCCCTACACGCATGCCGGCTTAACCAACGACACCGCGTACTTCTACGCGATTACGGCGGTGTTCGAAGACGGCACGGAGAGCGAAGTATCGGAAGAGGTCACGTCAACGCCGGTGCTGATCGACATCACGGCGCCCCAGAATCCCTATGCGGTCATCAACCATGGCGCGTTCATGACCAACTCGCCGGAAGTGGTCGTGACGATTTCCGCCACGGATTTGGATACCGGCGTCGCCGGCTATTTCATTTCGGAAAGTCCGCTGACGCCGATGGGTGGCACACCCGGATGGGTCGATGTCACGACGGCGATCAAGTTCGGCGCCACGATTCCTTTCATTCTGTCGCCGACCGATGGACCGAAGACCATCTATGTCTGGTTCAAGGACCTCGGCAACAACGTCTCGACTCCGGCCAGCGCGAGCATTCTCGTCAACACGTCCGGGTATGTCTGTGTCTCCAAGTGGGGGCAGCCGGGCCGCGGGGCGTCGCTCCTGCACGGGGGCGAATTCATGGCGCCGCTATACGGCTTGTGCGTGGATCAGCAGGGTTCGTTGTTCGCCGTCGACAACGGCAACAACCGCATCCAGAAATTCGATAACGCCGGAAACTTCATCATCCTCTGGGGCTGCTTCGGATCGGCCAACGCGAACTTTCATAATCCGACCGGTATCGCCTGCGACGGTAAGGGCGATGTGTGGGTGGTCGATACCAATAACCATCGTGTGCAGAAGTTCGACGGGAAGCTCGGCGGGTATCTGATGAAGTTCGGATCGCGCGGCAACGGCGAAGGCCAGTTCAATGCCCCTTGGGGCATTGCGGTCGATCGCGTGCGCGGCTTTGTGTATGTCGTGGATAGCGCGAATTTCCGTGTGCAGAAGTTCGATATGGCCGGCGAGTTCATCATGGCCTGGGGCAGCTTCGGCAGCGGCGACGGGCAGTTCTACTTCCCGCGTGGCGTGGCGGTCGACCAGAACGACGGCGCGGTGTATGTCGTGGACATGGGTAATCACCGCATCCAGAAATTCGACACCAGCACCAACGTGTTACCGCAGTTGCTGGCCAAGTGGGGAGGCAGTCCCGAGGCCGGCCATGCGAGCAGTCCGTTGGCGCAGGAAGCCGGACAGTTGCGGAATCCCTGGGGCGTGGCGGTGGACGGTGCCGGCGATGTGTATGTGACCGATGCCGGAAACCAACGCGTGCAGAAGTTCGACAAAGAAGGCAACTACATCACGCAGTGGGGTGGGTACGGGAACGGTGACGGGCAATTCAATTTCCCGTATGGCCTCGCCGTCGACGCCCGTGGCAGCGTATTCGTCGTGGACAGCGGGAACACGCGGGTGCAGCAATTCATGCCGGCCGACGAAGGCAGTGAGCGGTTGCAGGAAAACGCCGAAGCGATGGCGGAGCTCGATAAAGCGCAACAGACACGATAAGGCCTGGCGAACGGGCCGAGGGTTGGGACGGGGAGATCATGCTCGATAAAGAACCGCGATTAGGCCTCACGTATGACGACGTCGTCCTTATACCGGCGAAGTCGCAAGTGTTGCCGAACGAAGTTGAGACATCGACCTTTGTCACGCGCAATATTCGCATTCACGTGCCGTTTGTCAGTGCGGCGATGGATACCGTGACCGAGGCGCGGCTGGCGATTGCGATGGCGCGCGAGGGCGGGATCGGGATCATTCATCGCGTGCTCCCGCCGGTCGATCAGGCCGCGGAAGTGGATCGGGTGAAAAAGTCGGAAAGCGGGATGATCATGGATCCGGTGACGATCTCACCCGAACAGACCATCCGCGACGCCCACGCGCTCATGTCGAAGTACCGGATCTCCGGCATTCCCGTGACAAAAGAGGGCAAGCTGGTCGGCATTCTCACGAACCGGGATCTGCGGTTTGAAACGCGCATGGACCTGAAGGTGTCGCAAGTCATGAAGCGGGACAAGCTGGTGACGGCGCCGGTGGGAACGAGTCTGGAAAAAGCCCGCGATATTTTGCACGAGCATCGCATTGAAAAACTGCCGGTTGTGAATAAGCACTACGAGCTCAAAGGGCTGATCACGATCAAGGATATCGAGAAGCGGATCAAGTACCCGAACGCCTGCAAAGATACCCATGGTCGCTTGCGCGTGGGCGCGGCGGTCGGTGTGGGGCCGGATACCGATGAACGGGCGAGTCTCTTGATCAAGGCCGGCGTCGACTTGATCGTCGTCGATACCGCGCATGGACATTCCCAGGCAGTGTTGGAGACGGTGAAGCGGCTCAAGAAACAGCATCCGAGTTTGGAGTTGATCGCCGGTAACATTGCGACAGCGGAAGCGGCGAAAGATTTGCTGAAGATGGGCGTCGATGCCGTGAAGGTCGGCGTCGGTCCCGGTTCGATTTGCACGACGCGCATTGTCTCCGGAGCCGGGATGCCGCAGCTCACGGCTATCGCCGATTGTGCCAAAGCGCTTCGCGGGAGCGGGGTGCCGATCATTGCGGACGGCGGAATCAAGTTCTCAGGCGACGTGACGAAGGCGTTGGCGGCGGGTGCGTCCTCCGTCATGTTGGGCGGGCTCCTCGCCGGAACGGAAGAATCGCCCGGTGAAACGGTGCTCTATCAAGCCAGAACATATAAGGTCTATCGCGGCATGGGTTCCATCGGGGCCATGGAGCGCGGCGGTGGCGACCGCTACGGGCAAGGCGGACGTCCGGCCCAGAAGCTCGTGCCGGAAGGCATCGAAGGCCGCGTTCCCTACAAAGGTCAGCTGGGAGCGGTCATCTATCAGCTGGTCGGTGGCGTCAAGTCCGGGATGGGGTACTGCGGTTGTCAGACAATCGCCGAGCTTCAGAAA
>JBEBHO010000092.1:0-2089 GCA_040081095.1 Nitrospira sp.
GGACAATTGATGTTCGATGGGTTGACCAGACTATCCTGGCAGTTTGTGACGTCCTTTCCATCGCGGTTTCCGGCCCAAGCCGGCATTGTGAGCGCCTGGGTCGGGACGATCCTGGTGATGTTGGTGACGGCGCTGGCGGCAATTCCCCTGGGCGTCGGTGCCGCGATCTATCTGGAAGAGTATGCGCCAAAAAACTGGGCCACGGAGTTGATCGAAATCAACATTGCCAATCTGGCCGGCGTGCCGTCGATCGTGTACGGGCTGATGGCGCTCGGACTGCTGGTCTATGAGCTGCACCTCGGTCAAAGTTTCCTGACGGCTGGTTTGACACTCGGCATGCTGATCTTACCGATGGTCATCATCGCGACTCGTGAAGCCATTCGGTCGGTACCGCCCTATGTCCGTGAAGCCGCCTACGCGCTCGGCGCCACGAAATGGCAGGCGGTCCGGGATCATGTCATCCCCTACTCGATGGGCGGCATGCTGACCGGGATGATCCTGGCGCTCTCGCGCGCCGTCGGTGAAACGGCCCCGCTGATTACCGTCGGTGCCTTGTCGTTCATTGCCTTCCTTCCCCACCCGCCCTGGCAAGACAGCGTTCCCTATATCTCGTTTCAATGGCTGTTCGATCCGTTTACCGTCATGCCCATCCAGATGTTCAATTGGGTGTCCCGTCCGCAAGAGGAGTTTCATGTCAATGCCGCGGCCGCCGGGCTCATCTTATTGGCGATGACACTGGCGATGAATGCAGTGGCCATCGTCATTCGGGCGCGGTTCAGAAAACGAATTCACTGGTGATGCCATGAAAGCGATGGACGCCTCACAAACGGTGTTGAAAGCGGAGGCCCGCGGCCTGAACTTTTACTACGGCCAGGCGCAGGCGCTCCATGGCGTGTCGCTGCCGATATACGATCGCTGTGTCACGGCGCTGATCGGTCCATCCGGCTGCGGAAAGACCACCTACCTGCGCTGCCTCAACCGCATGCATGATCTGTATCCCGGCAACCGATACGAAGGCGAGGTGGTCCTCTACCCGGATGGGGTGAACATCGTAGGGCCGGAGGTCGATCCAATCGAGGTGCGCATGCGGATCGGCATGGTCTTTCAAAAGCCGAATCCCTTCCCCAAGTCTATCTATGAAAATGTGGCGTACGGTCTCCGGATTCGTGATGTCTCCAATACGCGCGATATCGATGCGGCGGTGGAACGGGCGCTGCAGGAAGCGGCCTTGTGGGGGGAAGTGAAAGACCGGCTCCAGGCGTCCGCTCTGAACCTTTCAGGCGGTCAACAGCAACGGCTGTGCATCGCCAGGGCGCTGGCGACAAGCCCGGAGCTTCTATTGTTTGACGAGCCGACATCGGCCCTTGATCCGACGGCGACGTCGCGGATAGAAGAACTCGTCACCGAATTGAAGCAGAAAGTTGCGATTGTCATCGTCACTCATAACATGCAGCAGGCCGCGCGCATCTCTGACTATACGGCGTTCATGTATGAGGGACGTGTGGTGGAATACGACCGGACCGAGAAAATTTTCACCAATCCCTCCGTCAAACTGACGGAGGACTATATCACCGGTCGATTCGGATGATCGGCAGGAGCCTACAGGATGCAACGACACATCGATCAAGAACTCAGTGACCTCAAGAGCCAGTTGCTCCAAATGGGGGCGCTGGTCGAAGAGCAGATCGAACGCGCCATTAAAGCGTTGATCGAGCGTGACGCCGTGTTGGCCTCGCAGGTCATCGAACGCGACACACTGGTCAATCGCTTCGACGTGGAGATCGACGAAACCTGCATTCGCCTTCTGGCCTTGCAAGCGCCTGCTGCAAGCGACCTCCGGTTTGTCACGACGGCGATGAAGATTTCTACGGAACTCGAGCGCATGAGCGATCTCGCGGAGAATATCTGCGAGCGCGTGATTGAGCTGAATGAAGAGCCGCAGTTGAAGCCTTACATGGATCTTCCCCGGATGGCGACGTGGACCATGAAAATGGTGCGTGAAGCGCTGGAGGCATTCGTGCGGCAGGACGCAACGCTGGCGCGAAAGGTCTGTGCCGACGATGACTTTGTCGATAATCTGACGCATCAA
>JBEBHO010000322.1:0-8002 GCA_040081095.1 Nitrospira sp.
GGCGAGATTTGAACTCGCGGATAGGTTGCCCCATCTCCAGTTTTCAAGACTGGCACGTTCGGCCGCTCCGTCACCCCTCCGAGCCGTAGGAAGATATGTCGCACTACTTTCTGATGCAGTCAAGCCCTCCCATATAAGGACGGAGTGGCGCGGGAACGACGATGCTCCCGTCTATCTGCTGATAATTTTCTAAAACCGCTAGAAGCGTCCGGCCCACAGCGAGGCCGGATCCATTCAAGGTGTGGACAAACTCAGTCTTGGAGTCCTTCTTATTCCCCTTCGTGCGATACCGGATACTGGCACGGCGCGCTTGAAACGCCTCAAAATTACTGCAGGAGGAGATTTCACGATAGAGTTGTTGCGAGGGGAGCCAGACTTCAATATCGTAGGTCTTGGCTGCTGAAAATCCCATATCTCCTGAACAAAGGGTCATGACACGATAGGGTAAGCCGAGTCCTTGTAAAATGCTTTCTGCCTGGCCGGTGAGGCGTTCGAGTTCAGACTGTGATTGGTCGGGGGCACAAAAGGAGACGAGCTCGACCTTATTGAACTGGTGAAGCCTGATCAGGCCGCGCGTGTCTTTCCCGTAAGACCCAGCCTCACGGCGGAAGCAGGGTGTATAGGCGGTATAACGGATCGGCAGCACATCTTCGTCCAGCAATTCATCCCGGTGGAGATTTGTCAGGGGCACCTCTGCCGTCGGGATGAGAAAGTAATCCTCGTCCTTCAGCCGAAACAGATCTTCTTCGAACTTTGGCAGCTGCCCCGTTCCGGTCATCGTGGCCCGATTCACCAGCAGGGGAGGAAGCACTTCCCGATACCCGTGCTGAGTCGTGTGGCGGTCGAGCATGTAGTTGATGAGTGCCCGTTCGAGCTGGGCTCCGGCACCGGTCATGACGGCAAAACGGGCGCCGGCAAGCTTGGAGGCCCGGTCGAAGTCGAGAATGCCGAGATTTTCACCGAGCTCCCAATGAGGCTTTGCCGGAAAATCGAAGGAAGGATGGGTTCCCCATTGACGGATCTCGATATTCTCAGTCGCATCCTGTCCGGCCGGTACTGATTCATGGGGGACGTTTGGAATTCGCAAATTCAGATCGGCGAGAGAGTCCTCAGTGCTTCGCAGAGTGCTTTCGACTTCACGAATGCGATCTCCGACCTGCTTCATGGCGGCCATTGCCTCGTCAGCCGGTTCTTTGGCCCGTTTCAACCGTGCGACATCGTCAGACCCCTTTTTCAGGTCATTGCGGAGCTGTTCCACCTGCATGGTTAGATTGCGGCGGTTTTCGACGAATGTTGTAATGGCGTCCCAGGGCACATCGGTTCCCCGGCGCCCGAGGCGTTCACGAATCGAGTCGAGATGGTCTCGCAACTGGCGTAGATCGTACACGTGTGGCTCCTCAGAAAGTTCGAGGAATCTAGCATCGGGTTTAGGCAGAGTCAACGAAGCGCGTGGGGCCATGTGCGGCGCCGCCTCGGGTGGTCTTCCTCAGTTTGACAATCGCTATCTGCGTTGCCACGATAGCACCATGCGAACGGTGGCGAATCCTCCCAATCCCTTTGAGTCGGTTCATCGTGAATTGCTGGAGCCAGCGCCTGCGGCCAGGGTGGAGATTTTTCACGACGCGAGCCGGGAAATTCTGAGCCGCAATGACAGTCCGGACCTGCCCTTTCGCTGGAGCGTCAATCCGTATCGCGGTTGTTTTCATGGTTGTGCCTATTGTTATGCGCGTCCCTCCCACGAGTATTGGGGATTCGGCGCAGGCACGGATTTCGAGTCCAAACTGGTGGTGAAGGAGGATGCGCCCGTCCTCTTGCGTCGAGCCTTAGAACGTCCGTCTTGGAAGGGTGAGCTGATCCTCTTTTCAGGAAACACCGATTGTTATCAACCTCTGGAAGCCTCGTACGGGCTGACGCGGGCCTGTTTAGAGGTCTGCGCGGACTATCGGAATCCAGTGGGGATCATTACGAAGGGTGCGTTAGTGCTTCGCGATCTGGATGTGTTGATGCGCCTGCATCAGGAGGCCTGGGTGCGGGTGTACTTCAGCATTCCCTTTGCCGATGAGGACATGGCTAGAAAAATGGAGCCTCAGGTTCCTTCAATTCGCAAACGGTTTGAGACAATGAAGGCGCTCTCTGATGCGGGAATTGCGACGGGTATTTCGGTTGCGCCTGTCATTCCAGGACTCAACGATGAGGCAATGCCGGAGTTGCTCCATCAAGCGCGAGTCGCCGGTGCGCGCCGGGCGATGTTCAGTTTGCTGCGGCTCTCCGGTAGCGTGGAGCCTGTGTTCATGGACCGAATCAAGGAAGCCTTTCCGGACCGGTTTGCGAAAATCACCAATCGCCTGCGCGAGGTGCGGGGCGGTCGGCTCTCCGAATCAGCGTTCTTTGATCGGCATCATGGGGTTGGGACCTATTGGCGGATGATCGAGCAGTTGTTCGAGTTGGCCAAGCGTCGGGCGGGGTTTGATGAGAACGTTGAAGAGGTGATCCCTGAGACATTCAAAAGACCCGGTGGCGTTCAGACCACATTGTTTGATGGGAAGGAGGAAGGATGAAGCATAATCCAGGATTTCTGAAGCTGGTAGACCAAGCCAGGAAGCGTGTCAAGGAATGTTCGGTAGCGGATGTCCGCGTTCGCCTGGATCGCGGCGACACGTTTCACTTCGTCGATGTGCGGGAAGACCATGAGTTTGCCGGCGAGCATGCGAAGGGCGCACGTCATCTTGGCAAGGGGATTATCGAGCGCGATATTGAAACGATGATTCCTGATAAGCAGGCGCTGATCGTGTTGTATTGCGGAGGCGGGTTTCGGTCGGTGCTGGCGGCGGATGCCCTGCAACAGATGGGCTATACGCACGTGGTCTCGATGGATGGGGGGATCAAGGCTTGGAGAGAAGCCGGCTGCCCACTGGAATTGAGACAGCCGGCCTAGTCGGAGAGTGCTACTTGTTGACGCGGTCGAACTCTTTGATGACTTGTTCGGTGATGTCGGCAGTGTCTTTGTTGTAGATGACGATCTTCACCGTTTGTTCGCTGCCCCGGTCCACTACGATTGAGAAGCCGCCCTTTTCAGCCACGGCCTGTGTGGCTGAGGCGATGCGCTTCATATAGTCGTCGACGAGTTCTTTCTGTTTGCCCTGCAGCTCCTGGTTAAATTCTTGAGCGCGCTTTTGGTAGTCTTGGATTCTGGCGCGGAACTGCGTCTCTTTGTCCTTCTTTTCAGCCTCGCTTAACTTGGCGATCTGCTCTTTGAGCTGCTTTTCATAATTCCGCAATTCTTCTTCATCCCGCGACAGCAACTTCTGTCTGGTGCTGACGTATTCCTTAAGGCTCTCCAGGGCCTTCTTGCCGGCTTTGGATTTCTCCAGCACCACCTGCGGATCAACGACGCCCATCTTGAATGTGTCGGCGGCCTGCACGGACGTTGAGAAGGGAGCCAGGATCAGGGAGAGCAGGGCGGAAGCAACGAGGGTCTGCATGACCGGGATGCGCATATGAACACTCCTTAGGCTAAGCATGAAACGGCTATATAGTAAGCGTCGGTGAGAATAACGAGGCGGTGAGTGCCTGTCAAGGCAGCAGGTGGGGATTAGACAAAGTACCGGCTGGTATCGAATTTATGTTCGGTGTTGTCGATGAGTCGGACGATGCTATGGCGATAGTCGCCGGACGTATCTTTGCTGGTGAGGTCCAATTCAGGTCCGCTATCCATGAGGTTGCCTTGAGGGTCGGCAATCACCTTTACAAGAGGCCGTTCGGCATCCGCTTTCTCGACAGCCGGCCTGAGCACGACGGCCATCTCGTCGGTATCGAGCATGACCAGGCTTCCAATGGGCACGATGCCGACGCAATTCACGAAGAGCTTCAGCAGGGTGGCATCGAAGCTCTTCCCGGATTTGCCGAACATGATGTTGAGAACTTTCGAGGGCGACATCGGCTCGCGCCGGTAGACGCGTGAGGAGGTCATGGCATCGTAGCAATCGGCGATCATGAGAATGCGACCGGTCAACGAGAGCTTCCAGGGCGTCTTCAACTTCGGATAGCCGGAGTAATCGAGATTCATGTGATGCTCGAACGAGGCCGCTGCCATGCGGGCCGGGAGATTGGTAATTCCGCGAAGCTCCGCCAGGCTCAAGACCCCTTCGGTCGGGTGGTTCCGCATCGCGGCCCATTCTTCTTCAGAAAATTCGCCGGGCTTGTTCAGGACTTCGAGGGGGATGCTTGATTTGCCCATGTCGTGAAAGAGCGCAGCCAAGCCGAGATCTGCCAGCGCGACTTTGGGATAGCCGGTGCGGTTGGCCAAGGCAATGGAAAGCAGGGAGACGTTGACTGAGTGGTTATGCGTGTATTGATCGTGGCATCGCAGAGTGGTGAGACCCAAGAGGGTGGCCTCGTCCTGCATCATCAAGTCCACGATGTTCTGGATGGCTCGCTTCGCCTGCTTGAAATTCACCGTGCCGCCGTCCCGAACTGATTTCTCGAGCCCCCCGACAGCACTGGCGGCTTTGGCATAGGCATTCTTGGACTGGATCTTATGTTGAACTTTCGGGTCTGTGGTTGTCTCGCCAGATTTTCCCGAACCGGATCCGGTATTCAGGTCTTCATGGAGTTCCAGCTCGCGAGGATCTTCCAGCCCAATGCCGTTGACTTCGCGTGCTTTTAGCTCTTGCCGGAAGTCATCCACGGATTTTGTGGCGGGATCCAGGCTGACGAAGAGATAGGCGAATTCCCGAAGATCCTTCGATGCCACGGTGGAGCCAAATGTCAGGCCGCCAATTTTCCACTTGTTCAGTGAATCGATGATGCTGCCGATGACGGCCATCTGTTGGGCGTTGACCTTCAGGTGACTTTCGCCGAGGAACAGGAAGTCATTTTGCAACCGTAGGGTGACTGGTTGATCGTGGGCCAGCGTTTGAATCAGCGTGAGCATGGTCTCAACCGGCTTGTCCAGCGCGGCGTTCGTCCGGCCATGGATTTTTGATGTCTTGATGAGCGTGTTGAGCTGTGTGATGAGCTGGAAACCCAGCATGACCATCTGTTGGTCGAGAATGTCGCCGGCTTCGGAGCCATGGCCAATCTTCTGCGAGAGAGACTTTTCATGGGTCAGCAGGGGCTGGACCTGGTCTTCCTTGGCGGTGGGTTGAACGAGCTTGAAATCACTCACAGGGCGTCCTCACTGTAACTTCGTCGCGGCCGTTTTGTCTTGTGGCTGCTTGTGAATATGGGTGATCGCCATGCTGCAGGCTTGCCGAATAACGGCGCCTCCCTTTTTCTGTCCGAGTTCCAGTGCAGCGATCGCGGCAGGGGTCGCGAGCTTGCCTAGTACTTCGGCCGCCAAGACGGCGCACTCCTCTTTCTTCTTTCTGTTCGTCCAGGCCCATTCCGTGAAGAGGCCTTGCCAGTAGGGAATGGCTTCGTCCCCGCAGGTTGCGCGGATGGCCTGGTACAGCCCGCGTTTCTCGCTCAGCGGGCGTTCGAGAAAGGCGTCGTCGGAGAGAATTGGAGCCCACTGCGAAAACGGTGCGGAGTATTGACCGGTCGTCAACAGTTTGAGTGCGGCGATGCGGACGGAGTCTTCGGCATCCGACAGGCAGAGGACCAACCGGGTGCCGTTGCCACTGGGCTTGAGGAGCCCGAGCACACGCACGGCTTCTTTTCGAACCTGTGCATCCGGATACCGCACGAGTTTTTCGACCGCCTCGGCGAATTTGGGGTTGTTCCATTTCGCGACAATGGTCAGGAGATTTCTCACGTAAACCGGACGACGATCGGTGAGGCCGCGGAGCACTGGGTCCGAGTGATCCTGGGCTACGGTCTGAAGTGTTTCAGCAACAATGGCCTGATGGATCGGGAGCTCAAGGTTGGCCAAGAGCGAGCAGAGCAAGGGCACTGCGTCCGTGCCCATCAATAGCAGAACCGTGGACAGCCCTTCGGTAGTGGCGTTAGGGGTCCGGTTCAGATAAGCCTCAATCGCCTTGATGTGTTCGGGTTTGCCTAGCCCGGACAAGAGCGTGGCCAGGTGTTGCTTATGCTCCTCGGCGATGTCCGGGCGAACGGCTTCGGTTTCGTGGAGAATCCCCAGGACTGTTTCAAGCACGGTCCATTTCCCTGCCTGAAAAAGCGCCGTGATGACGTGACCCCAGAGCGAGCAGAGTTTCGTGAGAAGCACGGGAGATTGTTCCGATGCGAGGATAGCGGTCAGCACATCAAGGATGTACATCGTACTATCCTGCTGGTTTTCCAGCTCAATCTCTTTCGCGAGGGCCGCAAGTTCCTCTTCTGTGACTTCGTATCCCACCAGTCCGGATTGAAAGCGATTGGCTTGGCGGGTCCCTTCGGCAGTGGTTCCCGGTCGCTCTCCCGATGCAGTAGCCCCCTCAGCGATACCGGTTCCGTCACCCTTTCCTTTTCTTGCCCGTTCGCGGTCCAAGAGTTCGCGGAGCGAGCTGTCCGATGACGACATACCCGTATCCAGCTTGAGGAAGGCCTCCGATCCTCCTGATGCTTTGGCCACTTCTTCCGCCGTGACAAGGGTCAAGGCAGGGATGTTTTTCTGCCAGAGGCGGGTGACAATGTCGTCGTCGTTCTCTTTGTCCTGACTCGCCCAGAGAGCATCAAGAAAGAAGGACAGATCTTCCTGAGTCAATCCTTGATGGAGCACGAGTTCGCGAATGCCATCGGCGTA
Source organism: Nitrospira sp. (assembly GCA_040081095.1). Taxonomy (GTDB): domain Bacteria; phylum Nitrospirota; class Nitrospiria; order Nitrospirales; family Nitrospiraceae; genus Nitrospira_D. The sequence continues at coordinate 6,689 of JBEBHO010000322.1, forward strand.
GAGCTTGAACGCGAGGTTCTCGCTGCCGCCTTCTTTTTCAGCCTGGTAGACGACTTCTTCTTTGCAGAGTAATTCCGACCGGGAGATCAAGAACGTGAGCTTGGAATAGGTGGCGAGATGGCTGGAAAGTTCTTCGAAGAGCTGCTGGGAAAATTTCAACGCAACCGGGTTGGTGGCTCCGTAGGTCCGGTTGGATTTGGCAGTCTTATCCAGAAGCTTCAAGACGCGCTTGACCGAGGCGACCTCAGGATCTTCGGTCCCTTTCGCCGCTACAGCAGCGGCCATCATGTCTTGCGCGGCTTTAAGATCAGACATAGTGATACACCTATCGGGAGGACGGAAATTCGTCAAGGAAATCAGTATTCTTGGCTAACGTATTCCATGCGGATGCGCCCAGATACTGTCGCTTGTCAGAGCCAATCGGCGCCAGTACAATCGCCGTACGATGAATTCTGCCCAACCGCTTCGTGTCATCTGTTTCGGCGATAGCCTCACGGCCGGATTTCAGTCTCCCACCAGAGAGAATCCCCAAGGGCGCTCGACTCCGTACGGAGAATGGGTGCAAGAACGGCTTGGGACAGCCTGCCACGTTCGCATCAGCGGAGTCTGCGGTGAACTCACCGGGGAAATGGTCATGCGATTCCGCCGTGATGTGCTGGCGCATCAGCCCCAGTATGTCGTGATTCTGGGCGGCACCAACGATCTCGGGTGGAATGGGCCGATCCATGAGATCATGCGCAATCTCGTCAAGATGTATGAACAGACGCTCGCCGCCGACGGGGTGCCCGTTCCAGTCACCGTTCCGTCACTGCGGGTTGAGGATGCCGGAGGCAGCCGTGAAGGTCTTGAGTGGGTGGCCGGCCATCTCGATCGCAGGCGTGAGTTGAACGCGCTGATTCTCGAATACGCCGTATCGAAAAACCTCGCCGCAGTCGATCTCTTCACCGCGACGGCTGAGCGTGAAAGTCGCCTTCTCGCGCCGGAGTACTCCAACGACGGACTGCATCTCACCACCGCCGGGTATCGACGCTTTGCGGATCTTGTGTGCCAGCATGTGTTAGTGCCGATCTTACCCAAGAATATCTAACCGCAATGCTTCCACTGCTACAGGTTGTAACGGATGCTGATTTTGATCGAGTAGTCGAGCAAGCCAGCGTGCCTGTGCTCATCGAGTTCTGGAAGCCAGGCTGCGGGCATTGCAAAGTCTTGATGAAGGAACTGGAGCTGTTGCAGGGTGAACTTGGAGAAAAAATCCTGGTTCTGACGATGAACGTCGATGAGAATTATCAGATTCCAGCCGAGTTGGAAGTCAGC
>JBEBHO010000277.1:0-7988 GCA_040081095.1 Nitrospira sp.
GCCCGCCGAGCAGGATGAGCAGTTCGTCCTGATCGATCTCTCGGAACAGTTTCTCGGGGCCTATGAATATGGCGCATTGCGCTTTGCCATGCCGATTGCCTCCGGCGATGGGGGAAACGAAACGCCCCTTGGAGAGTTCCGCATTACGGCGGCGCATCGCGCCCATCAGTCCTGCCTCTACACCATCGAAAAGACCGACCGGCCCTACCCCATGAACTATGCGTTACGGTTTCATGTGAATCGCGCAGGCGTGTCCTACTGGATCCACGGGCGGGATCTGCCGGGCTATCCCGCCTCGCATGGCTGCATTGGTCTCTATGATGAGGCGATGCAGAAGGAGCAGTACGGGATTCCGAAAGACCCGGAGTTGAGCGATGCGAAGCGACTGTTTGAATGGGTGCTAGGCGGGGAGACCGACGACGACAACGTGATCCTGCTTCAAAGCGGTCCCCGGCTCCAGATCATCGGCGAAGCGCCGAGGAGTGAGCGGTAGCAGGTCCATAAGATACTAGGCAAGGCAGGCCTTTTCGATACTTGAACGCTGTGAACCAGAGGGTTCTTATATCTTTGATATTGGTGATCTAAAGTTTAAGCCGAGTCTGCGAATGTGCAATCCACTGCCTTAGTATTTTGCTGGCTTGAACACTAACTGGTCGTCGTTGTAGTCGTACATAGTTTTGCCGAAATATCTAACCATGTTCGCCCCCGTTTCTCCCTTCTCCGGTATCTGGGCATGAACGAAAACGGAGATCATCTCCTGATGGGGGCTTCGGCCCTTCTCCACTAAGACTTTCAGCACAGCTCTAGCAATTCGGCGTGTATCGTTCTCAACTTGCTGTAAGTTGGAAGGCATATGCGAATACACCAGTGCCAAACGAAAGCTGCGTTCCCCAACTTCCTCAAATTGGATTACGTTCCATGATGAAGGGGTAGGACCAAGGGTCTTGAGGACTTGGTCTTTGAATAAGATTTGGTCCGAAGTACTAACCTTGGTCGGCCCACCGGCGAATAAGCCTACGACCATAATGAAGGCTAAAAAAAGGAGACCTGCTAATAATACTCGTTTCATCCTTTGCCTCCTACGACTTGCGGTGGGACTGCAATCATGAAGATCAGGATAACTTCATCATAGAACATAAGCGAGCACAAACCTTTTGCATTTGGTTAGGTTTCTTTCCCATAAACCTATGTATGCTCCGCGGAGGCTTCGTGATTATTTGTAAGTCATTACCTCAACTGTGGCTAAACTGTGGCAGAACTATCGTGTCCGATCAGGTTTGATAGCTTCTTTCTCTATCTCTAAGTCGTTTGTATCTGATTGAGTAGAAGCCGATTCACCTAGATCGAGACTTCTAGTCTCTGCCACTTCTGGGTTTTCAAATCTCACCCCCATCTTTTCGCCGGTATTCTGCCTAGGGCTGTTCATCCCTGTCATTTGGCTCTCACCAATGGTTTGCGACCATGGGCATACTATGGCTCATGAAGGATACACTCAAGCCAACGCTGTTAGTGATTGACGATGATCCGGCTGTGCGGGGTCTGTTTCAGACCGCACTCGAATCGGCGGGGTACCGTGTACTCATCGCTGAGAGCGGACAGCACAGCTTGAATCTCCTGTCCCATTGCACTGTGGATGTCATTCTTGCAGATAGTCTTATGCCGGGAGGAGACGGGCTGGAGCTCATCCCCCGCCTGCGTGTAGCCCAGCCGAACAGTAAGATTATTGCCCTGTCGGGCGGCGCTGCTGAAGGGGACGGCCCGAATGAGATGAAGCCTCTCGGGGCGGACGACATTCTGAAGAAGCCCTGTAGCTTCTATGCGTTGCTGGATGCCATTACCGCTCAGTTGAAACCGGTTGCCAGGAAATAAGCAGGAGAGCGTTCTTTAGCCGCCGCGGCATGCGCCTGTTCGGCGAGCCTTTGGGGGCCCGGCCAATATGTGATTATAAGAATTGTACTAATCTGACAGTGCCGGTGGATGGCTTTGCTCGTTGGTCAGGCTTTTGCTTTCGCTCGACGTTTGGGGGGGAGCAGTGGAATGAGGCAACGCAATGTTTTATTCACCGATGCCGAGTCTGGGAAATAGGCTTGAATGTCGGGTTCTAACAGGACCGTGCCTTCTTTCGGCCTGATGTCCTTTACAAGCGTGGTTCCATCCGCGTGATGGATCGTGACGGTGTAGCCGGCTTGCATGGCGTTGCGATGCTTGCCACGGACCCCTTTCCTGAAATCATATTCAGAACGGATATCGTCGTTCTCTGTCTGTGCGATTTTACTCAGTGCCTTCTTCATACAGTTTCCGCTCCGATGGAGTTGCCTTTCGGCAAGTGACGATGCGTATGTTCGCGCCCCGTTCGGTATAGACCACTACCAGGATGCGGCCTTTGCTGGAATTCCCAATGTCGATGTAGCGCTGTTCGGCAACTGAATGATCAGGATCATGAATGGTGACGGAACAGGGGTCGTTGAATATCGTTGCCGCTTCGTCAAAGCCGACTCGGTGCTTCTTGATATTCGCGTTGGATTTTTCATCGTCCCACTCAAAGCGTAGTTTCATGTAAAGCCTAGCGGCTTGCGGTCATGTCGTACAGCTTCACAATGCCAACCAGCGCGGAGTGCGACTGATTCTTGCTTGCTTGCCGTGATTTGTCAACGCTACTACGAGGACAGGATTAGTTCGGTGCTTGTGATGGGCAGATTCTAGCCAGCGTACATTCAATTATTCTACGTTCGCTTGCCCAGGCTGCCGCTGCGCCGCCCAGCGGTAGACGACAGGCAGGACGAGCAGGGTGAGGGCAGTAGAGGTGAGCAGTCCGCCGATGACGACGGTCGCCAATGGCCGCTGGACTTCCGCTCCCATGGATGTGGCCAATGCCATCGGCAAGAAGCCGAGGCTGGCCACGAGGGCGGTCATCAGGACCGGCCTGACGCGGTCGCTGGTGCCTTGGGTAATGGCTTCGTCGGTGGAAAGTCCTTCCAATTCCAGCTGTCTGATATGACTCACCAGCACGACGCCGTTCAGCACGGCGATGCCGAAGAGGGCGATGAAGCCGATGATCGCGGAGATGCTGAGCGGCAATCCGCGCAACCACAGGGCGAGAATTCCCCCGGACAAGGCCAGGGGGACGTTGAGAAAGATGAGCAGCGCCGGTCGCATCGCGCCGAACATGACGGACAACATGCCGAGAATCAGTAGCAGCGTCACCGGCACCACGAGCAGCAGCCGTTTGGTCGCATCTTGCAGATGTTCAAACTGCCCGCCCCAAGTGATCTCGTAGCCTGGCGGAAGGGTGACCGTCTGCCGAACTGCCTGTTGAGCTGCGGCCACGAACCCACCCAAGTCGCGTCCGCGGATATTGGTTTCCACTACGATGCGCCGCTGCACATGCTCGCGGCTGACCTGCGCCGGGCCAGAATCCACCTGGATCGTGGCGACGCGTGAGAGAGGCACCAGTTCTCCATGCATGGTGGGAATCAATAAATTCCCGAGCGTGGCGGGATCGGCCGAGGCTTGATCCACGAGCCGCACGATCAGGTCGAATCTTCTCGACCCTTGGACTACTGTCCCGACGACGTGGCCGACGCGGGTGGCTTGAATCAGCAGCAGCACCTCATCCGCCGTGAGGCCGTAGCGCGCGATCTCCTCGCGATTGATGATCACGCGAAGCAGCGGCAGCCCCGCCACCTGCTCGACCTTCACATCGGCGGCTCCCTGCACGCGTTCAAGCGCGCGAGCCACTTGTTCAGCCTGCAGTTTCAGAATATCCAGATCGGGGCCGAAGATTTTCACGGCGAGGTCTGAGCGGACTCCGGCGATCAATTCGTTAAACCGCATTTCGATGGGTTGGGTGAAGCCGAGCCCGACGCCCGGCACGTCGTGCGTGATGGCGTCTTTCATCTTCGCGATCAACCCTTCGCGGGTGTTGGCCGTCACCCATTCGCGTTGAGGCGTGAGGATCACGAAGACGTCCGACATCTCCACCCCCATGACATCGGTGGCGACTTCGGGGCTACCGGTTCTCGTGACGACCTGGGTAACTTCCGGGAAACGCCGCAGCACCCGCTCAACCTCCAGCGCCGTCGAGACCGATTCGGTCAGTGAGATACTGGGGAGCCGCCAGAGCTGAATGGCCAGATCGCCTTCGTCGAGGCGGGGAATGAATTCCATGCCGAGGAACGATCCCAAGCCAAGGCTCATCGCAAAGAGCAGGACCGCCGGAACGACGACTCGCCGCGGATGCGCCAGCGCCCACCGGAGACAGGGCTCGTATATCCGCCGCACCCGGCGCAGGAGGCCGGTCTCTTCCTGTCCCTGACGCGCTCGCGCAAACCAGGAGGCCAGGACCGGCGTGGCGGTGACGGCCACGAGGAGCGAGCCGGCTAGCGCCATGATGACGGTCAACGCCATCGGGCGGAACATCTTCCCTTCGATGCCGGTCAGCGCGAGGATCGGCACATAGACGAGGATGATGATGCCCACGGCAAACACCATGGGCCGCAGGACTTCGCGGCCTGCCGCTTGGATGTTGGCCAGCCGCTCTTCGCGGCTCATACTTTCTTTCTGCGCCAATCGGCGGAGAATGTTGTCGATCATCACCACTGAGCCGTCGACGAGCAAGCCGAAGTCGATGGCGCCGAGGCTCATGAGATTGCCGGAGAGTCCGGCTTGCATCATGCCCGTGAAGGCGATGAGCATCGAGAGGGGAATCGCCGCGGCCACGATCAGCCCGGCGCGCAAATCGCCCAGGAACAGAAACAACACGGCGATGACCAGCAGACCGCCTTCCACCAGATTATTCCGCACCGTCTTCATCACTTTGGAGACGAAGAGCGTGCGATCGTAATAGGGTTCGATCGTCACTCCTTGAGGGAGCGTCGTCTGGATCTCTCTGACGCGGGCCTTGACCCGTTCGACGACCTGCTGCGCGTTCTCGCCGGCCAGCATCTGCACCATGCCGATGACGGTTTCGCCTTGCCCCATTGCGGTGGCCGCGCCGATGCGCAGGGCCGAGGCTTCTTGTACCTTCGCCACATCCGCAATGTAGATCGGGACACCGCCTGTGCCGTGAGCCACGACGATTCTGGTCAAATCGGATATCTGCGTCGCCAGGGCTTCGCCGCGAATGAGCAATTGCTCGCGCTGCCGTTCGAGGTAGCCGCCTCCGGCCATGGCGTTGTTCCGCTGCAAGGCATCGAACACCTGCCGCAGGGAGAGCTTGAAGGCCAGGAGTTTGTGCGGATCGACCACCACCTGAAACTGTTGAGGCTCGCCGCCCCAGATGTTCACTTCGACGACACCGGGCACGGCGCGCAGTTTCATGCCGATGTCCCATTCGAGCATGGTCCGCAGGGCCATCGGACTATAACCAGGCCCTTTGAGGGTGAATTGGTAGACTTCGCCCAACCCGGTGGTGAGCGGTCCGATCGCCGGCCGGCCATATTCAGCCGGAATCTTTTCCATGGCCCGCGCCAGCCGTTCCGTGATCAGTTGCCTGGCGCGATAGATATCGGTGCTGTCTTCGAAGATGGCCGTGACGGCGGAGAGGCCGTAGCGTGACACCGAGCGCAATTCGCGCAGGGCGGGCAGTCCGCTGAGCGAGGCCTCGATGGGAAAGGTGATGAATTGTTCGACTTCGACCGGTCCCAAGGCCGGCGCTTTCGTGAGCACTTGCACCTGCACCGGGGTGAGGTCCGGCACGGCGTCAATCGTCAGATGGACAAACGACCAGAGGCCGGCGGCGATCACCACGGCGATGGCCACCAGAGTAAAGAAGCGATAGCGCAGCGAGAAGGTCAGCAAGCGATCCATATGTCGTTATTCTCCCGACCCGATGTGTTCCTTGAGCAACACATTCTTGAGATCGAAGACGCCCTCGGTGACGACGGTATCCTGGTCGCTCAGCCCTTTCCGTATCTCGATCCATCCGCCGCCTTCCCGTCCGCTTTCGACGGGGACGAATGCATAACCCTGCCCGCGCTGCACAAAGACCCCGCGTTGATTGTCGACGGTCGTGATCGCCGTGACCGGCACCGCGAGGGTCGGCTGTCCGGCAATCGTCAGCGTGACATCGACGTATTCTCTCGGCTTCAGCTGGCCTTGGCCGTTGGCGACTTCAAAGCGCACCAGGATAGTGCGCGTCGTCTCGTCCGCGACCGGCGCGAGATAGGTGAGCGGCGCGGTGACCGGCTCGCCGCCTTTGGGTGAGATCGTTCCCTGGTCGCCTTCTTTGAATTTGCGCGCCTGTTCGATCGGGAGATTCGCGAAGACCCAGACGCGGCTGGTATCGACGACTTCGAAGAGCTCACTCCCCGGTGTGACGCCCTGGCCGCGCACGACGTTCTGTGCGACCACGGTCCCGGCGATGGGGGAGGTCAGCGTGTAGCGGTGCCGCTGTTCATGCTGGCCGCTTTCGAGTGGCAGGAGTTCCGTGGGCGTCAGTCCCATATTCAGCAACTTTTCGCGGATATGCAGGTACTGCGCGTGGGTTTCCAGATAGCGCCCCTTGTCTTCAATCAACTTCCGCTCCGGCACGATGTCGTCCGCGCGAAGTTTTTCCGTTCGCCGATAGTTGCTCTCGGCCACATCGGCCTGGGCCTTCCGGACCAGATGTTCCTCGATCAACTGATCCAGCTGCAGACTGCCGATGGCAGCCAGGGGCTGGCCTTTCTTGACGTGGTCGCCGAGCTGCACATGGATCTGCTCGGCTTGCCCGTCGATGCGCGAAGTGATCTTGGCCACCTGTTTAAGATCCAGCGAGACTTCGCCGGGAGCGGTCACAATCTCGGGCACAGCATGAAGGGCAACCGTCTCGCTGCGCAGACGGGCTTGAACAACCGGAGGCGGCTGAATCACGCGCGGCCGGCCCACACTCGATTTGGCGCCCGTCTCCTGAGTTTGAGGTGGAGGCGGGGTCCCGCGATCGCTGCAACCGGAGAGCAACGATATGAGGACGACGATGGTCCAGACGGCTGGTTGTGGTGTCATTGAGAGACTCCTCGTTCGCTCACAGCGGCGTACCGACGGCGCGTTCCAACCGGACGAGCGCGATCGAGAGATCCGCGCGGACCTGGGCATATTCCAAGACGGTCTGCCGGTACACGCGCTGGGCGTCCAATACATCCAGCAGGCTGGCGGCGCCCTGCCGAAAGCTCGTCCGTGCCGCGGTCAACGTCTGTTCCGCTTGTTTGAGCAAGCCCGTTTCGAAGACCTGGAGTTGATCCTGCGCCGTCCTGACTTCCTGCGCATGCTGGGTGATGGCCTGTTCCAACTCGTTTCTCGCTCGCCGCCGGTCGGCGTCGGCGCGATATTGCGTCCCGAGCGCCGTCTCGATTTCACCCTGCCGCCGGTACCAGAGAGGAATCGGCACGCTCAGCCCGGCGGTCATTGATTCATCTCCCGCTTCCCGATGGTAGCTGCCCTGGACGCTCAGGTTCGGTATGCGCGAGGCCCGTTCGTATTGAACGGTGTGACCGGCCTGCTCGGCGAGCTTGCCTAAGCGCTGCAGGGTCGGATGTTGCTCAAGCGCCCGGGTTGTGAGTCGATCCAGATCGAAGGTTTGCTTGCCCGATTGAAAGTCTCCCTGGATCGAGTACTGGGCGCCGAGTCCTCCGGCCGTGAGGGTGTTCAATCGGGTCTTGGCCACGACCAATGTGTTCTGGGCTCTCGCGACTTCTTTCTGCGCCTTCTGCACTTCCACGCCGGCCTTCATGGTGTCGAAGGATGTCGCTTCGCCGGCTGCCACACGCGCCTTCACCGTGCGGAGCACTTCTTCGACCGTCGTCACGTTCTGCGCGGTCATCTCCGCGTCCCGCTGCGCGAAGAGCAGATGATAGAACGCGACTTTGACATCGGCGATCAGCGTGAGGCGGGTTTCATCCAATGCGGCGCTGGCGCCCGCGGCCCCTGCGTCGGCGGCTTCTTGGCGCGCCTGCCGCTTGCCCGTCCATTCAAGCGGTTGCTCGACGGTCACGGTGCGCTCGGTAATCCGG
>JBEBHO010000067.1:0-7979 GCA_040081095.1 Nitrospira sp.
GTGGGGCTGCGGTGTGCCGCTCGTCGTCCTGCCGTCTCCCTACCGCTCCATTCTCGGGTCGATCCTCGACTACATTGAGGACCTCCAGCAGAAGGATCCCGATTGCTGGATCACCGTCGTCATCCCGGAGATCTTGCCGGCACGCTGGTGGCAGAATATTCTCCACAATCAACGGGCGCTGCTCTTGAAGGGGGCATTGCTCTTCAAAGATCGTGTCGTGTTGACCGATGTGCCCTACCACCTGACGAGGTAGCCGTGAAACGTCACCTGCGGTTGCGGAAGTCCCTCATCACCTCGGCCTGTTGCCTCATCCTCTCGACACAACAGGCGTTCGCATTCAAAATCGTGGCGCCGGCCGACGGATCGACCATTAAATCCGGCCAGACCATCACAGCCCGCGTCGATCTCGGCGCAGACAGCGGCATCGTGAAAGTCCGGTACTACTGGTACCCCGACCAGGCCGAAACGCTCGTCCAGCAGGATGATTCTGCGGCCTCGATCATGCCCCAACAAGATCGTCTCAGGGACGACCGCTACGCTCAAAAAGACAGCATCACCGGCGCCCCCGTGGTCGCCATCGCCGTCTTGTCATCGGGATCAGATCAAACTCCCCCATTCGGCGGCACGCTCAAAATCCCGAAAGAAGCCATCGGGCCGACCCGCCTCCTCGCCGTCGCGGAAATTTCGCGCGGACGCCTGGGAACCAGAACAGTCTTCGACGAAGTCATCGTCAACGTGGAGCCGGACGCCGCCTTGCAAACTATCGACTTTGAAACGGAGAAGCCGCTGCAACTGGGACGCGCCGGGCAATCATCGGCCTTCGGACATGTGGATTCCATGGGCAAGGTATTTGAGCTCCCCGTCGTTGGCGAATTTGCCGATGGAGTGGTGCGCCCGATCAGCGCGCCGGCCAGCGGCACCAGCTATCAATCCTCAAATCAAAAGATCATCAAGGTGCTCGCCAATGGCATGCTGCAAATCGCCGGAAACGGCAAAGCGACTCTCACCGTGGCCAATCGCGGCAAGCAGGCTTCACTCGAAGTTGATGTGAACGTAAATGAAGAACCCAACGAACCGCCGATTGCCGACGCCGGAACGAATCGAACGGTGAAGGCCGGGACGAAAGTGAAGCTGAGCGGCTTGAAGAGCCGTGATGCGGAAGGCGAGGCGCTGTACTACACGTGGAGCCAAATCCGCGGCAGCAAAGTGCCTCTTCTGGATGTGAACGGCCCGGAAGCCTCCTTCCAAGCCCCACAGGTCTCCGAACCGCGAACCTATCGCTTCAAGCTGCGCGTCACAGATAAGAAAGGCGCGGATTCATTGCCGGCATATGTGGATACGACAGTAGAGCCCTAACGGCTACTGACAAAGGCCTTCAGCGACATCCTCGCCCCAACTCCCCGGGCTGCTGTGTATTCGAACGCGTACGGGAACCTCTAAGGCATACTGCGTCACTTTGCTCCCGCAAGAGAACGCACACTTTGCACTAAAGCAACAGGAAACACACTGCCGACTGAGGAAGGGGCTTCCTGAATTTGTGTTTTTGACATGAAGTTTGTGACTTCAAAGTGCGTGTACTCAACAGCAGCCACTCGAACAGCTCCTTCTTGCACAACCTTAGAACCCAAAAGCACCTTAACCCAAAGGTAGTACTTTGGGTAAGAGAGCCCGGATTGCGTTGGGCCGTTACGCAATGGTTTATAAACGACAGCTGTCGCTGTTTGGATTCCTGATGCCTTGAAGTACGCGAGCAAATCGCGGTCTAGAAAACCCTCAAAAGACTCTAGGGGCGGAACATTGGCCTCAATGTGTGATTGCTGTAGGTCGGGCTGTGCCGCCAATGGCACAGGTGCACAAGCAAGAAGCGCGACAGTGAGTCGTAGATGTTTTTTCATGACACCCAACACCACGGTTAAGGCGCGGGCCCGCGGGACGCGGACTTGTCGCCTTGAACCGTTTGTTGAGCCGCGACCTCTTCAATTTTGATTCCGGCGCTCCGTTTCCGTGTCAATCCCTGCACAACGACAACCAAGGCAAAAAGTGCCACGCCTACCCAGAGAGGAAAACGGAAGTAAGCATAGGCCGCACCAATAAGGGCACCAGCAATGACGCTAATGACTGTGCGACGAGCCGACGTTACGGTATTTCGGTCAAACGTTGCCGCATATGTTTTTACGGGAATATCTCGCTTTGCCAAGGTGCACTGGAGTTCAATTCTCAGCACGCCTTTTGTATTGAACGTTATGGAATGCGGCTCCCCATCAACATCGAACTCATGCCGACTAGTGCGACTTGCACATCTATGCTCCGAGACACTTGCTTCGTCAACGTAGATGCATTCCAGGCCCGTAACGCTTGAACCCCACGCGCGAATTGTTCGTGCCCCATAGGGAAAAACAAACCACACGCCTTCACTAAGGCTCCCGCCTGATGTACTGGGAAGGGGCTCGGTCATGGTCTTGTCGCGGCCCAACAATGTTCGTACAGACTGTACAATCCCGTTACGGCAACTTGCTCACTTCTGCCTCAATCGGCGATTACTCACCGACTGCTCGCTCTCACCTATTGGATCAGAGCACGGTCCGCTCCACTACCGCTTTCAGGTTATCGTCTTATGCAATCTGCATAAGACGGCTCATAGGCCATCGACCGGACTCTTCACCCCGTGGCCGCGTTTGTTCAGCACATGCATGTACATCATAGTGGTGCTGACGTCCTTTTCTTCTTCCCAATCTGGCTCCACATCCACTGGGTCAACGCATCCTTACTCAACTCTCCGGCAGCAACCTGCAACGTGACCATTTCGAGATCCTGTGGGGACATCGTCAACTCCACGTCATTGACAGACAAGAACGCCAAGGCCGACATCACAGCCGCCCGCTTGTTTCCATCTATGAAGGGATGATTTTGCGCGATGTGAAAGAGATAGGCCGCAGCCATTGCAGCCATATCCTCATGGAGATACTCGCCGCCAAACTGCTGACGCGGCATTGCCACTGCCGCGTCCAACAAGCCGTGGTCTCTTACTCCGTGAGAACCACCGTCAGTATTGATGGTATCGGTGTGGAGCAACAGGACATCGTCCATACTGAGGAAGGTAATGCTTTTCACAAATCAATCCGCCAGCCTTTTCAGCATTGACCCATACCGCTTGCGAATGTCCTTAATCACCACCTTCATCGGTTCAGGACCAACACCGACGTTCGCAGGCGTAATAACAAGTGCGTTTCCATTCACAGTGACCTGAAGCGGTGTTTCTTCAGTAATACCTAAAGCCTCCATCATGGGTTTCTCAATGACCAACGCCATGCTGTTCCCATGCTTCTTGAGTGTCTTGATCATAGCAACCCTCCAGTACTAACAATGTTAGTACATAGCATACCGCCTGTCCAGCGGACATTATTTACGCCTCACTCAGCCGCACCGGGCCGAAGACTTGGCGGGCCTGCTGAAGCTCCTTGATATGTCGGCGGAGAGCCGGGCCGAAGGTGGAGCGTAGGACCGCATCGCGGTGGCGGACGATGCGCGCTTCGGCATTCCCGATCTGATCTTCGAGTTGCTTTACTAACCGCGCGCCAGAACCGGTCAGCCATTTGAGATGACTGCCTGCATATTCCAAATCCTGAATGGAGTAGCGGACCGATTCGATCTCTTCGAGACAGCGGAAGCGCGCCCGCATGAGATCGCGCTGCGTCAGCCCGGCGGCTTTCCACCGCGTCATCCCCTGCTTCGTCTCGGCCCAGGACGAGAGCCGCTCGAACAGCAGCGCCCCCATCGTGAAGGTAAAGGTCGCGTGAAGAATGCCGCGGAGAGGACGAAGACTCCGTCGCCAGGGCGAGTAGAAGATCTGCTGATTGTGATCGCCTTGATACATGACGTGCTTGCGTAAGAGCAGATTCAAGTGATGGTGGCTGTTCTCGTGAATCAGATCGTCGATGAGATCGAGATTATCTCGGTCGAAACAATTGATGAAGGAGAGGCCTGGTCGATGACGGTAACTGAAGCTGACGACGCCCTTGGCATTGAGCGGAATCAGTCGAGAGGTCAACAGCGCCAACACTTCATGTCCTTCAGGCCACGCCGCGTGAATCGTTTCCCAGGCCCGCCGGATGCGGGCGGCCTGCTTCGGATCCGTCGGAACCACCTTCTTCGGTTGACGGTCTTTGCCATAGACGAGGGTGGATCCGACAGTCACTGCGCCATAGGAGGTACAGAGGACTTCGGCTGTCGGACGCACCGCCCAATGCCATTGCGCCTGTCCGCCGGCAATAGTCCAAATCGGCGCGAGCGTTTGTCCGACTTTTACGGTAATCCCCGAGGCATCGACCAGAAAGGCCGCGCGACCGGCTGCGCGCGTCAGGAGGCGCTTCAACGAAGACGGGGCTTCGCATTGATCCCCCGCCACTCCGAGCGGCACGGCACCGGCCTCCTCCGCCTTTTCAAAATTCTGACCCAGACTGCCCGGCACCTTCCACTGCACCTTCTTGCCCGTCCGACACCAGGCTGCCGCGGCGGCGGGATCGAGCCACAGGGCCTCTTGCGCAATGTCCTGAGCCAGCCGCTTGCACAGGCGCGCGAGCCGTCCGTCGAGGCCGCTGACGTACGGCTTGCCCTTGGGAAACAGCTCGTCGAGATAACTGTTTTCGAAGAATTTTTCCTGACACTCGGCAAACAGCTGCTCGGCAAACTCCCGGCGATCCGATTCGCCCCGCCACTGCTGCCAGATATCCAAGAAATACACGAAATCGTTCAGCGACTCGATCCATCCGACTACTTTCCAATCGGACAAGTCCTCGGCTTTCAAGCTGCGACTGAGAAATTGCACAAAGTCCGTCGGAAACGCGAGCTGTGAGGCCAACTCCGCGTAATCGTCCTGCAACTCCCGGCAGAGATCCTGGAGCAGCTTCCGCATGGACAGTCGAAGTTCACAATTCAGCGCGATGAGCGATGGGGAATCGAATAGCAGCACCTTCCGCCTCCCGTAACAGCCGTTTTGAAATGAGGGAGACTGTAACGCAGGAAGGACAGGCCTGCAAGAAGGAACCTCGGCAGGACAGCTTCAGACACGGCAGGGGAACGATCCTCTGAATGCGTGCGGACAGCGATCGACGCCATCAGCGTGCAGCGAAAACCCTACACTGACCGATCAAGCAGTGGCTTTCAGATGCCCTGCAAATTCCGGCACCAGCACGCCCGGCTTGAGGAGCCGCATTGCGCCGGATTTCTGAATCATGCGATGCCGCAGGATCAGCGGATCCACGATATTGCCGCAGGATACACAGCGCATGCCGCGCATCCACATGGGCACGCAGCTTTCCTGCAGATCCACCAGATTATCGACCACCATGAGGCCTTCACATCTTGTGCACTTCATAGCGCCCTCCTGATCCAGAGAACTCTCGCCCATTCGCAGATCCGACGGAGCCTCTTCAAAAGCCTAGCAGCTTGCCGAAATCCTGCTTGCCCAAAGATAAAGCAAGCCGGATGCCAGCCCGCGCAATTTCACACCCTTGCGGGTTTCTGTGTCGAATCGTAGAGTGTGCGCATCCGAAACACGGCGGCGATGGAGGAAATGTGACCGAATTGGCCCCATGCGACATAAATGGAGAAAGACCGGCGAAACCGCGTTATCCGACAACCGAGTGAAACAGACCGACAATGGCACTGACAGCGACAGAAATTACCCAGGTGGTGGCAGAACTGGCTCCGGCTCTGATCGGAGGCTGGATCCAGAAAGCCTATCAACCGACCGCGCGAACAGTCGTGCTGGAGATCCGCACGCCCGGGCACACGCACCGCCTGCTGCTCTCCGCCTATTCCGCATCGACACGCATGCATCTTGTGACGCGCGCATTACAGAACCCGCCGACCCCGCCGGACTTTTGCCAATATCTCCGGGCACACCTGCACGGCGCGCGCGTTGACGACCTTCGCCAGGAAGGTCGAGACCGTATCGTGTCCCTGTCGCTCACGACGAAAACAGGGCCTCAACGATTGATCGCCGAATTGACCGGCAACACCGCCAATCTCCTGGTGCTGGATGCGGAGCACTGCCTGCTACGAGATCTGAATCGCTCTAAAGACCTCTATGGGAAACCCTACCGGCTGCCAGTCTTGCCAGCCGGTCTTGCACAGCGCGAACGGGAATCCCGCTTCACGCCGAATCACCAGGAACCCTTCAGCCTGTCTTCAGCGATTGAGTCGTATTACGAGGAGAAGGAATCGACGGACGCGTTCGCCGCCCAGAAAGAAGCGCGCACACACCATCTCAAGAAAGCGATCAAGAAACAGGGCCGGCGCGTGGAGGCCTGGCGGAGCGATCTGGCCAAAGCGGAGAAGTATCGGAACTATGCCCGCTACGGAGAATTGCTGAAAGCGAATCTGGGCACGATCAAGAAGGGACTGGAGTCGATCGCCGTCGTCGACTATTTTGACGAGGCCTTGCCGGAGATCACGATCCCGCTCGATCCGACGAAATCTGCTCAGGGCAATATGGACGACTACTTCAAAAAACAACGGAAACACGATACGGCCGAGAAAGAATTGCTCCCTCGCATCGCGCAGGGGGAAGCCGAGATCGACGCCCTGCGCCGGGAATTGCAGTCCATCGAGCAAGGAACCTGGCAGCCGGCACCTCCGCGGTCGCCGGTCTCTGCGCCTGCCAAACGACAGGCTCGATCGAAAGCGAGCGAACGGCCGGACGAACGACGCGGCCCGTTCCGCCGCTTCACATCCTCGGACGGACTCCCGATCTTCGTGGGGCGGAATGCGCGGGAGAACGACGAACTCACCTTCGGACTGGCGAAAAGCGATGACCTCTGGCTCCACGCGCGAGGAACTCCCGGTTCGCACGTTGTGGTGCGTCTGGAAAAAGGAAGCGAGCCCCAGCCGGAAACGATCCGGGACGCCGCCACACTCGCTTTGCTTTACAGCGATCTCAAGAAAAGCGGCAAGGGCGATGTGATCTACACCAGACGCAAATGGGTCAAGAAAGCCAACGGACAGGCGCCCGGCGCCGTTACCGTCACTCAAGAGAAGTCGATTCATGTCAGCCTGGACAAGAAACGATTGGACGCACTCAAGACCCGCTCGGCTCAGGAGTAGTCGCTCACATTCCGCCGTACCTTTTCTAATATTCTCTCACCATGCTACAGTGCCCATATATGGGCACCACCGCATCACCGCCTGACTCGCTGCGAATCATCGGGGCACTGCTTACCTGCAAGGGGCTCCACGAATTCGACCAGACCCTCGGCCACGAGCTGGTGCGAATTCTGAACTGCGACCTCATCGGATTCTATTTGTATAGTGCGACGGCCAACTCCTTCACCCCCATCTCCCAGCAACTGATCGACCCTGATTGCCCCGGCTATCTCATTGGCCAACTGCCTGCAGCCGGCACCATGAAAGAAGCGGTGATTCAACAACGGCGGGCGATTCTGGAGCAGGACTTAGCCAGCTCTTCCTGGGCCGAATCCGCCGTGCTGCAGTCTGCATCCTTCAAGACTGCCTCCGTCATCACGGCGCCCCTGATGGCACCCCCTTCACCCGCACAACCACATCCACAGCCCATCGCCGTGATGGGCGCGATCACCATCGGAAAAGCCAACGCCTTCGCTGAAGAGGATCGGCTGTTTCTCGAAACCCTCGGCTCCCAACTCGCCCCGGTCCTTCAACAGATTCTGGCCGCCGAGGAACGTGACGCGCTGATGGCCATCAACAGCCAGGTTGTCGTCGGCACCATGACCATCGAAGAGCTCATGCCGGTGGTACGCGGCATGCTGCACCGTGTCGTACGGCAAGACATGACGGGACTGGCGCGATTCATCCAATCGCCAGAGGGCCCCTGGTTCGACATCGTGTATCGTGAGAGCATCAACATCGACCTGGAACATCTTCGCCGATTTCCATTCGAGCGCATGGCGCCCGCTGAAACGATGACCACCGGGAAACCGTTGTTGATTACCGGCCACAACCAT
>JBEBHO010000080.1:0-2074 GCA_040081095.1 Nitrospira sp.
ACGTCGATGAAAGAACACCAGGGTTTTTTCTCGCTCCGGCATAAGACGACGGGGAAGCTGGTGGCGCATTTCATTGCGGTGGCGAACAATCGGGTCAAGGACATGGGCCTCATCCGCGAGGGCAATGAGCGGGTGCTGGCGGCGCGCCTGGCCGATGCCAAGTTCTTCTATGATGATGACCGGACGACGCCGCTCAACGATCGGGTGAGCAAGCTCGACGGCGTCACCTTTCATCAAAAGATCGGGACCATGGGGCAGAAGCAGGCCCGTGTCGCCACGTTGGCGGCCTCGCTCGCGCGATTGGCGGGATTGACCGATGCCGTTGTCCAGAGCTGTGAACGGGCTGGCGCATTGTCCAAGGCCGATCTCTTGACCGGTATCGTGGGAGAGTTCCCTGAGTTGCAGGGCGTGATGGGCGGCTACTATGCGCGGCATGACGGTGAAGCATCAGCCGTGTGCCAGGCGATTCTCCAGCAGTATCGACCTCAGTCGATGGAGGGACCGATTCCTGAATCGACGGAAGGGCAGATCTTGTCGCTGGCCGACCGTTTGGACAGCCTCGCGTCTTTCTTTTATGTCGGCATGGTGCCGACGGGCTCGGAAGATCCCTTCGCCTTACGCCGCCATGCCACCGCAGTGGTGCGCATTCTGTTGGAAGGCGGGGTTCGATTGAACCTGGGCCAGGCTATCGGTGAAGCCCGTACGATTGTGGGAGCGGCAGGAATCAAGGCTGGTTCAGCCCCGGGCGATGGTCAGCAGCGGTTGGTCGACTTTGCATTCGAACGAGTCCGTCACTATGCCCGCACGGTCCATGGGCTGCGGGATGATGTGGTGAATGCCGTCGTCAGCGTGTCGGATCGCCAGTCGTTCGATCTGCGAGACCTTCTCGCCAAGATGCAGGCGCTGCAAGCGGTGACCAGCCGGGCGGAGTTCGATCCGCTGATCGTCGGGTTCAAACGCGCCCATCGGCTGGTGGAGAAAGAGCAGTGGGAGCGTCAGCCGGTCGCATCGGCGGTCTTTCAGGATCCCACCGAGTCCGCGCTCCATCAGGCGGTGTCCGAGGAACGGGAGAAAATGGGGGCCTCGATGCAGGCGAGCGACTACGGCAAGGCGCTGGAGTCCCTCGTTCGTCTTAAACCCGCCATCGATGCCTTCTTTGCTGCCGTCATGGTGAATGCCGACGATAAAGCCGTGCGCAGCAATCGCTTGTCGCTGTTGAAAGAGGTGGATGAATTCTTCATGTCATTCGCGGACTTTTCCCAGATTGTGGTACAAGGGAGCTAGTCGGGGCATGGAGGTATGGCGCAGGATTTCCCATCGCAGGCTGGGACTGAGGCAGAGGGTAAGGACGCCTCGCGCAACTCCCTGGTTCAACGGTATACGAGGATCATCACGATCGTTCTGATCGTGGTGTGCAACGGGATTTTCCTGTTCGGCATGTGGGCGAGCGGCGTCAACCTGGATGAGTTGGTCAAGACGCAGGATCAGTTCAATCCTCAAGACGACGTCTGTCTTCGTCTCAGTTGGCAGCGTCTCACCGGAGCGACTGAGCCCATCCGCCTCTGTTCCGAATGGATCAATCTTTCTGATCCGACAGGCAAACCGCATGTGCTGGATAAGAACACCAAAGTACGACAGGGCTCGGACGGGCGTTACTACGTGGATCGCGGAATCAAGGCGGACTACCGCCTGGTCGGATTTGTCGGGTTTGTTGCGGCGGTGATGGCCTTCGGGATGCTGACGCGTCGGTATTTGGTCAATCGATACCGGCTTCAACTCGAAATGGCGGCAAGCAGATCAGTCGTCTAAGTGCAGTTAGTCGATCGCAAAGGAGAGCAGGCGTGGCAAAGAAATACGTGTACTACTTCGGAGACGGCAAGGCGGAAGGCACGTCCAACATGAAGGAGTTGCTGGGCGGCAAAGGCGCCGGCCTGGCCGAGATGACCAACCTGGGCATTTCCGTCCCTCCCGGATTCACCATCACCACGGAAGCCTGCGTGGAGTACTACAAGCTGGGGAAGAAGTACCCGCCCGGCATGTGGGATACGGCGTTGGCTGCGCTCAAGCGGGTCGA
>JBEBHO010000079.1:0-2068 GCA_040081095.1 Nitrospira sp.
GTCTTTGAAGGATTCTGGCATGCGGCTGGGCGAAAGACTGAACAGGGGCAGTTCTTTCAAGCGCTAATTCACCTGGCGGCGGCGAACCTGAAACGTTTTACCGGACATCAGAATGCAGCAGAAAACCTCTTACGCACGAGCCATCGAAAACTTTATGGGATCCCCTCTTTCTATATGGGACTCGACATTGCCCAGCTTATTCATCGGCTCGGCACACAGATCGAAATCGATCAGGCTCCTCCCATCCTCTTAGCATTGAGGCTAACCAACCACCATCCGCCCACATGAGCGGCAATCGATTATCCACCGTCACACCCCTACCGCGAGCCGCACAAGCGGAACATCCTCTCCGATCCCGAAGGTCAGCGGTTCTGTGATGCGATCAGGATCAACGTAAGTCCCAAACAACCGATCCCATATCGTAAACAGCGCAGCGAGATTCGCCTTGTAATGAAGGGGATTATCGCTGTGATGAATGTGATGATACCGTGGCGTGACAACAAACCACTCCAGCCAATTCGACCGCCAGGTCACATTCACGTGCATCCAATCATTCTGAAGCCCATTGAATGCTCCTATGGCAAGCTCCATCCACCACGGGGTCAATCCCAAAAGCGACCAGGCGAAAATATAGGGCAGATTGACAATGACCTGCTGAGGTACGGTGCCTCGCACTCCGGCAAGCCAGTACATATATTTGGGCGCATGATGCCATTTATGAATGCGCCAGACATACTTCGTGTGCATCAACCGATGGATCCAGTAATGTCCAAAGTCTGCCACGACGAAATAGCAGAACACGCGCACCGGGAAGGGCAGAGTCAGTATGGCGTCGGGGAGATTCGGACGGATGGCTATCCAGCGATCAAGATAGACCGCACACGGGAAGATCACAAAGAAATAGAGCAGGGCAACGGTTAGATCCTTCAGCACGACCTTGCGATACTCAATCACCCGAGTCGGCCAGATCAGTTCAATTGTGGTGATGCCGAAAAAACGACCGACAAACAGCAGAGGGAAAAAGAGATTATTGTCGAGGATGAACTGACGAAACTCTCTGCTGAGCACCCACTCGATCCATTCCATCCCGACGGCCCCTTCCAGTCGTAAAGGGCCACTCTACCAGACTCACTTCTACCCGTCCCCCCCTCTTTCGAGAGAGCACATGTTCCACGAGACGCCGTCGCAGCATCCACAGGCAGGCTCTCCACTGTCGAATTTGTATGGAAAAACGAGTAGACCGCCTTATTCCACGACGCGCTGCACCACACGGAGCTGCCCGCGATCGTGCCACAGCTCTATCCACGGGGGAGAGTTTTGCCAGGTCCAGATGAGCAACTGGCGATCGGGCCGCTCTTCCCAGTCGCCAACTCGCCAGGGCATCGGCCAGCCGCCCAGAACCGCATCGATTGCGCGACCCTTTAAATCCAATTGCTCCTGATAGGCCGAGGCGCACAACGCCGTGATCTGATGGTCTCTGAACTGCGGACTATAGCCCCATTCCGGCCGCCATTGATTCGCACGCAGCCACGTCTGAACCGCAGCAGACCCATACCGAAAGATCGCATCCAGCGGGGGGAAGCATGTGGCCGGTTGCGCATACAATTTGATGCCGTCCGGGATCGGTGGGAGCGCGGCCTGCCGATTGACCAGGACCAGCCCTGTCGCCCGATCTTCCTGGTTGGTATAGACGCTGACACAGCCGGTCAATCCATGTTCTCCCGGTACGGCGCGGCACGCTACCGAAAGCCAGTGGCGGAATCGTGCATCCCGCAGGGGAACGACCCCCATCCCGCCCCAGACTCCGGCGTAGTCGCTTCCTTGACGAGTCAGATGGACACAGGGCCTCGCGAGGATGTGCCCTTCTTTCAGGAGTTCGTCAGGAGTCATGCCTCACTCCAATCGAATCGGTCAGCCGCCCTGCGCCCCCACGAGTCAGCAGAGTCTGACGACAACGATTCGGCCTCGCGTTGACTGATCGAAGACGACAGGACATGGCCAGTAAGTCGGGGGAGATGTATGACCCCACTTCGAACAGAGGGCTCAGTGATAGGACTCGGCGTCGCTG
>JBEBHO010000145.1:0-7923 GCA_040081095.1 Nitrospira sp.
GTCAACGTCCACTTCGGCACGAACTCCAGATCTTCCCGGAAGCGGCCGCCGACGTTATTGATGTAGCCTCGATTGTTCGCGAGCAGCCGGCCCCTGGTCCCTTGGCCATCGGCCAAATTCTCGAACGACTGCCCTTCCTGCTCCATCCGGTTTGCAAAGAACCCGACGTAGCTCTTCAACGGCATGTCGCCCAGCCGTCCTTCATGCCGGAGATCCGTGTAATGCTTGTAGTTGGGATTCACGTTGTCGCTGATCTGACTGAAGGTCTGGTTGATGTCTTTCACATCGTAGTCGCCTTCGATCGTGAGCACCGTGTTGGCATTCAGCTGCCGCTCATACATACCGCCAACGATGGTCCGGCGATCCTGACGTCCTTGGCGAAGCGCCGCGGCATTTGCGCAACCGGCGTTGTAGGAACCGGCCACACAGGTTGTCTGAGTGCCGCCGGCCTGCCGGTCGTCGGTCAAGAATTGCGCCTGGGTCAACCGGGTCGGGACCCGGCTGTCCAGCCAATTGCTGATTACCTTGAAGTAGAAGCTCTGTTTGTCGTCGATCTTGAAACGCAAGTTGAAATTCAACGTTTGCGTCTTGTACGTGCTATTGGCAATGTAGCCGTCTTCTCCGACGTTGCTGGCAAACAGCGACACATCCAGGTGTTCGGTCTCCTGCCCTACGGCAAAGGCTTCCTTGTGGTAGCCGTAGGAACCGCCCGACAGGAACGACTCAAATCCATTGATGTCGCTTCCGCGCTTGGTCCTGAAATGGACCATGCCGCCCAGCGCGTAGTTGTCATACAGAGACGACGACGCCCCTCGAATCACTTCGGTACTGCGCATGAACCAGGGATCGTGAATATCCAGTCGAGACAGGCCGTCCGACTGCGTCTGAATGAACCCGTCTTCGTACATCTTGATGTCTCGTACCGCGAAGGTCGTTTTGGCGCCCTGCCCGCGGATCATCATGCTGAAATCGCGCGGCCCGTTGGCTTGCCGGAGCACCACGCCCGGCAATGACTCCATCGACTCCTTCATGGTTCTCGTCGGCTGGGAATCAGTCTCCGCCGGAATGGTGGCGGAAAAGGATACTCCCTCCGGGCGCTTTTGCAGCCGCTTGCTGACAATGCTGGTATCGGCCAATTCATATTCCGGCATCGCTCCGGCGACTTCCTCCGCCTGCTCCGGTTTCACTTTTTCCGTCACGGTCTTCGGCCGCTCTGCCGGGGGCACGGCACTTTCCCGACTCTTCTGAAGATCGTCCAATTCTTGGAGAATCCCTTTCAACTGCCCGCGCAATTCTTGTTCGCGCGGCGACGCGGACAGCCCGTCAGTTTGAACCGGCTCTTGCGCCTCCACGACTGCTGGCCCGATTGCCAGACTCCCGAACAGGGTAACCACACCGCAAAATCGACTCACGCACTTGAACGACACCATGACCCGTACTCCTTCTTGAGATGAATGGCACACCATCCTCCAGACCAGGCAAACCGGTTCCGGCAGAAAGTTGTGACCGAATGAACGTTGAGTTGAAAAATTACCGACGAGGAGGCGCGCGCGATTGCGCCGACTGCTGAGTTAACAACGAAAACAACCCGGCCGCGATCAGCAACAGCCAGGCAAATACGTGCGGGGCTTGCGCCTGTGGCGCGGTGGATGGCAGATCGACGGTTGGATTCGCATGGCAGGCCCATGCGCACAGTGAAGAATGAACCGTGCTGCCGGTATGGTGATGCGCGTTCGAGGATGGATTCTGAGCTGTGCTCTGGTGCGAGAAGAGGCAGGCCGCGGCACTGACCGACAGGGTCAGGTAGACCATCGCCGTGGCGAGCGCGAGGGGCAGCATGCGCGAATGCACCGGCATCCACCGTTTCATTTCCCGCTCTCCATTATCTGTCGCATCAGCGCCACCGACTCTGGACTATCCCAGGCGCGAGGCCCCACGGCCCGACCGGCCAGCATCCCGTCCTGAGCAATGATGACGGTAGTCGGCAACCCGCGCACCATGAAGGATCGCGATACTTCCTGATCTTCATCGAACAGGACCGGCACCGTCACGCCCACATGCGAGAGAAACTGGGCGATGCCCTGGCGTTGCAGATCTGTCGTCACGGTCAGCAACACAAATTTCTTAGGGTCCAGCTGTTGCTGCAAGCGAGCCAGCGACGGCATTTCCTCTTTGCAGGGCCCGCACCAGGTTGCCCAAAAATTCACCAACACGACTTTGCCTGCCAAATCGCTTAACTTTACAACCTTCCCATCTAATGCCGTCAGCTCAAATGGCACAGCCTGGCTTCCGGCCGGTAGTCGGCTCATCTTGAGCGAGGTGAATGGATCATGGGCCAGACTCGGCAGGGTGACGGCAAGAGTCACCCCGCAGAGCATGACCATCATCCCAAATCGCGTCATTCGCTTCCGCATCCTGCTACGGCTCCTGCCTCGCGACGACTTTAGGAACCGGAAGTTGGAGCGTCTGCACCACAAGGCGATGGGCCGGCATCGCATGTTCCATCCAGGCCAGCGCGGCAACTCCCTGCGCATTGATCGAGAGCGTGGGCGTTTGGCCCTTCTTGTCATTCAACTTCTGGGGCACACTGAATGTCGCCCCGCGATCGAGCGACACCGCCACCACGACTTCGCGCCTCACCGGCGACTGCTCTTCCCAGACAATGACCACACGACCGTCCTGATCGACCGCCATCTGCGGATGGTCCGGGAAGGTGCCCTTCGACAAATTCAACTTCTGTTTCGGCGAAAACGTCTCGCCCCGATCATCCGAGTAGGCCAGATAGATCGACGGCGTTTCGTCTGACCCTTCCGTGTACCAGACGACATAGAGACGCCCCAGACGATCCGTTCCGATTGACGCCGGCCGGTGCGGACAACCGGGGAACACCCACCTGTCATGACCGACAATCACCGGAGCTGCGAAGGTCTGGCCTCCGTCGGTCGAACGGGCGACGACGGTCTCCCGGATATCGCCCGGCAGAATTTTTCGCCAGGCGACATACAGCGTTCCGTCCGGGCCACTGGTCATCGAGGTCCGGCAACAGACGCAGGTGTTCTCATCGACTTTCAAATTCTTTTCCACGGTGCGGCCACGGTCGGTGGAGCGCGTCACAAAGGTGCCGGATTCTTTCTTCCCTTCCCGCCCGTCGATCCAGGCCATGTGGACGACGCCGTCGGGCGCCACATGGATCGAATCGAAACTATGGCCGATGACCAACTGATCGTCATTCACCAACACCGACGGCTGAAACGTCTTCCCGCCATCGGTGGACCGGCTTAAGCGGAGATCATTGGAGAAGGGCTTGTCCGGAGTGACCTTGGGATGAGTCACAGCCCAGGTCATCAGAACATCGTTACCGGACACGACGAGCGCCGGGGCTTCTTGCCGACTGTAGGGCACTTCGCGTGAATCATTGACACGCACAAACTCGCCAATGAGACCTTCTACTTTCTCGATGCGTGAGTACAGCACCGTGCGCGCATCCTTGTCTTCTTCCACCCAGGCCAAAGAAATCTGTCCCTTGTCATCGATCTGCACCGATGGGCCTACGACCGCCCGCACTTTGCGGTCTGTCGTCACTTTGGGACCAAGCACGAACGATGGCGCGGACTCAGCCAGGACAATCGATGCGCAGAGCACCAGACTGCTGCCGGCTCCGAGGCATCTCAAGATTCCACTCGTGAATATAGGTGTCATGGACGTCCTCTTCATTCCACGCCTACCCTTGCAAGCTATAGACGATCGGCACATAGACCGCGACTTCCGCCGCGCTCAAGGCCTGCTTCATATGGATGGGACAGGCCAACCGAACGGTTTCCATGGCCGCACGGTCAAGCACGTCATGACCGGAACTGCGGTGTACCGTCACATCGGCCAGATGCCCGTCGGCACGAAGAATCACACGCAACACCACCTTCCCTTCCGATCCATTCAACCGAGCGGAACTGGGATACCGCGTCAGTTCCTTGATGCGCCGGCCAAGCGACTCCGCTAGCCACGCATTGTCCGCCTTCGTCGCCGGGCGAACGGAAGCCGCGTTGGCGACGACCGGCGCATTGGCATGGTGCGGTGGAGCCTGGACTGGCGCGGCGGCTACCGCAGTCGATTCTGCCGCCGGCGCGGGCATTGCCTTTGCCGATCCTTCCCTCACCGCTACGAGCGGCCGCCATTCAGGCGCCATCTCTTCAGGAGACGGACCCTCATGATGAATCACAGGAGCAGACTCCGCGTGATGCGCGTGGGACGGCGCGGGAGACTCATACGCTTGGGCTGTCGCCACCGATTCGACTGGCGGCGATACGTCCTTGGCGACAGGCGTCGGCTTCACTACTTCCTGCGGCGTCACCTCTTCCTTCTTCGGCTCCTCTTTCTTCATCTCTTGCGGCTCAACCGGTTTGGCTTTCGCCTCATTCACTTCCCTCACCGGCTCCGGCTTAGGTGGCACGATCGTCGGATGCACGACTTCCGGACTGTATTGCGAGGCTACGCGGGTCATGACCATGTCGGACGTCGGCTCGACTGGTTGAACGGGCTGCACCGTCCGCACCGTGGCCGGTTTCGACGGCTGCACGGCCGGCGCAGGCGAGGGCATTTCGGTTCGTGCCACCTCGCGAGACGGCTCAACCATGGCAACGTCCCACTGGAAGATTTCTTCCTTGATGATGGGCTGCACCTGAGCCGCCAACACAAATGCGACGCAGAGCGCCACTCCGTGTACGCCAAACGATACACCCCAGGCCGAAAACGGAAACCGTCCCTGCTGATCTGCCATCATCATCTGTCCATCACTCTTGCTAAGAACACATGCGTTGACCGCAATCTGTACGAATGGGTAGAGAGGCTCAGACTATGTGATGAAACCATCCGTCACCGGAGAAGGATCCGGGACTGGACAAGGTCACTCTAGTCAGGCTCAACTAACTTGCGTGGTTCGATGGAGGGCCGCGGGGAGTCGAATAATCGAGAGCGATGCGAGGAACTAACTGAAGAACTGGCTGATCTGAAACCGCCACAGGTGATCGCTCGATCAGCTCAGGCGCACTGACACCGTCAAGGACATTCCCGGCTGCACACATCCAGGTGCAGAGGGATGTACTATGGGTGGCTTTCTGATGATGCGTATTATGATGGGATTCGTGCGAGATCGATTGCGCCGAGGCAAGGCCCCCGACCACAAGAACACAGAGGACAAGGAAGCAAGCGAGAAACCGTTTCATCACACCCTGCGTCATACTCACACCCTAACAGGACCGGCGCACCGATGGTACTGGAGAGCCGCCGATGGAGTCAAGATGCCTGTTCAGTAGAAACCAGTGTCTTCCTGATAGGATTCGTAAAAAGTTTGCTGTATACTGCGCGGACCATTTTGTGCGGTGGATCGACCTCTCCCGCAATTAATATTGTTATGACCATAGTGCGCCCTCTATGTTGACTCAACTCCTGAATCTCGTCTTCGGCAGCAAGAACGACCGTGAAATCAAAGCGTTGATGCCGATTGTCGCGCGCATCAACGAGCTGGAATCCAGCCTCACGCCCTTGTCCGATCAGGATCTCGTTGGGAAAACCCCGGTCTTCAAGCAGCGGTTGGCCGATGGCCAGACGCTCGACGATATTCTTCCCGAGGCCTTTGCGGTCTGCCGCGAGATGTCCCGGCGTCGGCTGAGCATGCGTCATTTCGACGTCCAGCTCATCGGCGGCATGATCCTCCACCGGGGCCGCATCTCGGAAATGAAGACCGGCGAAGGCAAGACCCTCGTCGCGACGCTCCCGATCTATCTGAACGCCCTCGAAGGCAAGGGCGTGCACCTGATCACCGTGAACGACTACCTCGCCAAGCGCGACGCCCAATGGATGGCGCAGCTGTATCATGCACTGGGATTGTCCGTCGGTATCATTCAACACGACGCCTCGTTTCTCTACGATCCCGCATACGACGCCGCAGACAGGCGCCTACAGTCCCTCCGCCCCTGCACGAGGCGGGAGGCCTATCATGCGGACATCACCTACGGAACGAACAACGAGTACGGATTCGACTACTTGCGCGACAATCTGATCGTGAGCGAATTGGGCCAATGCGTCCAGCGCGAGCTGAACTTTGCGATCGTGGACGAGGTGGACAGCATCCTGATCGATGAAGCCCGAACCCCTTTGATCATCTCGGGGCCAACCGATCAAACCACGGATCTGTACTACCGGATCAACTCCGTGATCCCGCAGTTGAAGCCTGAACATGACTTTACGATCGAAGAAAAAACCAAGACCGCCTCGTTGACGGAAGAGGGCAACATCCGGGTTGAGAAGCTTCTGGGCGTGGACAACCTCTACGATCCGGACAACATGGACCTGGTCCACCATGTCGTCAAGGCGCTCCAGGCCTATGCTTTGTATAAGCGCGATGTCGATTATGTCGTGAAAGACGGCGAAGTCATCATCGTCGATGAATTCACCGGGCGTCTCATGCCGGGCCGCCGCTGGAGCGACGGGCTGCACCAGGCCGTCGAAGCCAAAGAAGGCGTGAAGATCGCCAATGAGAATCAGACCTTGGCCTCCGTCACGTTCCAGAACTACTTCCGTATGTACAAGAAGCTCGGCGGCATGACCGGCACGGCCGACACGGAAGCCGCGGAATTTGCCAAGATCTACAATCTCGACGTGAACGTCGTCCCGACAAATCGCAAGATGGTCCGGCTCGACTATGCCGACGTGGTCTATCGGACCGAAAAAGAAAAGTTTGAAGCCATTGTCGAAGAGATCAAGGACTGCAACGAGCGCGGGCAGCCGGTGCTCGTCGGCACGATCTCCATTGAAAAGTCGGAGAAACTCTCGGGCTTGCTGAGCCGGAACGGGGTCAAACACAACGTCCTCAACGCGAAGCAGCACGAACGCGAAGCCGAAATCGTCGCCCAGGCCGGGCGCAAAGGCGCCGTCACCATTGCCACCAACATGGCGGGCCGTGGCACCGACATTCTCCTCGGCGGCAACGCCGACTTCATGTTCAAGCAGATCCTCTATCGCGAAGAGAACTTGGTGGAATCCCGCAAGCTGGAAATATTCGAAGAAATTCGCAGCGACTGCGAAAAGAACAAGCAGGAAGTCGTCGCGGCCGGCGGCTTGCACATCCTCGGCACCGAACGACACGAAAGCCGCCGCATCGACAACCAGTTGCGCGGCCGCGCCGGGCGCCAGGGCGACGCCGGATCATCCCGGTTCTATCTGTCTCTCGAAGACGACCTCATGCGGATCTTCGCCTCCGAGCGCGTCTCGCAGCTGATGCTGAAACTCGGCATGGAAGAAGGCGTCCCCATCGAACACGGCATGGTCACCCGCGCCATCGCCAACGCGCAGAAGAAGGTCGAGGCGCACAACTTCGAGATCCGCAAACAGCTGCTCGAATATGACGATGTGATGAACAAGCAGCGCGAAGTCATCTATCAGCACCGCCACGCCGTGCTGGCCGGCGAGAATCTGAAAGCCGATCTCCTCGACATGATGGCGGACATCATCGACTCCGCCATGGCCATCTACTGCCCGGCCGAACAGTATCCCGAAGAATGGGACATGGGCGGTCTCGTCGAGATGATGCACGGCCAATTCGGGCTCGATATCACCCAAGGCAAGCAGGATCGCGGCGATTCACTCCGCGATCTCGGCCGCGACGCCCTGACGGAAGATCTCAAGAAACTCGTGCACGACGGCTATGAGCGGAAGGAACAGGAGCTGGGCTCAGAATTGATGCGCTTCCTGGAAAAGACCTTCATGCTCCAGGTCGTCGACCACCATTGGAAAGACCACCTTCTCGGCATGGATCACCTGCGCGACGGCATCGGCCTCCGCGGTTACGGGCAGAAGGATCCGCTCATAGAGTACAAAAAAGAAGGCTACGACCTCTTTGCCGGCATGATGCAGCGCATTAAATCGGAT
>JBEBHO010000056.1:0-7918 GCA_040081095.1 Nitrospira sp.
GCATCTGCCTGTCGCCCGCTACTACGACCCCTCCGACTTCGCCACGCTCAAAGAAGAAGGCTTGGCCATGGGCTTCACTCATGTCGAATCAGGACCGCTCGTCAGAAGTTCCTATCACGCGGAGCAGCACACCACTCATACATTGACATCATAGTCGAGCTTCTCGCTGCGCTCATCTTCGCTCTCCCATTCATTACCTCCATACTTTTTCAGGATTATCGAGTGCCATCGCCTGTTCAATTCACGACACTGGTGTCTAATTCTATAGACATATCAACCGCTTAAGTTCAACGCGAATATTCCGATAGATGATTGAAACGGATGGCCGGTCCAGCTTGAGCTTTGGGACGTGCTCCCCCATGCCAAGACCATCTCAAGTTGAGCACTGCCGGAGACCTACACCGTCTCTTGCGAGGAGTGGCCATGTCCTTAGTAGAGGTCAAGGAGAGTTACAGCCGTTGTTGCGTAAACCCCAAGTTTTTCGATGTGTTTTACAGCAATTTTCTCGCAAGCCATCCGACGATTGCCCCCATGTTTGCCAAGACCGAAATGGCCAAACAGAAATCGCTCCTGCGGCAAGGCATCTCGATGATGTTCATGCATTTGGGCGGTAACGGGGTCGGTACAACCGGGATTGATCGCATCGGGGAGAGTCACAGCAAGAAGAAGATGAATATCGATCCAAACCTGTACGACTTTTGGATCAACTCTCTTGTGAAGAGCGTGAAGGAATGCGATGAGAAGATGACCTCTGGTCTTGAGATGGAATGGCGCAAAACTTTGCGAACCGGAGTCGATCGCATTGTGTCGTTCTACAACAAATAGACATCGCTTCTAGAATAGATGTGAGACCTGTGGCAGCCATCGCTACACGATGGCTGCCACTCACCAGACAGACTCACATCCGCATAAAGTATGGAACCGCCATGAGTACCACGCCGATCAATACGAGGGCGTAGACGTTAGTGACGAAGTAGGGGAAGACACAAAGGGCAATGCCGACGTAGAGAGGCACGATCGATTTCTGCTTCTTGCCATAGATGAAGAACCCTGTGCCGATCGCTCCGAAGAGTAGGCCCCAGATCAGCACAGCGGTACTGCCGAGTTCAAACATAGCGGATACTCTTACTTGCTTGAGGCCAGAGCCTTAGCAATTAACGCCTGGGCTTCGTCCTGAATTCGTTTCAGATGTTCTTTGCCGCGAAAACTCTCCACATAGAGCTTGTACACATCTTCCGTCCCAGATGGCCTGGCGGCAAACCAGCCTTGTTCGGTCACGACTTTCAACCCGCCGATCGCGGCACCGTTGCCGGGAGCCGTCGTCATCATCCCGACGATCTTGTCCCCGGCGAGTTCGGTCGCTTGAACTTGAGCAGGGGAGAGCTTCGAGAGAATCGTCTTCTGCTCAGGCGTGGCCGAGGCATCGATCCGTTCATAGACTGGTTCACCCAACTCCTTCGTCAGCTCCCCATAGAGCTGTGCCGGATCTTTGCCGGTCTTGGCCATCATCTCGGCTGCGAGTAAATCCATGATGATGCCGTCTTTGTCCGTGGACCAGACGGTCCCATCCCTTCGTAAGAAAGACGCGCCGGCACTTTCTTCTCCGCCGAATCCGAGCGAGCCATCAAGCAAGCCGCTCACGAACCACTTGAACCCCACCGGCACTTCGACGAGCTTCCGCTTGAGCTTGCCCGCCACACGATCGATCAAGCTGCTGCTGACCAACGTCTTGCCGATACCCGCATCGGGTTTCCAGCCGGGACGATTGGCAAAAAGATAGGCGATCGACAGGGCCAGATAATGATTCGGATTCATCAAGCCGGCAGTTCTGGTCACGATCCCATGGCGATCATTATCGGCATCGTTGCCGAATGCGACGTCAAAGCGATCCTTGAGTGCGATCAAGTTCGCCATGGCATAGGGCGAGGAGCAATCCATTCTGATTTTTCCATCCCAGTCCAACGGCATGAAGCGGAAGGTGGGATCGACCGTGGGGTTCACATTTTGAATGTTCAATCCATAGCGCTCGACGATCGGCTGCCAATAGGCCACACCGGAGCCGCCCAGTGGGTCGATGCCGAGCTTCAGCGTGGCCGCCTTGATGACGTCCATATCCACGACATGACTAAGATCCCTCACGTAGGCGTTGATGTAGTCATGCAGATGCGTCGTGCCCGCTTTTCTGGCCTGCTCATAAGAAAGGCGCTTTACCCCTTGAAGCTTGGCAGCAAGAAGGGCATTGGCCCGGTCTTCGATCCACTTGGTGACCTGCGTATCCGCCGGTCCACCATGTGGCGGGTTGTACTTGATGCCGCCGTCTTCCGGAGGATTATGCGACGGGGTAATGACAATGCCATCGGCCAAACCGGAGGTGCGGCCACGGTTGTAGGTCAAGATCGCATGAGAGATGACCGGGGTCGGTGTAAAGCCACCATCCTGATCGATCATCACCTGAACGCCGTTGGCTGCAAGCACTTCAAGCGCGGTAATAAACGCCGGCTCCGAAAGCGCGTGGGTATCTTTCCCAAGATAGAGCGGCCCGGTGGTCTGCTGTGCGACGCGGTATTCACAGACCGCCTGCGTGACCGCAAGGATATGATCCTCATTGAAGCTTCGCTTGAAGGATGACCCACGGTGGCCGGATGTCCCAAATGTCACACGCTGGTCACGAGCGGTGACATCGGGTTTATCAGTCGTATAGGCATACATCAGCTTATTCACATCAACCAGCATGGACGGCGGAGCCGGCTGACCGGCCAAGGGATGAATCGGCATAGAAGTCCTCAAACGATGATGATATGAGTTACACTAGTGTTCAGGATCTACGCTCTGAGCGCCTGACTGTCAATCTATGCCTCATGCTATGACGCATGAGGCACTCGGAAAAGGCGAGCTCTCTTGATCAAGAACGGTCGAGAAGAGTACAAGATCAAAGGATCAACGCTCAGTCAAATCTAAGAGTTGACATAATCACTCTTATCAGACTGTGCAGATTGTAAAAATTATGCGCTTCGATTTCCTCAATCGCCTTCAAAAAGAATTGTCGATCACGGGTACCGCTCTCCATGAGACCGTGATCGCCATTTCTGAGCGCGTCAATCGCAAGGTCCAGATCCTCCGGCTTCACTGGCAGGCGTCCACCCTGCTTGAGCATATCGATGAAGTCACTCATGATCTCGGTCAGCAGATTGTCGGGCAGATTGGACGCCGCTCCTCTGAACGGACCCTCTCCATTTCAGACCTCTCCGAAGTCGACACTTCTATCAATCGCGCCACGGCGCGGATCCAGACTCTTAAACAATCGCTGGTTGAACTCGATGTCCAGATCAGACAGCTCAAGCTGGAAACCATTCATGACGATCTCCTGCGTCTTCAGCAAGACCTGAGCCACCGTTCCGCTGCCATCGAACGGGTTATGATTCCGCGAAACTCCGGCGCGATCGGGCAACGCCTCGGGGATGTGCCGCGTTCCTCGTCCATTCATATCGCCACGGTGCTGCGTGGTCCGTTCTTATTGGCGCCCGCTGAGGACCTGACCTTCCGTTCCGGCGACATCGTCGTCCTCGTGGGAGGACAGACGGAGCTGGATCATCTGACGACCTGGTTTACACGTCGCCGTTCCTCCACAACCCCATCGGCGGCAACCCAGTCAGCCTAGGTGTAGGCAGACCGTCCTTCTATCCGGTAGAATACAAACATGATGCGTAGCTATAGGTCTCTCATAGCGGCTGTCGCGTTCATCTCGTTTCTTTCTCCATGGTCAGATTCCGGCGCCACAGCAGCGCTCAGCGATTCCCCCGGCATTCGGATGCTCGAAGAGATCCAGACCGTTATCATGGATCTCGCCGAACAAGCCAAGCCGTCCGTGGTGAATCTGTTTCCTATGCCGGCGACAGGACGCCCTCGGGAATCCGGCGCGGACCGCGCACCAGGCGCATCCGGCTCCGGGTCGGGTCTGATTGTGGACACTGAGGGGCATATCGTCACGAACAACCACGTGGTCGGCGATGCGCTGGAGATTGAAGTCCGCTTATTCGACAAGACGAAGCTGATCGCGCAGGTCGTGGGCAAGGATCCGGATACGGACCTGGCGCTCCTGAAAGTCACCGCAGATCGGCCCTTGCCCTTCGCCCACTTTGGCGACTCCAGCGCCATTCGAGTCGGTCAGTGGGTCCTCGCCGTGGGCAATCCGTTCGGGCTCGATCGCACCGTCACGCTCGGCGTGGTGAGCGGCATCGGACGGGAAAACGTCAATCTCTCCCGCTACGAAAACTTCATTCAGACCGACGCCTCGATTAACCCTGGAAACTCAGGCGGACCGCTCTTCAACTTGCGCGGAGAAGTCATCGGCATCAATACGGCGATCATCAACTTTGCGCAGGGCATCGGCTTTGCCATTCCCTCGAACATGACCAAACAGGTTATCCAGCAGCTCATTGCGCGCGGCAAAGTCGTGCGCGGATGGCTGGGGGTCGGCATTCAACCACTGACACCGGAATTGGCGAAGAAGTTCGGCGTGGCTGAAGGTGAAGGGGTGCTGGTCAATGAAGTGTTTCAGAAAGACCCTGCCGCTGAAGCCGGCATCAGGCCCGGCGACATTATTCTCACGATCGACGGAAGTGTGGTGGACTCTCCCAATAAACTCTCCCGCTTGATTGGAGCGCTTCCGCCTGGTGCGGCTCCGAAGATTGAAGTCGTCCGCGATTTCACCCGACAAATACTCACGGTTCCCCTCAGTGAGCGACGGGACACGGCCGTTGTAGCGTCACTGCCGCAATCTCACACCGAAGTACGTCTTGGGCTCGACCTCCAGGATCTCACCGCCGGTTTGGCAGATAAGTTCAAGCTGCGCGAAGCCCGCGGTGTCCTCATCACGAAAGTGGACCCAGGCAGCCTCGCCCACGCCGAAGGCCTTCGCGAAGGAGATTTGATCAAGGAGGTCAATCGCGCGGATGTCGGGACGGTCGGTGAATTTACATCGGCAACATCGCGTGTGCGCCGCGGCGACACGGTGCTCCTCCGCGTGCTCCGTGAAAACCGCGCCTTCTACGTCGTTCTCAAATCCACCGACTGATCGGCTTCAGTGCGCAGCCATAGCATGCCGTTCAACCTTGTGCGCCTCACTGATTTTCTCTGCCAATTCCCGGGGGACTTCTTCGTAGCGCGCAAACTCCATCGCATAGCTGCCCGCCCACCGGTCAACGCATTCAACACCGGCGCATACTTCAGCAACTCCGCTAGAGGCACGAGCGCGTTGATCTGTTCAGCATGATCGTCAGCATTGACCGAGACGATGCGCCCTCGGCGCGCGTTGATATCCCCCATCACCGCCCCGACGGTATCGGTAGGCGTCTCAATCTCAACCGACATCAGCGGCTCAAGCAGAACAGAGCGTCCCGCTTCCATCGCCTTTTTGAAGGCCATCGACCCGGCAATCTTGAATGACATCTCGGATGAGTCAACGGCGTGAGAGGATCCGTCATAGACCGCCACGCGCACATCCACAACAGGAAATCCGCTGAGCCCGCCCTCCTGCATGGCCTCCACCACGCTTTCTCAATCGCCGGAATAAAATTCCTCGGAATCACTCCCCCGACCACCCGACTCTCAAACCTAAACCCTTCCCCCCTCGCCACAGGGGAAATCTCCAACCAGCAATCGCCATATTGGCCATGGCCGCCGGTTTGCTTCTTGTACTTCCCCTGCGCCTGCGACGTGGCTTTGATCGTTTCCCGATACGGCACCTTCGGCGTGTGAAGCGTGACCTCTGCTCCGAATTTCCGGCGCAACTTTTCCAGAGCCAGATCGATATGGAGCTGTCCCATTCCACTGAGCACCATGTCTTTGGTTTCGGGATTGCGAACAAATTCCAACGTCGGATCTTCCTCAATCAGTTTGTGCAAACCAAGGCTCACCTTGTCGATCTCCGCCTTGGATTTAGCCTCAATCGCGAACGAGAGTACCGGACGAGGCAACCCGAGGCCGGAATAGCCGATCGGCGCACTCTCGTGACAAAGCGTATCACCGGTCTGCGTATCCTTGAGCTTTCCGATCGCCACAATCTCCCCTGCCTTCGCCGAGCCAATCGCGACATGCTTCTTGCCGATCATCGTATAGAAATGGCCGAGCTTCTCACGGACGTGCCTTGTCCCATTGAGAACAACCGAGTCGGCTTGGATCGTTCCTGACAAGATCCGGCAATAGGAAAGCCGGCCCACAAACGGGTCGATAATGGTCTTGAAGATCAGGCCTGAAAACGGCTCTTCCGCACGTCCCTTCCGCTCACAGGGTTGTCCGGTTTCCGGATGGGCCCCTCGCACAGGATGAAGAGCCGTCCGCTCAGTAGGTGACGGCAACAATGCGACAAGGGCGTTGAGCAATGGCCACACCCCGACATTGTGCAGCGCCGAACCGGCATAGACAGGAAGAAACGCCCTGGTCAGAATATCGCTCCGCAGTCCTTGAACCAATTGATCGCGCGTCAAGTCCCCCTGCTCGACATACCTATTCAACAGGCCGTCATCACTCTCAGCAACCGCTTCGATTAATTGTTTTCGCGCCTGCTTTACTGCCGGCTCCATTTCAGTCGGCACTGCGGCGCGCTCTATTTTTTGAGAAGTCGCTCCAGAGCGAATCAGTGATTCGTCCAGCAGATCGATCACAGAATTGAATCCGGAACCGGACTGAACAGGCAGCACCATAGGAATCGGCGTACACTCAAGTTGCGTCCGGCAGACATCCAGCGCGCTGTCCAATGCGGCGCCTTCCTTGTCCAACCCGTTAACGAACACGAGACAGGGCAGATCCAGCTCTTGCACTCTCGCCCAGAGACGCGCCAGTTCTGTCCGAACTCCGGCACCGGGGTTGAGCACCAGAATAACTGCATCAACCGCTCGTAAGGCAGACAGCGATTCACCCAACAGGCTCAGCGCGCCGGGAGCATCGACCAGCGAGATCGCCGTTTGGTTCCATGTGAACTGAAGAAGGCTGGTACTGGCGGAACCGTGATGGTGGAGTTCTTCCGGTTCGAAATCTGAAACGGTCGTGCCCTGGAGCACGGACCCTAAGGCTGGAATGGCACCGCTCGCATACAGCAGCGCCTCCGTGAGGGATGTCTTGCCTGCGCCGACGTTAGACACCAACGCAATGTTCCTGATGGACTCGAGACGAATCTCGTCCATGGCAGACCCTCCTTTTAGAAAGACATCAGTATTGCTCGACCATCAACCTCCTCGCTGTCGCCGTTGCTGAATTACGCTCTTCTTAAGTGACACAGGGCACTGCTTACATTTTAATCCATCCTTCGTCTGAAAAGCTCACATAGCGGCCGTCCCCGATCACCATGTGATCCAGCACTCGAATCCCCAGCACCTCACCGGCCGTCACCAGCCGATCCGTCAATCGGCGATCCTCCACGCTTGGAGTCGGGTCACCGCTGGGATGGTTATGCAGAAAGATCACGCCCGCCGCGGATTCACGGACCGCAAGGGCAAACGCTTCTCGAGGATGAACAATGCTCAGGGTCAGGCTGCCCTCCGACACCGTGGTCTCTTTCATGACCGTATTCTTCGCGTCGAGCAGCACGACCTTGAAGATCTCTCGCTTCAGATCGCGGAGCAAGGGATGAAAGTGCCGAAACAGATCTGCGCTGGAGGAAATTTTTGTCCCCGTCGAGATGGGCACTGCCATCGCGCGCCGGCCCAATTCAAGCGCCGCCTTGAGCTGGGCAACTTTTGCCGGTCCTATTCCGGAAATTTCATACAGCTCCTGAACTCCGCTTTGCGCTAATCCCGCCAGGCTTCCAACACGATGAAGTAACTCCATCGCCACCTGGACGGCTGAGGAGTCACGACGTCCAGTCCTCAGTAATATCGCCAACAGTTGCGCATCCGAGAGATTCTCAGGCCCCTTTGTGAGA
>JBEBHO010000011.1:0-7892 GCA_040081095.1 Nitrospira sp.
CCAGTCGAGGGTTGAGCCGATCAACTTGTCCGACGAGACACCCTGCCGCATGCGGCCCTGACGATCAGGCAACTCACGCATATCCGGCATCGTGTCGGTATGCGCCGCGCCGACTTGGAGGGTATTGTAGAACCGGCCGTACCCCCACATGCCCGCAACATAGTGATGCGCCACGTGGCAGTGATAGAGGAATTCACCGGCCAGGTGCTGACAGCCACCGCCGCCGCACTCCGGTTCCAGGTCGAGCGCTTCGGACGGACCGACCACTTCCACGTCCACCCGGTCGGACTTGGTGCGAATGACCGGATATTTCACCGGACCATCCTGCCCCTTGTACCAATGCTCTTCCTGATCCGAACGCGGGCTGCGCTGCCAGCGGATGGTTCCGCTGTGAGGATGGTGGCTATGGAACACTTCTGAGCCACCGTGCACCAGCCGCCACTTAACCGGGTCACCCAGGTAGCCGCGGGCCACCGTGGTGGGAGGATCGCCGAATGTATAGGCGCTGTACGCCATCGACTCGTCCTCGAACCCGAAATACTCATGCTGCAAGTGCATCTGATCGATGCCGAACGGCTCGCTGCGATAGTTGATCGCGCGGCCACCCGGACGATACGCGTCCGTCAACGGATCGCGCTGGGGCAAGAAATCGCCCTTCTTGTTCAACGGACGGAAGGCTTCGTCGCCGATTTCGTGATAGAACAGCACGAATTCGCGGAAGTCCGGTCCGGAACCGTTGTCGATCATGACCTGCCATCCGCCCTTCGTATCGGGCGCCGCGCCCGTGCCGAGCGGATCGAGGTACTTGGAGCCCTTCGGTTCGACGATGAAGGCGCCGAACAGGCCCAACACCGTCAACTCGCGGTCATTGCTCCACGAATGGAACTGCCGCACACCTTCCTGCATGCCAGGATTGATATACCACTCGAATTCCTGCGTCTTGCCCGGAGACACGACGGTATCAGGATTGGTGGTCGTCGCCGGCTTCCCGGTCGCGCTCACGATCATGCTGGACGCTTGAATGACCAAGCTGCCGTCTTCGCTCTCCATCTGGTTGCGCAGCGTCATCTTGACGCAATCGCCCTGATTGGCGCGCAGCACCAGCGGTTGAATCGCATCGCCCTGGTTTCCGGTCGTCACCGCGCCCGGATCGAATCCATCCTTTTCACGAGCGGCCTTGTTCTTGGCCTCTTCCGCACGAACCTTGTCGATTTCACCCGTGTGGACATACATATATCCGGGATAGAAATCGAGCCACCGGTTCAAGCTGATTTCGATGTTGATCATCGAAACATCGTACGTCTTGACCGGCGCATTGGCCGGGCACTTGCCGCCGGACGCCATGACCGGCTCGCCCTTGCCCGAATCCGTCATGAGCAGGAAGCTGCTGCCGTCCTGTCCCATGTACTGGTGCATCATCGACATCTCGTTGAACGCACCGGAGGTCGGGGTCGCCTGCGCATCCTTCTTCGCCTGGTCCCCCAGCTTCTCCATCAACCGATGATGCTGCATCTCCATCTTCTCGGCATTGCCGGCGCGACCCTCGATGGCGTTTTCCACCACCGTCTGACCCTTCAGTTGCTGGGTCCACCCCGGCATTGCGACGGGAGTGGCGTGTCCCTGATGGGACCCTTCTCCCGTTTCTGCCGCAAACAGCCACGGTGTCGCCACCAGACTGCCCACGAGCAGCACGCTTTGAAGCATCAGCGCAGCCTGTGTGCGCCTCCGCTTGCGTGTAGGTTGGAAAAGAAAAGACCTCATATAACGGCCTCCCCGGTTAAACCCGCCATGATTGGCGGCTTGTTAAAAAACCCTGCTCTATCCCCAAACTGCTGAACCGCGTTCCGTGATCCGTTTTGATGGGACCGGCCTCCGCGCTCACGGCCATCCTTCAAGAGAGAAAGAGCTGGTGAAGGATTCCTTCTTGCGAAGGAGTGGGTCATTCGGAGGCCGGTCCAAAATCACCCAGGCCTTCACCAGCAGCCGTTTCTATCCGCAAGCGTTATGCCTAACTCACGGCGCCTTCAGCATAATTTCTATTTTTCAATACTGGAGCGGCTCCAGTGATGCATCGCCTATTTATTGGGCACCTGCCACAAGAGACATAATTCCATCACGATGGACAGCACAATCAGCAACATTCACTAAAACAAAGCATTTTCAGCTAGTTAGACTGTCTATCTCGATGGACAGTTGCAGCGGATGCGTTGGGGCAAATGAGGGCAATGCGTGGGGCTATTGCAGGCCGTATTCTCGCAACTTATTGTAGAGACCGGCCCGGCTGATCTTGAGCATCTTGGCTGCCCGGAGCCGATTTCCACCGGTTTTCTTCAAGGCCTCAACGATGCGAGTCCGTTCCGTCAGGCTGACCGCGTCGCGAACCACTGTCCGCAGTCCTTCCTCCGGCGCCTTCGATCCCAGAGCCACAATATCGCCACACGTCAGGTCAGGACCCGTGGTGGTGACAACCGCTCGTTCAATGTAATGCTGCAACTCACGGACATTCCCAGGCCAGGCTGCCTCGCTGAGCGCATGCATCACATCTGCAGACACCGCTCTCGGCGACTGGCGATGGCGCTTGCAGGACGCAGCGACAAAATACTCGACCAACAGCGGGATATCCTCTCGCCGCTCACGAAGCGGAGGGAGGTACAACGGCAACACGGCCAGTCGGTAATAGAGATCCTGCCGGAACGCCTTCACCTTCACCAGCTCGCTCAGATCCTTATTCGTCGCCGAAACTACTCGAACGTCAACCTTGATCGGCTGATTCCCTCCAACCCGCTTCACTTCCCCTTCCTGCAATACCCGCAGTAATTTGGCTTGAAAGATCGGCGTGGTATCGGCAATCTCGTCGAGAAAGATCGTCCCGCCATCGGCCTCCTCGAACAGGCCTCGCTTCGTGGCCGTGGCCCCGGTAAACGATCCCTTCATATGGCCAAACAGCTCGCTCTCCAGCAATGTCTCCGGCAATGAACCGCAATCGACCACGACAAACGGCCTATCCCGGCGGTCGCTGAGGCGATGGATCGTCTTGGCCACCAATTCCTTACCCGTGCCGCTTTCGCCCTGGATCAGGACCGTCGCCTGACTTTCCGCCACGAGCGCAATCATGTCGAAGAGTTGCTGCATGGCCGCGCTGCGACCGGTGAGATCGCCCAAATGCTCCCGCACCATCGGAGCCGGGAGATCGTCCGGCACCGGAACGGCAGGTCGGGCCAGCGGCTTGGAGGGAGGCGTGAAGAGCACCAGCATTGACGCCACATGCCCATCGCTGGCCACGAGAGGAAACGCTTGATGCATTCCGCAGGCTGCTCCATCGCCGGCGACGGCACAGGAGACCGACTGAACGTCCGGCGATTCAAAGACCTTGGTCGCCGGACAGGTCCCGCAGGGATCGGTCCGATGCGCAAAAGCCTGATAACACTTCGCTGGACGTGAGTGCGCCTCATCAGAGGGATGATCTGTCCAGGCCGACGCGTTGGCATACACCACGTTAAACTCGCGATCCATCACCGCGATACGGTCGGACACGCCACCAGCCAATTGCCGAATGGCTTCGACCCGCGCGGCGAGAATCGGATCGTTGAAGGGAACAGCAGCACACACTCTTGATTGAGATCCGGCCATCTCACACACTCCGTTTATCCCGATACACCATCACCGACGCAACGTATTACCGCGCACGCGCCATTAGCTGACAATCTGACGATCGACCCCAAGGAGCCTCTTGATGCACACCTTGAGCTCTGCCAGATGCAAGGGCTTACTGAAATACACCGTGGCACCGGCACGCATCACATCCACTTTCACCGTCTCATCGCCGAAGGCGGTCATGACAATAATAGGACAGGACGGAACGAGTGCTCGCAGCCTGGCGATATAATCTAATCCTCCGGCCGAGAAACGAATCTCGGTGAGAATCAAATCCGGAACTGTCCGAACGATGGACAACACCGCTTGATTCCCATCCAACGCCTCACAAAGGCTATACCCTTCGTTCCACAATCCATCGCGGAGGAGACTCCGCATCTCTCCGTCATCTTCCACAACCAATACTGCCGGTCTGCCCTCTGCCACAACTCCACCTTCCCGCACAGGCCGCTTCACCACATAGCACTCTGCGACGGGATGTCGCAAAGACAATGCCATTCAGCCAGCCCAACGGCTAGCAGACAACACGTCATTTTATTGGGAAATCGTGAGCGAATTACGTCGCTGCAACCCAGCGATGAAGAGAAACACCCCAATTAACAAATGTCCGACTGTCGCGAGATGCCCCAATAGAAGTGCGCGCCGATGGCCCATGGCGATTAGCAGGGGCAAGACCCATTGATGGCCCGTAGGGGCCTTTCTGAGGCCAGCGGTTAGCCGCTCTTGGGCAAGAGAATCGTGAACGTCGTTCCCTTCCCCTCCTCACTCTCAGCCGTAATCGAACCGTGGTGCTCTTCGATAATGCCCTTCACCACCGTGAGTCCCAACCCCGTTCCTTTGCCGAATTCTTTGGTCGTGAAGAACGGGTCAAACACCCTGGCGATCACCTCCTGAGGAATCCCGTGGCCGGTATCCGCCACGGTGAGTTTGACCATGGCGTCAGCCTGAGCCATCCCGATACGGAGCTGCC
The DNA here is from genome assembly GCA_040081095.1 of Nitrospira sp. Lineage (GTDB taxonomy): Bacteria > Nitrospirota > Nitrospiria > Nitrospirales > Nitrospiraceae > Nitrospira_D. Next base: position 4,625 of record JBEBHO010000011.1, read on the forward strand.
CGCCTTCCGGCATGGCGTGGACGGCGTTCATGATGAGATTGATGAGCACCTGATTCATCTGATCGGCATCAGCCTGCACTTTTGAACAGGTCTCATCCAACTGCATCTCAACCTGCACCAGGCTTTTCGCCAGCCGCTCGTGAAACATCTCGACGCTGTTTTCGATGACTTCTCTCAACGCAAGCGGTCCACGCTCGGGAGGCTTGCGACGGGCGAACGCCAACAGCTGATTCATGACGCGCGTGATCCGTTCGACCTGTGCCACAATCGTCTGCAGGCCCCGCTTGACCGTCTCGTCGGTCACGCGGTCCATCAGGTATTCCGCGCGGCCCAGAATGACATTCATCGGCGTGCCGATTTCATGGGCCATCCCTGACGCAACGGTACCGAGCTCCGCAATCCGCTCCGTCTTCCGCAACCGGTCCTGCAACCGTTTCCGCTCACTGATGTCCCGCAGCATCACTAAGATCGCCGGACCTTCTTCGTCCGAGAATCTGGCTGAACTGACTTCGACATCCATCGGCAGGCCATCCTGCTTGATGATCCGCTCCTCGACCATCGGTGTCACCTGGCTGCCGCCCAGCAACTCACGGGTCCGCTCACGCATGGCCTCATGGCAATCCTGATGAAAGAGATCAAAGAAAGACCTGCCGACAATCTCCTCGGCCTTCACGGCGCCGAACAGCTTGAGCGCCTGATCGTTCGCAAAAATGACCCGATCGGCACGAATCACGAGAATACCGTACGGCGAGACGGCGATGAGGCGCCGGTACCGTTCTTCGCTCTGCCGGATGAGCTGTTCGACGCGCTTCCGCGCCGTCACATCTTGCGTAGTCCCGACCACGCGGGTCGTCCGAAGATCGGCACCCTCCCCTTCGAAAAATACTTGAGCCCGGACGACCATCCACCGGACTTCTCCATCCGGATACAGCATCCGGCATTCCGACGTAAACCGTGAGTCCGTCGACTCTGGCCGGTGGGCCGCCGCAATCAAGTCCTGCAACGACTGAATATCCTCAGGAGGCACTGACGCCATCATCGTCTTGAGCGTCACTCCGGTGCCGCAGCGATAGATCGCCTGAGCACGGGCATCCAGCTCCACCAGATCGGCCGCCACATCATGCTCCCAAGCCCCGAGTTGACCGGCTTCCAGAGCGAGCCGGGATCGCTCTTCAACCCCCCGGAGTTGCTCTTCAGCCCGCAATCGCTCCGTGATATCTCGCAGAATGACGGTATAGAACGTTTTCCCTTCAACGACGATATGCGAGATGGCGGCTTCGACCGGAAACTCTTCGCCGTTCGTGCGAAGCCCCACGACTTTCCCAAGCTGCCCCATCTTCCGGCTCGTCACACGGGATCGTCCGAATTCCTCGACATGATGCCGATGGGCCTCGCGAAACCTGGCCGGCAAAAATTTGTCCACCGATTGTCCGATCGCCTCGCGCACAGAACAGTGAAACATCCGCTCGGCCGCTTCGTTGAATAACAAAATCTGCATCCGGTCATCGCTGGTGATAATGGCGTCCATGGCAGACTGGACAATCCCGTCCAGCCGTAGGCTGCTCAGCAGCAACTCACGGGAGGCTTGCGATTCCCGGTGAATCGCGCCGGTAGCACTGGCTTCAGCCAGCTCGCGCGCCGCCACCGCCGCTTCCCGTCCGGATTCCGCCTGAGCTTGCGCCACCTTCGCTTCAACCAGCTGGTTCTGCGATTGCTTCTGACGCACCATCATCCAGGTAAAGGCCCACATCACGGCCATGCCCAAGACACGATTCATCAGTGCGACGGCCGGATGAATATCGCGCGGCGACAGATATCCCCCCAGCGCGGTCAAGAGCGTGACCACCGCGGCAAAATTGTAGACATCACGATCGCGCGGGGATTGCAGGAGAAGAACCAGCGGAATGAAATACAACAGCCAGTCAGCCCATCCCAACGGAGTCAGGATGTCCAGCACGAAAATAGACGCGGTGAGCAAGAGGACGGTCCCTGCTCCCAGCAGGGTAGATTTTTCGAGCGGCGGGCTCACGTGGGTCTTGGACCGGCGTACATGATGGGGGATAGTCTACTCGTGAGCCTTCGCTTCTTCAATCTCGCCGAGCTTGCGATAGAGGGTCTTGCGATCGATGCCGAGCGCCTGCGCGGCCTGATACTTATTCCCACCGGTCTTGTCGAGAATCTTCTTGATGTATTCCTGCTCGATCGCATGCAGCGGCAGCATCTTTTCGGCCGCTTCGTCGAGAACACGCCGGTCCCCGCGCGCCCCCTGCACGGCCGGAGGCAGGTCGTCCGGCGCAATCTTCTCTCCACGATTGAGCGTCACGGCCCGCTCCACCACATTCTCCAATTCACGCACATTGCCCGGCCAGCTATAGTCCATCAACATCGCCAGAGCCGATTCGCTGACCCCCTTCACCTCTTTATGCCGGGCCTCCGCACATTTCTTCAGAAAGGCTTCCACCAGGATCGGAATATCCTCACGCCGATCCCGCAAAGGAGGCAGGGTCACTTCGATCACGTTTAGCCGATAGAACAGGTCGTCACGAAAACGCTTGGCCTTGACCTCTTCCGCAAGATGCAAATTAGTGGCGGCAATGATGCGCACATCCACCGCGATCGGCTTATTGGCGCCGACTCTGCGGATTTCCTTTTCCTGAATGGCCCGCAACAGTTTGGCTTGCAGCATGATCGGCAATTCGCTGATCTCATCGAGAAAGAGCGTGCCCTTTTGCGCCTCTTCGAAGAGGCCGCGCTTATCCGTCTTCGCGTCTGTGAAGGACCCCCGCATATGGCCGAAGAGCTCGCTCTCCAGAAGCTGTTCAGGAATCGCAGCGCAATTCACCGGAATAAACGGCGCATCCTTGCGATCGCTGTTGTAGTGGATGGCCTTCGCGACCAGTTCTTTTCCTGTTCCACTTTCTCCGGTAATCAGGACGTTGGTCGGACTATCTGCCACGCGACGGATCAGATCGAACACCGCCTGAATCGCTTTGCTCTTTCCAAGAATGTGATGAAAGCTGTATTCCTTGTGCACTTCCTTCCGGAGCCGGCTCACTTCGCGCCGCAATGCCGATTCCCGCACCGCGCGTTCCACGACACGAATGATCTCCTCGGTCTTGACCGGCTTCGTGAGGTAATCGCTGGCCCCGCGCTTCATCGCTTCGACCGCAGTTTCCACCGAACCGAACGCGGTCATGAGGATCACGCCAATATCGGGGTACAGCCGCTTGATCTCAAGGAGTAACTCCGTTCCGAGCATCCCCTTCAT
>JBEBHO010000014.1:0-7881 GCA_040081095.1 Nitrospira sp.
AATAAGCCCCGCGCTGGCCCGAAGGTCCGACGCCATGACCGGCGCACCCGTCAGCGTCGGCCGGCCCGTGACCACCAATCGATTACCTTCGACCCGAATGTCGGCGCCCATTCGCCGTAACTCTTCCACATGCATAAACCGGCTTTCAAAGACCGTCTCCGTCACCACACTCGTGCCTTCGGTCAGCGCCATCAAGGCCACCATCTGCGCCTGCATATCCGTGGGAAACCCAGGGAACGGCAAGGTCCGGATATCGACGCCTTTGAGCCGGCCATTCCGCTTGATCCGCACCGTCTGGGCCTCAACGTGAACGTCCGCGCCCGCCTCCCGCAACTTCATCAGCACAGCCTCAAGATGGGCCGGGCGACAATGCGTAATCGTGACATCCCCATCAGTAATGGCACCGGCGACAAGGTGAGTCCCGGCTTCGATACGATCAGGAATCACCTCATGATCCGCGCCGTGCAGCTCCCGCACTCCTTCAATCGTCAGCACATCGGTTCCGGCCCCGGTAATACGCGCACCCCGCTTGACCAGAAACTCCGCGAGATCCACAATTTCCGGCTCTTTCGCCGCATTTTCGATGACGCTCGTCCCCTCGGCGAGGCAGGCAGCCATCATCAGATTCTCCGTCCCGGTCACCGTCGTGGTATCGCAGTAGATCCGCGCACCCTTCAATCGTTTCGCCCTGGCGGTGATATACCCATGCTCGATGGAAATGTCAGCTCCTAATTTTGCCAGCCCGGCCAAATGGAGGTTGACCGGTCGCGAGCCGATTGCGCATCCACCGGGCAACGACACCTTCGCCTCACCCCAGCGCGCGAGCAGCGGCCCCAGCACCAGCACTGATGCCCGCATGGTTTTGACCAAGTCGTACGGGGCCTCCGTGGAGTGGATGACGTCGGCCTTAATGACGGCGCGGTTGGCCTCATGGGAGACCTGAGCCCCTAAGATGCCAAGAAGCTTCCCCATCGTCAGGACATCGACCACACGGGGAACGTTCGTAATGACGCACTCGCCGCCACCCAGGATCGTCGAGGCCAGGATCGGCAGAGCCGAGTTCTTCGCTCCGCTGATCCGGACTTCTCCACGCAACTGCTTACCGCCAGTAATAACAATTTCATCCATCGATGTCTTGCTTCCTATTCCACTCGCTGCGCCACGACCACCCGTTCGATTCCCGCCGCATCTTCGATGATACGAAGCGCCGCGTACCCACCAATTTGGCTTGCCAGCTGCCGGATCATCTGGGCTTGGCCAATGCCAATCTCCATGACGAGGAGCCCGCCCGGAGCAAGAAACTCCAAGGACTCACGCAGCAAACGTGCATGCAATTCCGTCCCACTCTTCCCTCCGACCAGCGCCATGCGTGGCTCAAAAACACGGACTTCCGGCTCCAAATTCGCCCAGTCCGACTCAGAGATGTACGGAGGGTTCGATACAATTACGTCCACCGAACCCTCAGACAGCCGCCCTCGTAGCGGCGCTAGCAAATCGCCCTCCAACCATTCAATCCTGTCGAGGACCTTATGCCTAGCCGCGTTGGCCTTTGCCACCGCAAGCGCCTCGGGAGATCGGTCGATCGCCAGGATGCGCCGGCCACTCAGACGAGACGCCAAGATACTCGCAATACAGCCAGACCCCGTCCCCACATCAACAATCGTTGCATCGGGATGAGCGTCAAGATGGCGAATGGTCTGATGCACCAACAATTCAGTTTCAGGCCGAGGAATCAAGACGGCGGGAGTGACAGAAAACTCAAGACCGCAAAACTCTTGCGTACCAAGCAAATATTGTAGCGGTTCACGGGCCACTCGTCGTGCGATCAAGGATTCAGCACGGGCGCAGACATCGGGCAAGACCAACCGGTCCGCCTCACTGACCAGCTGATGGCTTCGTACCCCAAGTGCATGCGCCAAGAGCCAGATCGCTTCTTGCGCCGCATGACTCACACCAGCTTGGCTTAAGGACTGCCGAGCCCATGCCGCGAGGGCACTGACCGTCTTCAGCTCAGGCATGACAAGGGCCGCCATAGGTTCCTACACGTTGGCTGTGTCGATCTGCTGCTGTTGTGCTTTCAACGCCTGGACAAATTCATCCAGATCGCCTTCCATAACCAACTCAAGCTTATGCAACGTCACCCCGACTCGATGGTCGGTCACACGGTTCTGCGGAAAATTATAGGTGCGGATCTTCTCGCTCCGCTCGCCGCTGCCGACCTGAGACTTTCGATTCTGCGCAATCTCCGCGTCGTGTTTTTCGCGCTCCGCCTCGACGATCCGCGCGCGCAGGGTTCGCATGGCTTTCGTGCGATTCTTCAGTTGCGATCGCTCATCCTGGCAACTCACCACCACTCCAGTGGGAATGTGGGTAATGCGCACAGCCGATTTGGTCGTATTGACGCTTTGTCCGCCGGCACCGGATGAGCAAAACGTATCGATCCGGAGATCACCGGGATCGATCTTGACATCGATTTCATCCACTTCCGGCATGACGGCCACCGTGACGGTGGAGGTATGGATCCGGCCGGCTGCTTCCGTCACCGGCACCCGCTGCACGCGATGCACGCCGGCTTCGTATTTGAAGTGGCTATAGGCCCCCTTGCCTTCGATCAACGCTGTAATATTCTTGTATCCTCCGACACCATTCTCTGCGGCCTCGACCGTGTCGACCTTAAATCCTTTTTTCTCCGCATACCTGATGTAGGAGCGGAATAATTCCCCGGCGAACAGCCCCGCTTCGTCTCCACCGGTGCCGGCCCGGATTTCCAAGAGCAGACTCTTCTCATCCCGTGGGTCTTTCGGAATCAGCAACTCCTTGACCTGCTCTTCCATGACCGCCTGCTGCTGCCGCAACTCAGCGGTTTCGTCTGCGGCCATCTTGTGCATGTCACTCCCGGCTGAGGGATCGGCCAGAATCTGCGCGGCCTCTTCGAGCTGACGGATATTGCCACGATAGATCTCGAAGAGCTGAGCCGCCGGCTCAAGATCGACCCGCTCTTTACTGAGTTTGTGGAGCTGCGCCGGCTGGCTGACGACGGAGGGATCCATGAGCTGATCGGTCAACTCTTGGAATCGTGAGGCCACGGATTCCCATTTCTTGAGTAAGGCGGCTTCAATCATCCCTGCTCCTCAGACACCATCGTCCATTCAGGCCGCAAAAACAAAGAGACCCTGCTCCAAGGCGAAGCAGGGTCTCTTCTATGACACGTAGAGTGGCTACTTGTCCTTCTTCGCGTACTTCTTCTTAAAGCGTTCGACGCGGCCTTCGGTATCGATGATTTTTTGCGTGCCGGTAAAAAACGGGTGACAGGCACCGCAAATATCAACGCTGATTTCGCCGATGGTCGTCCGCGTCTTGAATGAGTTGCCACAGGCACAATGGACCGTGGCTTCCCGATACATTGGATGAATACCCTTTTGCATGACCTACGACTCCTTGCCAAACATTCGCTCAGGTTCCTGGCCCCACGCCAGGAGCTGTACACTGTATCCGAACCACGGGGGTAGAAACAAGCGTCTCTTATCGATTCATCGATTGCAGGAATTCCTGATTGGTTTTGGTGCCACCAATCTTGTCCATGAGGAATTCCATGGCTTCCATCGTCCCCAACGGACTGAGGACCTTGCGCAAGATCCACATCTTGTTGAGCCGATCCTTGTCCACCAACAACTCTTCTTTTCTGGTTCCTGACTTGCTGATATCGATCGCCGGGAAGAGGCGCTTGTCGGCAAGACGGCGATCCAGATGGACTTCCATGTTGCCGGTTCCCTTAAACTCTTCAAAGATCACGTCATCCATGCGGCTACCGGTGTCAACGAGCGCGGAGGCCATGATCGTCAAGCTGCCGCCATGCTCAATGTTACGCGCGGCGCCGAAGAACCGCTTCGGCCGCTGCAGCGCATTTGAGTCGAGACCACCGGAGAGCACCTTGCCACTGGGCGGCGCAATCGTATTGTAGGCCCGCGCGAGACGCGTAATGCTGTCCAACAGGATCACGACGTCCTTCTTGTGTTCGACTAAGCGCTTGGCCTTCTCCAGCACCATTTCGGCCACTTGCGCATGGCGCTGCGCCGGTTCGTCGAACGTCGAGCTGATGACTTCAGCCTTCACCTGCCGCTGCCAATCGGTGACTTCCTCTGGACGCTCGTCGATCAACAAGACGATCAGCGTGACTTCCTTGTGATTCTTGAGGATGGCCCGCGCGAGGGCTTGGAGCAACATCGTCTTACCGGTGCGAGGAGCGGCCACGATCAACCCGCGTTGGCCTTTCCCGATCGGGGTTGTCAAGTCCATCACGCGAGTGCAGTATTCTTCGCGGTCAAACTCCAGATTGAGCCGTTCTTCGGGGTAGAGCGGGGTCAGGTTATCAAAGAGGATTTTGTCCCGTGACACTTCAGGATCTTCGTAATTGACCTTTTCAACTTTCAGCAGAGCAAAATACCGCTCACTCTCCTTGGGGGGCCTGATCTGTCCTGAAACCGTGTCGCCGGTTCTGAGGTTGAACCGCCGAATCTGGGAAGGCGAGATATAGATGTCGTCAGGGCCAGGAAGGTAGTTGGAGTCGGGCGCGCGCAGAAAGCCAAACCCATCGGGGAGGGTTTCCAAGACGCCTTCGCCGTAGACCACGCCATTCTTTTCTGTCTGGCCTTGGAGAATGGCAAAAATGAGCTCCTGCTTCCGCAGGTTGGCCGAGCCCTCAATCTTTAGGTCACGAGCTACCTCGTTTAGATCGGCGATGGATTTCTGCTTCAACTCCGCCAGATACATGACCTCGCCCTTAGCAGCTTGCATAACTCTCCTATCGAGCCATTGGCTCTGTTGTCATGGAAAACGACTGACCAGATTGATTGACCATGTGTGGGAACAGATGTGGTTTATGTTTGAATCAACGATATCGTAGTTGGAGAGGACGATTCGTCCAGCGCCTTGGCTATGCAAGCGTCTTAGGGTTGAAGATTAGACCGTGGTCTCCGACGTGCCTGAGAGGCTGAATACAATCAATAGATGTTATTGGCGTTCGCCTTCACTTCAATGCTGACCGACTCGTGTGGTTTCGATTCGAGAAATGTTCCGGAGGTTCAAATTACGTGGAGAGCAATTCGCATCATTAATGTGAACGCTAGGACGGATGATACCCATGCCCATTTCAGTTGTCAACTGAGAATACTCTTTTCAAATCTCCACGAACATCGCTCGTCCTCGCTCTCCCATTGAACCAAGAAATTGACTGTGATACACAGCGCCAGGGGGTATTCACATCATGGCTGATGACAAAGATGAAGAGGGTCCTGGACGCGTGTTCACACTTTTTGAAGCGAACCAACTCATCCCGCAACTCCAGACCCATCTTGAGACGGTTAAGCAGTGCAAAGCCGTCCTCGTCCAGACTCATGAAGAAGTCCGAAAAGCATCCGAACAGGCATTATATGGGGGCGGCACATCGGTTGGAACCCAATACGTGACCAGCCTTCAAACCATCAGTTCCAACCTGCAGGCCATTCATGAACTGGGCGTCCATGTGAAAGACATCGATCTCGGCCTTTGCGATTTCCCCCATGCCCGCGAGGGGCGAATCGTCTATTTGTGCTGGAAGCTTGGGGAAACCGAGATCCGCTGGTGGCATGAAGTGACAAACGGATACAAGGACCGTTGTCCGCTTGAAGATCCAGCATAGGCTCTAGTCCAAATGAATAGCATCCGACTTGCTCGATAAGGGATGATCGACGATGAAATTTGTCATTCTTGGATATGACGGTCCTGAGGGAGAAGCGAAACGGAAGATTCACCGCCCAGCCCATCTCGCCAATCTCGAACCATTAGCGCAACAAGGCCGCGTCATTCTTGCCGGCCCCCTCACAGACAAGGCCGGCAGCCTGATGGTGCTGGAATTCGAGTCACAGACTGAGGCTGAGCAATTCGCCAAACAGGATCCATATATGGTGAACGGTATTTTCGAGCGAATTGAAGTCCACCCATTCATGCAGGTATTACCTAAATAAATTAACACCTTACAAACCTCCATCTATTACTCACATTCCTCCTCACTCGCAAAGAAAAACCAGGAGACAGCCCATACCTTGGATGCATTGTCCCGCTAGATCTTGCGCGGTATAGTTGCACTATGAATCTTGCGACATTGCTCTCCCTCACACGCGTTGTCCTGCCCCTCTCTCTTCTCTTTGCCGTTACCGCCAGCGCCACTGAAACAACCGTCCTGGCCGATGGCCAATACGTGATGGCTGACGGCGACACCCTGGCCATCGCGGAAGAACGGGTCCTCCTGCGCGCTCAACGCAAAGCCGTCGAGGAAGCTGGTGTCTACCTTGAATCAACGTTCCACGACTATGAGACGGTTCGAAATGGGAAAAGCACACAGATCAGCTCTCTGGAAATTCGAACGCTCGCATCAGCGATCACCAAGACTGACATCCTGGAATCAAAACGCAGCTTTGAAAATGATCGCCCTGTCTTCACGGTTCGGATTCGAGCGGTCGTGAATCTGGACCATCTCCACGATGCCATTCGCCGATGGCGCTCCGAAGAGCAGCTGGCCGCACATTTCAGACAGCTGCAAAAGGAAAATGCCGAGCTGAAAGAACAACTTCGAGAGATGCAAACACCGGTGTCCGGCGTTCGCACTCTTGCCATCGAACCACCTGGCCATGCAGGGCCCCAAGGCCAAGCGCGTCGCCTCGTCGACAATGCCGTCTACTCACAGAATCTCCGCCAGAAAATCGACCTAACCTCGCAAGCTGCAACGCTGGATCCTCAGTATGTGGATCCGTTGATTGTCAGAGGACAAACCTATCTCAGACTCGCGTCACTCGCCTATTCCAACAAATCTCGTCCGAGTGAGTACTCCGAGTACGTCGACAATGCACGAATGGATTTTGACCGTGCGCTCCTGATGGACGCAAGAAATCTTTGGGCACTTATCGGCCAGGGGGATGTCAACACCTGGCTGAATCAGTACGAGATAGCGGGCCACGCCTATACGCTCGCCCTAGAGATCGACCCGCTCTTCGACGTCGCTCGTCAACGGCTCATCCGCGTGACCACCATGCAAGCGCGCACACTCTTTTCCTCAAAGCAATGGGCGCCGGCGATGACCGTCCTCAATCAAATGCTCAACGCATCGGTTCCCGACAGCTGGATTCCCATCCAGAAAGAAGCTTACCTGCTCCGAGCCGAGCTCCATCAGAAGCAGCATCAGTCCGCGCGTGCCATTGATGATTTGACCGTCGTTCTCGGAATCGACCCGACCCACGTTCAGGCGCTCCTCATGCGTGGCAAGCTGTATCAGGACCAACTCCAGGGGCACCTCGCCAAAGAGGACTTTGAGCAGGCCTGCGTCCTTGGCTCTCCGGCTGCATGCGAACGGCTCCCTTAATCCCCCGACAAACGGCCTAAAACATTGAGCAAGTTTGACCCAAATGCCATGGCATCTCTCGTTTGACAAGGAAAAAGTCGGCCCCCTATAATGCTCGCCAATTAGAGAGCGACCCACGCGTTCCCGTTCCACGGCTGGGTGTCCCTAAAGGCCTAATCTACCGCTGCCTTCATAGCCCAAAAGCTCTGTAAGGTGGGCCTTCTGTGAGGTTGCAGAAGGCGTGGGGAAAAGCTTAGAGTGCTGGTAGGATCAAGTCTTGGAAAATGCTTCGTTCTTAGGTCTTTCACCCTTTTGCCCGGAGAGTAAGTCGTAATGAGTCAATACCGCGTGCTCCCAGGACCAGAACACTTTCTTCCCCCAGCCGCCGCCAGTATGGGAATCCGGCTACCAAACCCGGGTGAAGCCCATATCAATGGCGTCATTGTTTCCGAGGAAAAGGCCTATGAAGAAGCGGCCAAGCAATTCTTGATGGCCAAAGTGCCGACCCT
>JBEBHO010000255.1:0-2032 GCA_040081095.1 Nitrospira sp.
CCAGGCGCTCACAATGCCGGCTTGGGCCGGAAACCGCGATGGAAAGGACGTCACAAACTGCCAGGATAGTCTGGTCAACCCATCGAACATCAATTGTCCGACCAAGGCCAGCAAGACCAGCAGGGCTACGGCCATAACCGTGAGTCCCTCGAAGGCAAAGAAGCGGTCAAGGGCTTTGCGTCTCGCTATTTTCCGTTGGATCGGCGTCACGTCAATACACCTGTCGATAGCGTTTTTTGAGAAAGTGCCCGGCGATGTTGAACATCAAGGTCATCAGGAGGAGCATCAACCCGGTTGCAAAGATGGTCTGATACCCCACGCTCCCGTGCGGCACATCGCCGAGACTGACCTGGACAATGTAGGCCGTCATCGTCGCCGCCGGCTCAAGCGGATTGAGTGTCAGCGTCGGTTGCATGCCCGCGGCAATCGCCACCACCATCGTCTCGCCGATGGCCCGTGAGACTCCGAGCACATACGCGGCCGTGATGCCGGAGAGCGCCGAGGGGAACACCACCCGCAGCGCCGTTTGCATACGTGTCGCCCCCAGAGCAAAGGCGCCTTCCCGGAGATGCGTCGGGACTGCCCGCATCGCATCTTCACTCACTGAACTGACGTAGGGCACGATCATCATGCCGATGACCAATCCTGCGCTCAGCATGTTGAATCCTGGCAGTCCAGGCCAAAGGGTTTGCAGAGCCGGAGTCACAAAGAGCAGGGCAAAGTATCCGTACACAACGGTCGGAACCGCGCTCAACAGCTCAAGCGCCGGCTTCACGCATTCCCGCACGCCTCGCGAAGCATACTCGCTTAAGTAGATGGCGATCAGACTGCCCATGGGAATCGCAACCAGTAACGCCACCATCGTCGTGACCAGTGTGCCCGACACGAGGGGGAGAATCCCATAATGCGCATCGGCAAAGAGGGGAGTCCATTGCCGGTCAGTCAGAAAGTCGATCACTGAGACCTGGCTGAAAAAGAGAAAGGATTCATACGAGAGAATGCCGACAATACCGAGCGTAATCGCCACTGAGGCGAAGGCCGCCAATTGCAAGAGCAGCTCGATCCCTCTCTCCTTGAGACGCGGCACCAATCGGGGGGAAAGGCTCGTGAGCACGGCCTTCTTCTCGACTGGCATCTCAGCGACGTTGGCCTCCATGATCTCCATCCTTTAGAGCTTGGCTTCCCGTCGCAGCAGCTCTTCGATCTTCATGCCGATCGTCGAACCCCCTTGAAAGGCTGTGCCGAAGCGCCCGTTTTTGAAATGCTCGCCCGCGAGCGCATAGGCTTGCGGAGGCAGGGGAACATATTTCACTTGCGGGGCGAGGGTGGGGACTTGCGCCAGATAGAACTCGACAAACTTCTTCACTTCCGGCTTCGCCGCTGACTTCGTGCTCACATAAATAAACAACGGCCGCGATAACGGCTGATAGGACCCATTTTCAACCGTCTCACGGGAGGGACTCACGGGCCCGTGTCCGCCGTCGACAGCGACCGCCTTCAATCGCTTTTTGTTGGGTTCATAATACGCAAACGGGATATAGCCGAGCGCATGCTTGTCGTTCGCAATACCCTGAACCAAGGTGTTGTCATCTTCGCTGGCGGTAAAATCGCCACGGCTGGACTTGGCTTTCCCGACGACCGCTTCCGTGAAGTAGTCGAATGTGCCCGAGTCTGATCCGGCGCCGAACAATTTCAACGGCTGATCCGGCCAGTTGGGCCGCACGTGATTCCATTTCGTGATTTTCCCCTGAGCCGTGGGCTCCCACATCCGCTTCAATTCCTCAACCGTCACGGAGTCGATCCACGTCGCCTGCGGGCTCACGGCAATCGTCAAGGCATCGAAGGCGATCGGCAATTCGTAGAATTGCACGCCTCCGGCGCGACAGGCTTCCATCTCGCTCGCCGATATCGGACGGGAGGCATCTTGCACATCAGTTTCACCCCGGCAGAACTTCTTGAATCCGCCGCCGGTCCCGGAGATCCCGACCGTGACCCTGACCGACCCTCTGGTCTCCTTCTGAAACTCTTCAGC
>JBEBHO010000334.1:0-7786 GCA_040081095.1 Nitrospira sp.
GAGTCCCCATGGTCCCAGCTGCGACAGTCGGCTCTGCACTAACGCACGGAGGGCTGCTCCATCAGGAAAGGTGAGAAACGGGCGTCCCTGGACCGCGAGCTTCCGCACATGGCCGATCTCAAACGCGTCACGAGCCACCGCCGTGCTGGAAATAATAATGGCCATCATGGCCGGGCCATCCGGATGCTGCAGATAGCTGTACCCCACCACCCACAACAAGGCGAGCACCAGGAGCGAGAGCTGAACGCCGTACACAGCCCCGATCCATCCGGCCAACCAAGACAGGAGGCGACCGCCGTCTTCTCGTGCAATTGTCGTCCAAGAAGAAGCACGTCCGACTCGATAGGCCAAAAGTGCGGTGACCATCGCCACCAGACTGCTCACGGCGAGCAATACGAGCGGCTCCGTCAACGGCACCGCATGCTTTGCGAGGCGATACACCCCGAACGCAACCAATCCTGGCACAAACATGACCAGACGCTTCTGTTTCCGCACCGCATCTTCCGTCACCGCGAGGCTCAGGCTCGGAAGCACACGCAACGCCATTCGATGCAACATTCACAACCCCAGTGATGCGTGAAGGGTGATGCGTGAAGGGGGCCGAAAAATGGGCCATGTTCTTTTCTCATCACCCATCACAGATCAGCTATCACCCTTTCTGCGCAGCCATCCCGAAATACTTGGCTTTAATTTCTTCCATCAGCGCCACGGTTATCCGTGTCTGCCCACGGTCCGCTGCCGTGCGCTCTAACTCGATTTTGGCCATTGCGCGCACGGGGGCCGGCACCTTATCCAGACGCCGCTCCGCCTCAATATCCCACTCAATCCGTTCACCGGTTCGCGGGCGAAGCAGCGTATCGTAGGTCACGACCCGCTCGCCGCGCGTCCGAACATCCTGCTCAACCTCGTCCCGAAACAGTGGGGCCCAATACGGCGGCATCCGATCCAGCCGATGCAGCGCATCGTCCGTCCACATCAGACGGTCGACCAATCCGTTCATCTGTCCGGCCGGAACGTCCACACCGATTTTGAGACCGCACCCGCGGCATTCCGATCTGATAAACCACTGAAGCGCCCCATCTTCATAGGCTCGCTCTTCAATGCCTTCGGTATGCATCCAGCGCCCACAACCACAGGTCAACATGGGCTACCCTATTTTCCCGGGATACAGGATATAGAGCATCGTATAGGTAAACGTGCCGGTGGCGAACAGGATGCAATAGATGACCATCGTGAACCGACCCAGCGCGCGATGCCGCCGCCCACCGTCCGGCCAGATACGTTGAATCGTGATCTCCACCGCCAGTACGATCCCTACGAGCAACAGGAGCCCGAGATAGACTTCCAACTTGCGCATGGAGAACCCAGCCGTCGCCACGCGAGAGAAAAACAACCCGAGTACGACGACCGTGACCGCGCCGAAGATCGCTCCAACTTTCTTCCAAGTTGTGATCAGTAACGACTCACGCAACGACCGAACGCCATCGACCACTTGCTGCGAGCGAAATCCCAACACGATCATATAGACCGCCATGACCAAGCCGATGATCACCAGAATGATGTGGAGTGTGAGCACCGGGATGAACACATAGTCGTACAGCGCTTGAGAGCCTCCGAACCCTTCTTTGCCCTCAACCGCCAGAACGCCGAGTTGCCGAAACAGGTAGTAGGCGATAAAGAAACTGAGCATCGAGATCATCCCGCCCAGCATCAACCAATGATGGGCGTCAGCCTTGCGCTGTTTCGCCTGGATCCACCCCAGGATAAACAAACCGGTGAAGAGCGTGGCCATGAACTGGCTCAAGTCCGCGCCGATCGTGGCATGGGTGCCGAGAAATCCAGGGTCCCTGAGCCAATCCATCACGCGCTTACCTTGTACCTTTCAGGCCCTGCACCACGGCGGTTTTCTCCAGCTCCGCCGCCGAGGCAAATCCCGCGGCAGTCATCCATTGCATGGCGTCGCTGGTCTTATAGCAGCCACCCTGTTGCGTATTGACAAGGATATGAACCGCAAAGGCCGTCGTCCAGGCAGGGCCGGTCCCTGCCTCGTCCAGAAATCGATCTTTAATGATTAACCGTCCCCCCGGTACCAGGTGAGCCAAGACCTTTTTCACCAAGGCGGCATTCGTGTCGTAAGTCTGATAGTGCAGGATGTCGGACATCAAAACGACATCATAAGGACCGCCCAAGCCATCCGCATTGAAGTCGCCTGGAAGCAGCGCGATCCGCGATTCCAAGCCGGCCTCTTTCACCGTTTTTTCAGTCAAGCGCAGCGTGGCCGGCAGATCGAACACGGTAGCTGTCAATTCCGGATAGGTCTGGCAGAATGCGATGGCGTTGGTCCCTGCGCCCCCGCCCAAGTCCAACATGCGAACGGGCCCGCTTATGTTCAATCGCTTGGCGAAATCAGGACCACTTTGCTGACCAATCCGGTGAAGCACCGCCAGGACATTGCTCCCCAACTCCGGATCCGTCTCGAAGACATGTCGATCGACAGCCCGCTGCCCGGTTCGAATGGTCTGCTCTAACTTTCCCCAATTGTCCCATTCCGCATCGTGCAGCAAAAGCAAGTGCCCGATATATTGAGGGGAATGCTTGACCAGATGACTGGCCGCTGCTGCCGAATTGCCGTAGGTCTCGCCTTCTTTATTGAGCAGCCGCAACGCGACCAAGGCGTTGAGAAGGAGGGTCAGAGTCGGCTCATGCGCACCCAGACGCGCTGCCACCTCCTGCGCCGTCTTCCGTTTCCCGTCGAGGGCAGAAAAGAGGTCCAGGCGCACGCCCGTGAGGAGAATTTTCGTCTCCCAGTAGTAGCCGAGTTGAAAGATTTCCGCGAGAGAGAGTTCTCGTGACACACCAATCCCCTTGATGTTGGCTGATGCAGAAAATTGGCATCTTACCCAGTTCAGAAAGTGAAAGGCAAGGCGACGGGACGGGCGAGGATATCGGCAGAAACACTAAGGGCAGCGGATTGCTCCGCTGCCCTTTGCCGCAGGATGACCCTGCCGAAAACAGGAACAGGCCTACTTGATTTCAGCCTTGAGGTTGGCAGTGCCGCCGTCGGCCACTTCCACTTCAAACTCCACTCGCTTGCCCTTGGCGGCAAACGGGTGCCAGGCCACCACTTTGTGCTTGCCGGCCGGAACATCCTTGAGCTCGAACGACCCATCGTCCTTCACCACCGCGAAATGTGCATTCGTCACCGGGAGGAAGAAGGACTGCATGAACTCATGCTGGTCGCACTGTAAACGATAGAAGCCTTCCTTCTCGGCGCCGCCACGGAACACGACCGGCTTCTCCAACTTATCGCCCTTCTTGGCCAAACCGATGTTAAAACCGGTCGCCGAGCTGGAACCCTTCACCACAAAGCTATGCGGATTGTGGAGCACGCCCTGCACGGACTTGGGGTCATCCGCGTCGGCATCGGTGTTTTCAACCTTGAAATTCTTGTTATTCACCACCACGCCCGCGAACGGAAGGAACTCGCAGAACGCCGCGACAACTTCGGTGCCTGCGTACCCGTCCATGAACGCCTTGTCTTCGATATCGACCACGGCAACGACTGCACCCTTCAGACCGCCATCCTTACCCACTTCGATGGTCTTCAGGAAGCGCTTGTCGCCGTCCATCAAGCCCTTGTTCGGGTTCTTTGGGCAGAACTTGGGGTTCGGGAACTTGGCGAAGGAGAACTCCTTCTGCTCAGCTTTCCCGGCAAAGGTCACTTTCCCGGCAATGGTTCCGCCGGCATTGGCGAGCAGCGGAGCTGCAACGAACGCGACCACGGCCGCACCAAACACAACTGATAACGCACCCTTCTTCATGTGACTGCCTCCTTGTGATGAACTAACTGCCCAATAATTCGCTCTTGTGATTCCCTTCCACCAACCACCGGCCTGGTGAGAGGAATGGAAGGGATCGCTTCCTCTCTGGTGTACTCGATCGATCTCTTGCTGGCGAGGCTGATCTGGACCGAGTATGTATATAAAAGTCTACCGCACGCTGTCAATCTGAAACAAGGGGCTGGCGTCCCCGCCTACCGCTCCGGCTTCAATGAAGCAGGTGCAGGAGTCCTCCCGCCGCTGTCGCCCTGACGGCCTCATTCGTATCGTGCATCCCCTCGATCATGAGCGGGATTACATCACGATCTCCGATGTGGCCCAGCGAACGGAGGGCCACAATCTTGGGGCCTGGCAGCGTATCGGTCGTGATGCCGCTCAAGAACGCGATGGCGGCTTTCGCATTCGGCTTGGTCGCCTTGCCCAGCGCAAATGCAATCGAGGCCCTGGCAGCCGTGTCGCTTTGCTGCGCAAGGGCTCTGGCCGTATCCGCCACCAGCTCAAAGGATTGTCCGAGCTGGAGCAACGCGGCCACCGCTGCCGCCCGCACCGTCACCTGCCCATCCCCTAACAACAACTTGATGGCCGGAACAGATTCGACCGCTCCCAACTCCGCCAAGCTCGACACCGCCGATTCTCGCACCGCCGGAATGGGGTCTTTCAATAACAGCTCGATCTTTTCGCGAGCCTCTTTCCGTCCGAGTTGCCCCAAGCCCCTGGCCGCCGTCCCGCGTACGGAAGGCTGCTGGTAGGTCAAGAGTTCCATCATAAGAGGAGCACCGCGCTGGTCCTTCAGATCGGCAATTGCCCGCAGGGCATCGGTTCGATCGTCCGGGTTCGCCGCATCGGCGACCTTCCGCAAATCATTCCAGGCCTCTTTTTTCCCCAGTCGAATGAGCGCCGCATAGGCGGCAATCCGCACCGGGGAAAGCTCGTCTTTCGCCGCGGCTTCGATGATCGGCAATACAGACGGGTCGCCCGAACGCCCAAGCGCCTTCACGACACGCGCCTTCACCAGCCCCGCTTGATCCTCAATCGCGCCGCGCAACTTCTTCGACTTTCGTCCGGCTTCCGAACGGCCCAACCCTTCAACCGCCAACACCCGTACCGGACCGGATCCGTCGCTCAATCCATCTTCAAAGAGGGGAACCGCCTGATCGAAATCGATTTCCTTCAGTGCCGTGTAGGCCGCCCCCCGCATCTGCTCGCGCATATCCTTCACCAGCACCACGATCAAACCGAGCGCGACCTCACGAAGCAGCGGCTCCTCATCGCGCTTCAGCGATTGCGCCAGCAGATCGTACTCATCTAACGCCTCTTTCGGCTTGCCCAGATTGATCAGGGACCGAGTCTTGAGCCGTCTGATCTCGGGAGCCGCGGCTTTTTCCTTATCGAGCTTGGCCAGCTCATCGAGCGCCTGCTGATAGGCTTTCTTCTCGAACGCCGTCTGAGCTTCTCTGGGAACAGCCGATACCCCCGCCATGAGTCCCGCGGGACTGAGCCCCGCGAGCAGGCACAGGAGCCCGGCAACCGCCATTCCACCTTGTGTGCGAATTCCTTGTGTCATCGATGTTCCTTGCTGCCTCCGCTACCCTTGCACTCTGGGCCCTGCGGGGCTTGCTCGCTTTTTGTACCCGGGCGGTTCGTCGAAATAATAGTCCGGCTGAGGAGAGAGTCGAATCCGTTCGTACTCGACCGACCAGTCTCGATCGCGGCTCACCAGCTTCAACACAATCCCTGCTTCCATATCGACCCATTCGAAGAACCGCTCGACCCGGCCATGGCGGTCCGTCTGCACTTCGAACAACTGCGCAGGCCGGCCGACGGCCGTCGCATCGCCGACTAAGACCCGCTCCTTTTCACCCGGCAACGTAGGCTGGACGGGCAACACATCGTCCGGATCCACCGGCGTCACCAGCAGCTCTTTTCGCTGTGCGAGAAGATACCAGGTTTCGGCTTTGTCCAAGCGAATAATCTCAATCGCCGCATACCCATAATCGGTCTTGAGGGCGTACTTATACTCCAGACGGATCCGGTCGCCTTTTGCAAAGACCTGCGCCTGATGCCGGCGGCCTTCGACCTGCTTGATGAGAGTCCCCGAGAATTCGACAGCCCGAGCCGTCGATTCACTACCCCAGGCGGGACTGATGGCGAAACCTGACAACATCGAGAGCGCGAGACATACAGGAACGATTCGCGCTCTCCATTGAGAGGTGGCGGAAGGGACGATCAATGCTGACGTTCCACAAGCGGCTGGATGTCGATCGAATAGCCCAAGGACTCCGGGCCGAAACGGGGATTGTCTATCACTTTATACGCTGAGCGACTGCCTTTGGGAGCCTGCAACGAAAACTGCTCCTTCATTTTGCCGTCGGCCTGAATGGTGACCACCTTGGTCAAGCCAGGCCCCGTTTGCGGATGCCATACCACCAACTGATAGGTTCCCGGAGGGATGTTTTCAATCTTAAAGGCGCCGGTATTGTCAGTCAGCGCATAGTAGGGGTTGTTGACGGCCATCGCCCAGCTTTCCATATACGCGTGAAACCCGCACTGCATATAAAATGTCCGGCGGCCTTTATTCAAATACACCGGCCCGACCAACGATGCGCCCGGCGCATGATTGTGCGTCGCATGAATATCGCCGCGATGATGCTGATGGTTCATGACCAACGGAGTATTGAACAATGTGCGCGCGCCGGCTTCCAGAGACGTCTCATAGCCCTGGATATCGTGCATCACGGGATCCATGTTGATCACTTCCACGGCATGGCCGTTCCGCACAATCGTCATGAATGGCTGAAACAAGCAATCCCGCGCTTCAATCAACGGCACCGAGGTTTCGAACGGCTTGCCGGCCTCTACCCCTTCCAACAATACGATCGCGTCCTTCAACCCTGCGTCCGGGCTGACGACGAAATCGCGCAGTAACCGCCAGCCCCGTCCGTTCGAGATCCGTCCGCAGTAGGCCGGATCAGGAAAGGTAATGAGATTGAAGCCCTTCGGCTCCGGAAGCGCACCGTCCAGCTTCACCACGCCTTCGATCGATCCGCCATGCGGCACATCAATCACGTCATAGGCCACAACCGGTGAAATACCTGCCGTCATGACTAACAGCCAGAGTGCCACCAGCATTCCATTACCTGCCCGCTTCCGGCCGATCGTAGCATTCACGGGAGGAACCTCCGTGTAGAAGTGAACAATACCAAGCACTGCATCGTATCAAATCGATGCCTCAAAGAAAAAGGGGGCAGCCTTTCGGCTGCCCCCTTCTCGTATCGCCCAGGCAGTCTGCCGCAAGGCAGAACGCCGGTGATTACTTCGCTGCGACCGGGATCACCTGCATCGATTGTTCAATCGATGCACTCTTCATCCCGGCGCCAGTCCCGTGCAGCGGCAACAACCGCTGGTCACCGGACGGCAACACTCGCACATAGCCCCACTGGCCGGACTGGGAGTACGGCAACCGCTGGTTGCTGTACACATAGTCGCCTGGCTGACGGTACGGACCGCCTGCCGATGGGATAAAGGCATCGATCGTCTCGGAGCCGGAGAACTCCACGACACTGATCTGGTCAGCGCCGCGCATGAACGGCTCGATCGGCCATTCGTGCTTCTCCACGCTGAACATCCCGTTTTGTTCGTTGCTCACACCCAGGATGTGAATCCGGACAGGATCGCCCGCATGCGCCTCGATCAGAGGCGTCGCCGGATCCTCAGGCTTGTCGGCTTTGCAAGGCTGGAACACCTTGCCCAACGAACAACCCTGCTCTTCCCGGAACTTGTAGGGTTCGGACCGATAGTTCACACCGGTCAAACCCGCCACATTTTGCACATAGGGCATGAAGCTCGTGCCGATGATGTTGTCTTCGTCCTGGAAGAACAACGCCACGTCACGATAGTTCGGCCGATTCTCCATCCCGGGCATCGAGTGATCCAGGATCACGTCGGCC
>JBEBHO010000251.1:0-7761 GCA_040081095.1 Nitrospira sp.
CCTGTCTCGCCGCTGGTTTATTCATGACCGCGCCGCTGGCGGCAGGGGAGCCGGTGCAGGTGGCAGACTCTGCCGACTATTTCCCCGACCAAATCGGCACCCGCTGGCAGTATCGTGGACAGATCACGGAAGGTCCTCTCCAAACCATCGACAACAAGTTCTTTGCCAACGTGTCGCAAGTCATGGGAACCAAGAAATTGAACGGCGTGACCGTGACCGTCTTCCACGATAGCAATCCAGGGAACCATGGGGAGTCTGACAGCTACTACCGCCGCGATGTGGTGGGCATGGTGTACTACGGCTCCGATCCCGGCACCCCGCTCGAAAAGCAGATCGTGCCGTATCAGATCGTCCGCTTCCCGATCACCATCCCATCTACGTTCCAGCAGTTCGACCGGAAGGGTCTCGATTTCGGCAGCGACATGGATCGAGACGGCGTCAATGAAAAGGTAGACATGCTCGGCACGACCAGTGTGATCGGACGAGAAGCCGTCACCGTCCCGTCCGGCACCTATCCGGAGGCGATTAAGGTGGAAGCCCGCATGACCATGGCCATTCATCTCTCCACCGGCGGCAAACCGGCCCGCGGCACGGACGTGATGACGGCGTGGTTCGTCAGGGGAGTGGGACTGGTCAAATATTTTGAGAAGCAGGAGTTGTCAGCTTCCAAGGAAGACCGTGGCGTGGTGACGGAGATTACCGAAGAGTTGGAAGAATTTACTCCGGCTCCCGCTCGGTAATCAGTCCGTCGCCTCAAATCCTCGACGCAGTGTGTTCTCGCTGATGACCCGCGACATCATAAACTGTTGCAGATAGTCATCACCTCCGGCCTTGGCTCCGACTCCGGAGAACCGGTGGCCGCCGAAGGGCTGGCGGCCGACTAACGCGCCGGTGATCGGGCGATTCACATAGAGATTCCCCACATCGAACCGCTCACGAGCCAGCGCCAGATGCGCCGGGCTGCGCGAATAGATCCCGCCGGTCAGGGCGTAGCTCGTTGAATTAGCCAGCTCCACGGCCTCCTCCATCGTGGCGGCCTTCATCACCGCCAGCACCGGACCGAAGATTTCCTCCTGCGCCAGGCGATGAGTCGGCAACACATCGGCAAAGACGGTCGGCCCGACGAAGTGCCCAGGCCCGTCGACAGTGCGGCGGATCAACAGACGACCTTCCCGTTGGCCCCATGCAATGTATTCCTCAATGCGCGCCTTCGCCCTGGCATCGATCACGGGACCGACTTGCGTGCCAGGATCGAGCGGATCGCCGATGGTGAGACTTATCACGGCATCATGTAATCGCGAGAGGAATTGGTCATAGACGCCCTCATGGACGATCGCTCTCGAACAGGCCGAACATTTCTGCCCAGCATAGCCCGTAAACGAAGCCACCACCCCGGCGATGGCTTCATCCAAATCCGCAGTCTCGTCGACGATGATCGCATTCTTGCCCCCCATCTCGGCGATCACCCGCTTCACCAGTCGTGGGCCTGGCAGAACGGCCGCTGCACCGGCCAGTAACTGCAAGCCGACTTCCTTGGAACCGGTGAACGCGATCGTCGAGACATCCGGACTTGCAGCCAACGCCCGTCCAATCTCCGGCCCTCCCGGCAAATAGACCAGCACGCCTGACGGCACACCAGCTTCAATCAAGATGTCAGTAAGCCAGTGTCCCATCAGCGGCGAGCGTTCAGATGGTTTGAATAGGACCGCGTTGCCGGTGACCAGGGCGGCGCTTACCATGCCGGCCGGAATCGCGAGGGGGAAATTCCACGGTGCAATCACCGCCGCCACGCCGCGCGGCCCATAGACTAGATGATTACGCTCTCCCGGGTAATGGCCCAACTGGAGCGGGGAGGCCAACCGGGCCATTTGCCCGGCATAGAACTCGAGGAAGTCGATGGCCTCCGCCACATCCGCGTCCGCCTCCCGCCAGGGCTTGCCGACCTCGACGATTTCCCACGCAGCCAGGTCGTATCGGCGTTCGCGCATGAGCATCGCTGCCCGCCGCATCACGGCGATGCGTTCCGCTGCAGGCCTCGACCGCCATTCTTCCGACGACGACACGGCCAATTCGACGGCCTTCACCGCATCTGCAACTGCGGCGCCATGAATCGACGCCACGACTGCATCGGGATGAGCCGGATTGCGTGACTCCATGAGTGGTCCGGACAATCGGAGTTCCCGATACGGCGACGCCCATGTCCGCCCAGCCAACACATGAACCTTTTTGATGGCCTCTTGCATCGCCGCTCGCCTGGCGGCCTGGGAAAAGTCGCTATGGGGCTCATTCACAAAGTCATCAGCGGCAGAAGGAGAAGCCGCCGAGGGGGAAGGCAATGGTGCCGGAGGGGCCAAGAGCGTGCTCAATGATTGCGACTCCACATACTCTTTGCGCAAAAACGATTCGTTCGAGGTGTTCTCCAGCAAGCGCCTGACGAGATAGGCCATGCCAGGCAGCAAACGCCCGACCGGGGTATAGAGCCGCACCCGACGGCCATGGGCCACCATCGCATGCTGGAACGGTTCGGCCATGCCATAGATCATCTGATATTCGAGCGTCTCGGGTGCCACGCCAAGGGACTCCGCCGAGGCTTCAATCACGGCCAGGCTTCGGAGATTGTGGGTGCCAAACGCAGGACGAATGACATCCCGATGCCTGAGCAGCAGGGGAATCAGCGTTTCATAGTGTGCATCGGTCTCGGCTTTCTGCTCGAACAAGGGCACCGGCCATCCTGCTTGATGATGGCGAACAGTATCCGAATCCCAGTACGCGCCTTTCACCAAACGGATTGTGATCGGCATGCCACGCCGCTCCGCCCATGCGATGAGATCGCGCACATCCTGCGCTGTCTCACGATGATAGGCCTGCATCGCGACACCGGCAAAGGCAAATGTACGGTAGGCCTCTTCGGTGAACAGGCGTTGAAAGATCTCTAAGAGGAGCGTCTTCGTCTCAGCCTGCTCCATGTCGAAAATCAATCCACAGGAACCGGCTGCCGCCAGATCCACGATCGGCCGCAACCGTGCCGCCACCGCGTGATAGGTTCCATCCGGGTCGATGGGATCGAGTCGCGCAGTAAGCGCCGAGATCTTGAGCGAGAGCTGGACCCGAGGAAGAGCGCCTAGATGATCCCGCTCCAAAAGCGGAGTAGCAGGCCAGGCCTCAGCCCCCGCCTGCAATTCAGATAACGCCGCCAAACAGCGATCGCGATACTGATCGGCTTCGAGGTTGCTGATCGTCGCCTCACCCAAGAGATCGACAGACCAGGCGCGCCCCTCCTTCCACAATCCGGCGAGAACCGGCAGGGCATCAGCCACCGATCCTCCGGAGATAAACGTCCGCGCCATCTGCTCGACCTGATGCCGGATCGATTTGCCAGTCAAAGCGGCGCCCACACTCGTCGCCGCCAACGCTTTGAGTCCCCACTGCAAGCCAAACACGTGGCCGTGCATGGCGCCGAAATATTCTTCCGCCAGCCTCACGACCGCGCGATCCGAGGCAAGAGCGGGGAGCACATCGATAAAACGAAACAGCTGCACCTTAAAGGCGGGATCGTTCATCGCCAGATTGATCACACCCTGCGACCACCAGCGGCTTTCAAACACCGAGGGTGCGCGACCGGCGGACAATTGCGAGAGATGAGTTCCGATACGGACGATAGCGGGTTCGAGTGATGATGCACTGGACGTCATGCGGCCTCCTGAACGATGACCACTGCCGACTGGCTCAGTATACGCCGATCACTCACACCGTGCTTCACGAGCATCTGCTTCTCTATCGGCTCAAGAAGGGATGGCTGTAACGATGAACATATTGTAAAAAACACGTATTTTCGTTACGATCAAAATCATACAGCGTGTTCACCGAGCCCCTCGTGATGGACAGTATGAATTCCAGATTCAGGAGGACGAATGGCCGCACCTGCTCAAACGCTTTCCACTAATCACTCCGCATTTTCCTATGTAAATTTTGTGCTGTTTTGTGCCGTGGTTGTCGCCACCACCGTGGGAATTCCGCTCTACGGGTACTTCATAGGCTTCACCGCCTTTGATTGGGTTCTCGCCTTCGTCATGTATGTGGTGACCGGCATGGGGATCACCGTCGGGTACCATCGCCTGGTCTCCCATCAAAGCTTCGAATGTCCTAACTGGGTAAAGCGTTGCGCACTGGTCGCCGGGGGATGGGCGCTGCAAAACTCGGCACTCATCTGGTGCGCCGACCACATTCGCCACCATGCCCGCACCGATACCGACGAAGATCCCTACAATGCCAGCAGAGGTTTCTGGCACAGCCACTGCGGCTGGCTCTTTTACGAAACCCCGCACCGCACCGACAAGTATGAAATCAGACTGCGCCGCGACCCCGTCATTCTCTGGCAACACCGCTACTATTGGGTGATCGTGGTATCCGGATTGGCGATTCCTTTTGCCCTCGGCGTGTGGTGGCACCAAGGCTGGATGGGCGGCGTCAGCGCGCTGCTGCTCGGCGGACTCTTTCGCATGTTCATGGTGCTGAACTCCACGTTCACCATCAATTCGCTCTGCCACATGATCGGCAGTCAGCCGCATGGCACACAGGACAGCAGCCGCGACAGCTGGCTGATCTCCTTCGTGAGCTTCGGTGAGGGCTACCACAACTACCACCACACCTACGCCCGCGATTACCGCAACGGACCCAAGTGGTACAACTTCGATCCCTCCAAGTGGATCATCTATACGTTATCCCTCTTCGGCCTGGCGACAAATCTGCGCCGACTCGATCCCACGGTGGGTTAGATTCCTGCTTCGCTTCCCCGGTCGGGCCATAGCATTATATGGTCCGACCGGCCCATTTCATTTCTCCCCATGCATCGCTTATGATGGCCCCAGTACTGCGAACTCTTGTCTCTCGGCTGCCGCAACCGCGCGCCGACACCACGATACAGCGGAGGATCGATCCATGGCAGATGAACATACCCACGGAGCACCACAAGCTCCGGCAAAAGACAACCTCATCCCCGGCGTCAAATACGTCATTGCCGTCAGCAGCGGCAAGGGTGGCGTCGGCAAATCGACCGTCGCCTCCAACCTGGCCTGCGCCTTGGCGCTGACCGGCGCAAAAGTCGGCTTATTGGATGCGGATCTGTACGGCCCCAACATTCCCATGATGATGGGCAGTTCAACGGGACCGGAACAAAAAGACGGGAAGATCGTTCCGGTTGAAAACTACGGGGTCAAGCTCATCTCGATGGCGTATCTGGTGCCGGAAGAGGCGCCGCTCGTGTGGCGCGGTCCGATGGTCCATCAATATCTGCAAGCGTTTTTCCGCGACGTGTTGTGGGGTGAGCTGGATTACTTGCTGCTCGACTTGCCTCCGGGCACCGGCGATGTGCAATTGTCCATCTCGCAAATGGTGCCGCTTGCCGGCGCCATTACCGTGACGACGCCGCAGGAAGTGGCGCTCTACGATGTCCGGAAGGGCATGGCGATGTTCCAGAAAGTGAATGTCCCACTGCTCGGTATTGTCGAAAACATGAGCTCGTTCGTGTGCGGCCATTGCGGCGAGCACACCGACATCTTCTCGCATGGCGGCGGGGAACGGGCCGCGGAGAAATTGGGCATTCCCTTCCTCGGACACATCCCGATCGATCCGGCCATTCGCGAGGGAGGCGATTCCGGCCATCCCATCGTGGTCGGCAATCCCGCTTCTCCCCAGGCCGCGGCATTTCGTGAGATTGCGCAAAAGATCATTGCCGCGCTGGGCGGAACGGAAAAGAGCGGCTCATCCATCGACAGCCTGCTCAAGAAAATCAAGCAACCATTTACCAAATAGCTAACAGGACGGCTCACAGCGGAGGAACGGCAATGGGAGATTTCGTACGGGTCGCGAGTACAGCAGAGGTGAAACCGGGCCATGCCATCGTGGTTGAAGTGAACGGCAAAACCCTCGCCGTCTTCAACGTCGACGGCGCCTTCCACGCGATCGACAATACCTGCGTACATCGTGGCGGGCCGTTGGGTGAAGGAGACGTCGAAGGTAGTATCGTGACCTGCCCCTGGCACGGCTGGCAATTCAATGTGACCTCCGGCGAATGCGTGAAAAATCCGGCTGCCAAGGTCGAGGTCTACCAAGTCAAAGTCGAGGGCGACGACATTACCGTCCTCGCGTAATTCCGTTACCAAGAAAGGAGGGTGCCATGGCGACCTCCACAAAAGATCAGACCGACATCGCCGCCTCATTCGTGCGGCTCTATGTATTCCTAGCCCAATACCTCGACCGCTGTTTCGATGAAGCGGCCCGCAAGAGCTATCCGGACTCCGAACTGCAAGCGCACCTGACCGAGACGCGCCGCCAACTCATCGATATTCTCGCCGTAAATCCCGTGGTAAAAAAGAAACTGGGGGAAGAATGCGACCGCATCCTGGCGCTCGGCGCCACCTGCTTGAAGTCCGGCGCAGCAGACCCCAAAACCCGTGAAGAAATTCAGGCTGAACGCACCATGCTCAAGAGCAAAACTCTGGCACTGAGCGATCTCGTCGCCGTGTTTCGCGCATTGGAATAAAGCGCAGCACCGTATGGGAGAGGCCAGCCTCGATAAGCATCAACTCGCGGGCCTGGATCATCGGGAACGTGGATTCAGCCGTCCCGTGGAATTCGAGCGAACCGGTGAGCACGTGTGTGCGATCTTGCGCTATGAAACAATTCGCGTCAGCACTGCGCCACATCCTATGCAAGATGCGGCGCTCCTGGCGCTGATTCAGACCCTGCACACGCAAGGCTATCGACAACTCAGAACCCAGGTCAGTTTTCGCAACGGCACCTATCTCGGCTCACAGGAAATGTGGGTCGAATATCCTGACCCGGCACCGCCACCCAAACCGGATGGGCTGCTGAGCAAAATCGCCGGGTGGTTTCGGCCAGGCAGAAAGAGCGACACCTCATCATGAGCTTGATCTCCATCGACCCACTCCGATCGGCTGAACGTCCGCGCTTGCCGGGCTGGTTCAAAGTCAATGCGCAGACCGGTCCGGATTATCTCGACATCAAGCAGACGATGGACCGGCTCAAGCTCCACACGATCTGTGAAGAAGCGCGCTGTCCGAATCGATGGGAATGCTGGAATGCCCGCACCGCCACCTTCCTGATTCTCGGTGATATCTGCACCAGGCGCTGCCACTACTGCTCGGTGGACACGGGGAGACCGCATGCGGTCGATCACGGTGAGCCTCAACGGGTCGCTGAAGCCGTACAGGCACTGGCCCTTCGCCATGCCGTCATCACTTCGGTGAATCGTGACGAGCTGCCGGACGGTGGCGCCGCCGTCTTTGCCGAAACGATTCGACAGACGAGAGCGCTGAGTCCCGGCTGCACCATTGAAGTGTTGATTCCTGATTTCGAGGGAAGCGAGCACGCACTCTCGACAGTCTGCGCCGAGAAGCCGGAGATCCTGAATCACAACATAGAAACCGTCCGCAGGCTGTTTCCGTCGCTCAGACCGCAGGGCAAATATCAACGGTCGATTGATTTGCTCGGGAAGGCCAAGCAGCAGGGGATGACGACCAAATCAGGCCTGATCCTGGGAATGGGGGAGACGCTCGACGAAGCCCGCGACGTCATGCGTGACCTGCGGGCAGTGCAGTGCGACATCCTGACGATCGGGCAGTATCTTCAGCCGACCAGAGAGCATCTGCCTGTCGCCCGCTACTACGACCCCTCCGACTTCGCCACGCTCAAAGAAGAAGGCTTGGCCATGGGCTTCACTCATGTCGAATCAGGACCGCT
>JBEBHO010000098.1:0-2011 GCA_040081095.1 Nitrospira sp.
GGTCAGCCCGTCCAGTTCGACCAGCCTCAGGGCGTCCCGGTATTCCGGCGCCAGCTGATCCACCATGGGGCGGA
The DNA here is from genome assembly GCA_040081095.1 of Nitrospira sp. Classification (GTDB taxonomy): domain Bacteria; phylum Nitrospirota; class Nitrospiria; order Nitrospirales; family Nitrospiraceae; genus Nitrospira_D. Next base: position 75 of record JBEBHO010000098.1, read on the forward strand.
GGCAACCAGCGAGCTGGATGCGAGGTTCATCCGGGTCATCCTTCGGCTCTCCCGCCGCCATCAGAGATTCCACGTCCGTCGCCAGTCCGGCCGGGAGTTCGCGCTGTCGATGGGATGTCCGGTAATAATCGATAATCACACGGCGCGTGACGGTGAAGATCCAGGAAACCAGGCGGCGGGGATCCTGCACCTGGTCGATCTTGTCGTGGATCTTCAGAAAGACCTCCTGGAGCAGGTCGTCCACCGCCGCATCGTCTGCGACTCGTTTGGCGATGAAGGCGCGCAGTCGCCCGCGCACCTCCATCCAGACTTGCTGTACGTCTATGTTCTGCGCCATGGTCACGTCTCCGAACGAACCTCTTCTACGGTACCGCGCATCAGGACGCGGCGCAAGTTGCCGCCTGGGTTGCGCCGGGATGAGCCGGAACGCAGCAGCCTGTCTGGCTGAGCGGGCTGTCGATCGCCAGTTGCTCGTGCACGAGGAAGACTTCCCATGCGTTCCCATCGGGATCCGTGAACCAGAGTTTGTCCTGTCGGGCAAAGCAGCAGGCGGTGTTGTCTTCGACTCGCTCCAACACACCGGCGGTCTGCAACCGCGATTTCCACTGCGCGATCTCGTCGAGCGAGTCCACTTCTATCCCCAGATGGTCGACCGAACTGATCCTGCCCGTTGACGACACCAGCGACAGGTTCAGCGCCGGGGCCGTCAGGTCGAATTTCGCATAGTCGTCCGTTTGTTTCTGCGGCGCTACGCCGAACACCTTCCCGTAGAACTCGACCGATGCCGGAACGTGACGAACATCGAGAGAAAGATGTGGTCTCATGGGAGCCTCCTTGGTGAGCGGCAGGAGAGAATTCACCTACCTATCTTTAGAGACGGAGCATCCAGGAAAAGGACGCAACTGGGAGCGGGCTGCAGTGGGAAAACCGGGCGGTGCTATTCAATTCAATGGGCAGGTTAGTGGGCAAGTCGTGGAAACGGCGGAGATTACTCCGGTCGCCGCCGTTTGAGCTTATACCCCACCTGCACGATCGCTTCGATGGCAGGTGTCAGCTCGCGGCCGAGGTCGGTCAATGCATATTCCACTGTGGGCGGTGAGGTTGGCATCACTTGTCTGGTCACGATCCCATCCTGCTCCAGCCGTTTCAGCCGCGCGGAGAAGACTTTCGGTGAGACGCCAGGAATGTCCGCCATCAGCTCGCTGAATCGACGCGGTTCTTCCCGGAGATACCAAATCACGTTCGGCGTCCAGGCTCCCTTCAAAAGCTGCATGCAGACCGTCAGCGGACAGCCCGCGGGCGGCGGTGCCACTTTCGATTTGCGACGTCTGACGGCCATCCGATCCTCAGTTTCCTTGGTGAGCAGCGCTTTCCGAATGGAAAGTCGAATCGATACTTACTAAACGATAGCACCTTGCCATGTGATAGTCCACGCATTACCTTGGCGTGCAGGAGACAGCACAGTCACTTCATTCAACGGAAGGAGTCGCATCATGACCGCACAGAAGACCGCCATTGTCACCGGGGCCTCAAGCGGAATCGGCCTGGGCCTCACCACGGCATTGATCGAGCAGGGCTACCGCGTCGTCGCCAACTCGCGGCGGATCACGGCAGCCGGAACACTCGAGCCGTCGGAAGACCTGGCGTTGATCGACGGCGATATCGCCAGCGCAGAGACCGCACGGCGGATTGTCGAGACCGCGATCCAGCGGTTCGGCAGCGTGGACCTATTGGTCAACAATGCTGGAATCTTTATCCCCAAGCCGTTCACGGACTATACAGCGGAGGATTTCGAACGGCTGGTGTCTACGAACCTTTCGGGGTTTCTGTACGTCACTCAAGCGGCTGTGCGCCAGATGATTCGGCAAGGAGCCGGCCACGTTGTGAACATCACGACGACGCTCGCCGACCAGCCGGTCGCCGGTGTGCCGGCCTCC
>JBEBHO010000120.1:0-2005 GCA_040081095.1 Nitrospira sp.
ATCCTCGGGGCTCTTATCATCGCCAGCTTGCCGGTCATGCCGGCTTTGGCAGAGAACATGACCCCGGAGGACATTAAGAAGCTCGTCGACGAAGCCGTCAACAAACGGATGCAGGAACATGAACGCCGGGAAAGTCCCATGGAACGAGCCATGGAAAAGAAAGAAGGTCTGTCGGGTGCTGCTCAGTACCCCACCGCGACCGGACCCATGACCGATATCAGGGTCGAGCGGAAGGGAGAAGAAAAGGTCGCCTTAGGCTTCGGTTCAACCGGGTCAGGAAAACTGATCTATGCCAAGCCCTTCTTGAGCGCCCCTAAGGCCACAGTCGGTGGCTACGCGGACGTCATGTATAACAACCTGTCCCGTCAGAACTTGGACAATCCCAGCCGCCACTCGTTCGGCCAGCAACGGTTAGTACCCTTTATCTATGCGGACATCACCGACCATGTGAAGTTCGCCACGGAACTTGAGTTCGAACGTGGAGGACCGGGCGTCTCGGACGGTACGATGCAGATCGAATTCGCCCAAATAGATTACCTGGTCAACGAGACTATCAACATCCGTGCCGGTATCCTCCTGATGCCGGTCGGCAAGTTCAACTTGCTGCACGACTCGCCATTGAACGATCTCGTGGATCGACCGATGGTCTCCAGAATTATCATTCCCAGCACCTGGTTCGAATCAGGCGCCGGCATCTATGGCACCCTCTATCCATCCTCCCAGTCCAAGCTGGATTATGAAGTCTATGCAGTCAACGGCATGTCGAGCCTTACGCCAGGCACAGCACCCACCGACCTAGGTGTACGGGGGACACGGGGTAATATCTCCCGGGACCGTGACGATAACAAGGCCGTTGTCGGCCGCCTTGCGTTTAGCCCCATGCTGGGCATCGAAGTCGCAGGGTCTGGTTATCATGGCACATACAAACCGTCGGCAGGGGCAGTCGGAACCGGGCGCATCAGCATCTTCGCGCTCGACTGGACTCTCCAGAAAGGCCCCTTCGAGCTGATCGGTGAATCAGCCTGGTCCAGAATCAGCAACAACAACGCCACGGGAGCAACAGGAAACGGTATCGGGCCAGCCGGCATGCAGGGCTACTATATCCAAGGGAATTATCACTTCATGCCAGAATTCCTGAAGAAATGGGCGCCCAGCCATTTCTCAGATGCCTCAACCTTCACGGCGGTTGTCCGCTGGGAACGTGTCGACACCGACACCGATGACCGCACTCGGAATGCGCCAAATACGATCGGAAATCGGCGGGAGCTGGAGCGGCTGACGCTCGGTCTGAACTTCAGACCGATCGAAGATACCGTGTTCAAGTTCGACTGGCAATTTAACACCCAGCAAAACGCGAAGGGTCTCACTAACGGTGGAGACTTTGCCAGCGGAGGTAGCGCAACCTCCGCTGGGAACCCGATGAATGGGAACGGGTTCTTAATTCAAGCAGCCACCTACTTCTAAATTTCGTTGGTGCCCCCCCATTAGTCTGGGGGGGCACCAGACAGGATTAGATTTTTCATGTATCGTATTCGGCTCAGCCTGTTCATCATGATCGGCCTCCTGGCAGCCTGTGCCTCCACGAGCGACATGCAGCAGCGATTTGCCGTCTGCAGTTACGACCATGCCTGGGAAGCGGCCCTTGAGGCCGTGAAAGATCGTGCGGTCAACACGAAGGATAAGGACGCAGGTCTGATCGTGACCGGCTGGATGGAAATCCCGATGCCGGGACGGACCTTTGGTGCCCTCCAACGCGACGTGGGGGACAGCAAAGATCGGTCCCGTATTACGCTCACAGTGAAACGACTCGACGACGTGACAAAGATCAGCTTCGTAGAAGAGCGGCAACGATGGGCGTTCCGAGGCGGCTCTCGTCTCTTTGGCTGGGCCTCGACAGACCCGTCCGACGACGTCATGCGTGACGTGCAGAATCGCCTAGATGCCAAACTGAAGGAGCACGGATGTTCACTAACCTGAGTGCGTACCGCACCATTGTCATTGTTGG
>JBEBHO010000295.1:0-1995 GCA_040081095.1 Nitrospira sp.
CTGCTCGAGCGTGATCATGAAGCGGGTCATGCGCTCGTCGGTGATTGGCAATACTCCTTTGCCGGCGGCAGAGAGAAAAAACGGAATCACCGAACCACGCGAACCCATCACATTGCCGTAACGAACCACTCCAAAGCGGGTGTCGTGATGGCCAGCGTAGGAGTTGCCTGCGACGAATAACTTGTCGGCGGTGAGCTTTGTTGCACCATAGAGATTGGCAGGGCTACTCGCTTTGTCGGTCGAAAGTGCAACGACTCGCTTCACCTTCCGATCGATACAGGCGTCGATCAGGTTCATCGCACCCAACACGTTCGTCTTCACACACTCAAAAGGGTTGTACTCGGCTGTCGGCACAATCTTGGTCGCAGCGGCGTGAACGACGTACTCAATCCCGTCGAGTGCGCGCAGGAGACGGTCCTTGTCGCGCACATCCCCAATGAAAAAACGCACGCGATCATCGTCCCCGAAAAGCTTGGCCATCTCCCACTGCTTCATTTCATCGCGTGAGAAAATTACCAATCGACGAGGATTGTATTTGGCCAGCGTCATGGGCACAAAGGTGTGGCCAAAGGAACCGGTGCCCCCAGTAATGAGGATGGATGCGTTTGTTAACATTTTCTCAATCCCTCTGATGTATTGCTCTGGGTGTGGCCCATTAGGTCGACGATACAACCGTCTTGTTTGCAAGCATATCCTTCGGCGATCCCTCTGACACCACCCTGCCCTGCTCCAACCGGTACAGCCGGTCACAACACTCGACGGTAGAAAGGCGATGCGCGACGATCAAGATGGTGAGATCGCGGCTCAGCCCTTCGATGGCATCCATCACCGACTGCTCAGTCGCGTTATCGAGAGCACTGGTGGCTTCGTCGAACACAAGCACGCTGGCCTGCTTGTAGAGCGCACGAGCAATACCGATCCGTTGACGTTGACCGCCAGACAGGCGGATACCGCGTTCCCCCACGAACGCTTCATAGCCCTCGGGGCGACTTTCGATAAAGCCGGCGATCTGGGCATGACGTGCAGCCTGTTGCACCCGTTGCAAATCGATCGCGGCACGCGGCACGCCGAAGGCAATGTTCTCGGCCAATGTGGCATCGGCCAGAAAGATGCTTTGAGGTACGTGAGCGATGGTTCGTTGCCACGCTCTAAGCCGATTGCCGATGATCGGCCGATCATCTATCAGAATTTCACCCTCGGTAGGCATCAACAATCCCATCAGCAGGTCCAGCGTCGTGCTCTTGCCGCTGCCGGTGCTGCCGACAAAACCGACCCGACCACCTTTAGGAATGGAAAGATTAATGCCATCCAGCACCCACGGGCCTGCGCTGGCGTAGCGGAATCGTACAGCATTGAAGCGAATGGTGTCCTGAAAGGGCAACGGGGCAGGAGCGGGTAGTAATGCCTCGGCGGGCAATGGCTGATCGAGCAATTCCAGCGTATCAACCAACGCAGCTTGATTGCCGGCTATGCTTGCCCACGCGCCATAGCCCATCTGGAGAGCCGGGAGCAGACGCTGTGCGCCAAGTGCCAACGCGCCAAGCACAGGCAACGCTGCCGTGATACCGCCGACCTGCCTGCTGAGGCCATAGGCGAGAGCGACGATCAGTGAAATCCCCAGCGCTTCCATGGCAAAACGGGGGCTTCCGGCTATAAAGGAGTTATTACCCTGTGCGCGCCGCAATGAGTAATCGGCTCGACTATAGATATCGCAATAAATCGGCTGAGTCCCATCAAGCAACACATCTCGGATACCCCCCAAACCCTCTTGTAAGGCTTTGATCACCTGCGTTTGTTCTGATGCGACTAGCCGGCTATTCCGATGCAACCGGCGACGGGTCATCCAGGTAATCAGCCCGTAACTCGACCCAAAACTGATAGCGGAGACCAAGGCGGCGATCGGATCAATTACCAGTAAGGCAAACATGACGGCGACCAACAACAGCACTGAACTCACAAGTGTCAGCAAAGGCAGTAGCACTCCGAACACCGTGC
>JBEBHO010000337.1:0-7667 GCA_040081095.1 Nitrospira sp.
CACCCCTCTACAATCGTCCTGACGCAGCCATGATATAGGGCTCCCTCGGCCCCTGTCCAGGTCATCAACCAGACCAGGAAAAGGATTAAGATCATTGACTTTTCAACCTGATCCCCCGTATCCTCACTTCCTTTCCAACAGAAGGAGCGAGGGGTATGAAAGTCATTCTACAAGAAACGATGGATGGGGTCGGCCACCTTGGCGATCTGCTCGATGTTCGGGACGGATTTGCCAGGAACTTCCTCTTGCCTCGCAAGAAAGCCGTCTTGGCTGATAGCCGCAGCATCAAGGCATTTGAACATGTGAAGCGTGTCGCGGCTGAAAAAGCGAAGAAAGAGAAGCTCGAAATCGAAGCCCATGCCAAGAAAGTCTCGGCCGTGACCGTCACCATTGAGGCACAGGTTGGAAAAGACGACAAGATGTTCGGCTCCGTGACTTCCAAAGACCTAGCCGAAGCCTTAGCCGCCCAAGGATTTACGATCGACCGCCGCAAAATCCAGCTGGCTCAGCCCATTAAAGAAATCGGCACCGTCACCGTACCGATCAAGATGCCACGAGAAGTGACGGCCACCATCACGGTCCGCGTAGTCAAGAAACAAGAACCGGAAGCCGCTGCCGAAGCATAACGGTAATACACCGTGGAGGGGTGATGCGCGACGCGATCGGGTCCCTGGACGCTCTGAAATCGACTGACCCCGATGTCTATGCCGCAATCGAGGCAGAAGAGATCCGTCAACACGACAAACTCCTGTTGATCGCATCGGAAAACTTTGCCAGCCCCGCCGTCTTAGCTGCCCAAGGCAGCATCATGACGAACAAGTATGCCGAAGGCTATCCAGGCAAACGCTATTACGGCGGATGCCAACATGTCGACACCGTCGAAGAGCTGGCGATTCAACGCGCCAAAGAACTCTTCGGTGCCGAGCATGTGAATGTGCAGCCGCACTCCGGTTCCTCCGCCAATATGGCGGCCTACCTTTCAGTCCTCAAGCCGGGAGACACCATTCTCGGAATGGACCTGGCGCAGGGTGGCCACCTCACCCATGGCAGCAAAGTCAGTTTCTCGGGCATGTTGTTCAAAGCCTTTTCCTATGGGGTTGACCGCCAGACCGAAAAAATCGACTACGATGCGGTGCAGAAACTCGCTGAAGAATGCCGCCCCCGCATGCTCGTCGTCGGCGCCAGCGCGTATGCCCGGGTGCTCGATTTTCCGAGGTTTCAGCAGATTGCGAAATCCGTCGGCGCCTACCTCATGGTGGATATCGCCCATATCGCAGGATTCATCGCGGCCGGACTCCATCCCAGTCCGGTTCCCTATGCCGACTTCGTCACAACCACGACACATAAGACCTTACGCGGACCCCGCGCTGGCATCGTCATGTGCAAGGCCGAACACGCCAAGGCCGTCGACAAGATCATCTTCCCGGGCCTTCAAGGCGGCCCCTTGATGCATGTGATCGCAGCCAAAGCTGTGGCCCTCAAGGAAGCGCTCTCACCTTCCTTTAAGAAGTATCAGCAACAGGTCCAGGCCAATGCCAAGGTGCTCGCCCAGGGACTCCTCGACCGTGGGTACAAGATCGTCTCCGGTGGAACCGACACCCATCTCTTTTTGGTGAACCTCACCAACAAGGGCATCACCGGAAAGGAAGCCGATGCGGCACTGGACGCAGCCGGCATCATCGTCAATAAGAATGCGGTCCCGTACGATGAAAAGCCTCCGGCCGTCGCTAGCGGGATTCGCCTTGGGACTCCGATCGTCTCGACTCGCGGGATGCGAGAAGCCGAGATGAAAGAAATTGTGGAGCTGATCGACCGCGTATTGCAGAACCGGCAGAATGCAGCCGTGCTGGAAGAGGTCCGCGCGCAAGCCAAGATGCTCTGCGGCCGCTTCCCCATCTTCCACTCCTACTAGCCCCCAGAACTTAGGGCAGGGTCGCCACCGGTGAAATGTCCGTTTTGTGACGAACTCGAAGATAAGGTGGTGGACTCGCGCATGGCGAAAGAGGGCGAGGTCATTCGCCGTCGCCGCGAGTGTCTCGGCTGTAAGCGCCGCTACACGACCTATGAGCGGGTTGAAGAAATTCTCCCGGTGGTTGTGAAGAAAGACGGCCGGCGTGAGTCGTTTGACCGGACCAAAATTCTGTCCGGACTCAAGAAAGCCTGTGAAAAGCGACCGATCAGCACCTCGACAATCGAGGCCGTCACAGATCGGATCGAAAAGCGCATCCAGGAAATGGGCGAAAGTGAAATTGAGAGTCGGATCGTCGGCGAAGAAGTCATGAAGGAGTTGCATCAACTCGACCAGGTCGCATATGTCCGGTTCGCCTCCGTCTATCGCGAATTCAAGGACATCGATCAGTTCATGGACGAACTCAAGTCCCTGGCTCAACAGCGTCGGGAACGGTGACGGCGGCGCTTCTCGGCCCGATCGTCCTCCTTCCTACTCCTTCTTCTCTCTCCTCCGATGTCCTAGTCCAGCAGACACTCGTATCCTATCAACCAACTCTGGCTCATAGACACATGGCCACCGCAAAAGTCGCTTCCACCAAAGTCCGCCGTAAGTCGTCAAAGGTCGGCGCGACCAATGTCGCAATCATCGGTGCCGGGCGTGGGGGAACCGCGCTCATGGAAATCTTTGCGAATGATCCGCTCGTCCAAATTGTAGGGATCGCAGAAGTCAATACACAAGCCCCCGGCGTCACTCTCGCGAAGCAACTTCAGATCCCCGTGACAAGAGACTACCGCAAGCTCTTAGCGATGGAACGGGTCGATCTCGTGATCGATGTCTCGGGCGATGCCGAGGTCTGGCAGTTCCTCCAGGACTTCCACCGGATGGGCGTCACGATCATCGGTGGGGCCAGTGCTAAATTCATGTGGGAACTCATCGGCGCGCGCATCCGTGCAACCGCAGAGATCGAGAGCACGCTCAATAAGTATCAATCGCTCTACCGGTTGTATGTGAAAGAAACCGGCGCCGCCGTGACCGAAGAACGAACACGCATTGCCTGCGAAATCCATGACGGTCTTGTCCAGAGTCTCGCCGGCGTCAATTTCAAACTCGATCTCTGCCAAGAACTTGTGCGAAAGAACCCGAAAGCCAGTCTCGCAACGATCAAAGAAAGCAAGGCACAGCTCAAACTGGCCATTCAAGAAGCCCGACAGGTCATCTTCAATTTGCGGCCGCTCCATTACGACAAGATGGAGTTGATTCCTGCACTGACCAACTATCTCAAATCCTACGAAACGCAGGCGCGCATCAAAGCCCAGTTCACCGTGGCCGGGGATGAACAGATTCTATTTCCCCGAACAAAGATCTTCCTGTTCAGGATTATTCAGGAAGCCTTGAGCAACGTCCAGAAACATGCCAAGGCAGACCGTGTTTCGATCAAATTGGAGATCCGTCTTGAAATGTTGCGCGTGACCATTTCGGATAATGGCATCGGCTTTGACATGGACGCCGTATTGCGAGACCCTGACAAGTGGGACCACTTCGGCATTCGAGGCATTATTGAGCGGGCCAAACTTGTCGGCGGTGAGGGACATATCGATTCCAAGCAGGGGCGAGGCACGACGATCACCGTCGAAGTCCCCCTTATGAATAAGGAGACGAGCGAACATGGACAAGATTAAGGTCCTTATTGCCGACGACCACCGCGTCGTTCGAGAAGGGCTCGCTGCCATTCTCAAAACGAAAGAGGATCTTCATATCGTCGGCGAAGCGCAGGACGGGATGGAAGCCGTCGAAAAAGCCAAAGCCCTGGTCCCCGATGTCATTCTCATGGACGTGAGCATGCCCCGTATGGGGGGCGTCGAAGCGACCAGACAGATCAAGCGAGAATTCCCACATATCGGAATTGTCGCACTGACAATGTACGAGGAACAGCAATATATCTTCGATCTGGTGCGCGCCGGCGCGACCGGCTACCTGCTCAAAGATTCAGAATCGTCACAAATCGTCGCGGCTATTCGTGCCATCTACCGAGGCGAATCATTGATTCATCCCTCCGTCGCCAGTAAGATTCTTGCGGAATTCTCCCTCATGGCTCAGAAGAAGGGGAAGAAGCCTGGCTGGGTCGAACATGATCTCACCGAACGTGAAATCACCGTGCTCAGATTAGTAGCCGATGGAAAGACCAATAAAGAAATCGCGAACGCATTAGATTTGAGTGAAAAGACTGTGAAAAACCATGTGCGCAACATTTTTCACAAGCTCCAAGTCTATGATCGAACTCAGGCAGCAATCCTGGCAATTAGGAAGGGCCTGATCGAATTAGATCCTCGGCCTTAACTAACTCATTTCTATTACAACCACACTCGATTCGAGTTCATGCATTTTTGAAACAACACAGTTGTATTTTTTATACAACACGTGCTGAATCTAGCAATATTACATTTTAATATATTATTCAAATAGTTACGACATGCACTCGCTGGCAAGAGTCTTGCTAAAAGACATACTGTCTTTTGAAACTTGGAGGCTCTCGTGAGGAATCAGCAAACCCTGGCCGCACCGATTACCTGCTCAGGCATTGGGCTTCACTCTGGCCAACCAGTTACGATTACGCTTAGACCAGCACCTGTTAATACCGGGGTTGTTTTCGTCAATCGCAATGGTAAGGCCGGCGCCTCACTCCCAGCCTCGATCGAGCATCTGGTACCCACTGAACTCTGCACCGCGGTCAACGGCAATGGATTCCAGGTCAAGACGATTGAGCACGTGCTCGCCGCTCTTTCTGGAATTGGCGTTGATAATGCGTACATCGACGTGACGGCCGGTGAAATTCCAGTCATGGATGGGAGCGCTGCCCCGTTTGTCCGATTGATTCAATCGGTCGGGCTCACTTCGCAATCCCGTCGCCAGACTTATTTGAAGATCATGGCCCCCATTGAAGTCACCGATGGTCAAAAGCGTGTCCGCATCGAACCATCTTCAACCCCGAAGATCACGTATACGATTCACTATAATCATCCAATGATCAAGACGCAGACCTACACACACGACTGCTCTGCTGACGCCTTTGAGCACAATATCGCAGAAGCCCGCACGTTTGGGTTTTTACACGAAGTTCAAGCCCTCTGGGCACGTGGGCTCGGCCAGGGCGGAAGCCTTGAGAACACCGTCGTCCTCTCAGACAGCGGCGTCATGAACGAATCCGGCCTCCGTTTTTCAAACGAATTTGTTCGTCACAAGGTGCTGGACCTGATCGGCGACTTCTCACTCTTGGGTATGCCCTTTATCGGCCACCTGATTGCCGAGCGGTCAGGACATGCGCTTCACACTCGTCTCGTTGAGCAAATCCTTGACCAACCAGAAAAGTGGGTGCTGCTCAACACAGAATCGGCTTCAGCAGAATCGAGAGCATCGCTTTCGCATTGCAGACCGCAGCCAGCCGTTGCCCTTCAGGCTTCATAGCAGCCCATCTGCACTCACATTCACTTAAGTAAGATTGAGCTTGTTGTGGGGAAGACCATTGCCTCCGTCAGGCACAGTCTTAAATAAACGCCGAGAGTGAGTGGCCTCACCCCCGGCGTGTAATACTCGGCGGGTTACTTCTTCTTCTTCTTTGCTGCTGCTTTCTTCGTTGCCAAGAGCCTCACCCCCCTTCGCCTTTATGAGAATAGATTTGCACCAACCTAGACCGCTTGAATCAACACATCCTCGAGTGCTTCAAATGTATTTGGACCAACCTTCCTAAACCGTTTATCCCGCTTCAGTGACGTCGCGACAGATGTTAGCGGAGTTTTCCCCTTAATCTGGAGTCCACCCTCCGCAAGCCGCTGCACCAATTCCTTCGCATGCATGGCACGGTTCGACTCGCGCAGAATTTCGTACGTCGCCTCAGGAACGCTCTTCCCGACATACTTGCTACGACCTAAGAGAATTTCACGAGACTGATCCGTTACATCCATGACCGGAAGAGTGCGGACACCTTTATTATCATCCGTAATAATTTGACTGGAGAGGCTGGCGAGCTTGGCTTTATCGGCTTCAACGCGATAGAGCGTCTCAGCTAGTTCGAGATACTTCTTGATGGTCGCAATCTCATCGTCGAGACGACGCTTCTTTTTCTCAAGCTCCTGGAATCTATTTTTGTAGGCATGAATCCGCTGCTCAAGGCCTACAAGGATATCTGTTAGCTCTTCCACGGTACCCCCAACAGAAGCATGCTTGCTTTATAGCATTGCATAGAATACACGTCAAGCATAAACGTCATGCTTTTTTAACGAACATATAAACTAGTTTTGTTCACACAAGAAAGAGTTGCATGAAATGAATGACTAAGGCTTGTCTTAATAATATGCAAACTAGAATTCATCGCATTGTCATATAATTACGATGCATCGGTTAACAAGAGCGTACAAGCTTCGGCAGATCAAGCCCATACTTATCACGAATGATGCACAATTTGAGGCTAATGAGCACACCGAAGACGTCACGCTCGCTTGTGCTATGATTCGCCATGCTTGAACGATCACCCCCAATGGATCTGAATTTCGCCTCACTCTTGGAAGTAGCCATCGATGCGGCAAAACAAGCAGGGGTACTTCTTTCTCGCTATGCGCATAACGGCTTTCAGGTCAAACATAAGAGCCCGATCGATTTGGTCACGGAAGCGGATCATGCGGCTGAGCAATGCGTCATTGATGTAATTCACGCTAGCTTTCCCGACCACCGATTTCTGGCTGAAGAACGAGGGCGAGTTGACCAAAGTCCATCACCCTACCTCTGGATCATCGACCCACTCGACGGCACCACAAATTTCGCCCACGGGTTTCCGACCTACTGCGTATCCATTGGGCTGGAGTACAAGGGCCAATGTGTCCTAGGGGTGGTGTATGACCCCACGCGCGATGAACTCTTCACGGCCACGAGTGGCGGCGGAACCAGAGTGAACCATCAGCCAATTCATGCCTCTCAAACGGCGCAGCTCGATCAGGCTCTCTTGGTAACAGGCTTCGCCTACGACATTCGCGAAACTCCGAACAATAACCTCGATCATTTCGCTCGTTTTGCACTTCGCGTCCAAGGGCTCCGACGGACAGGATCCGCAGCCCTTGATCTCTGTTATGTTGCAGCGGGACGATTCGATGGCTTTTGGGAAGTTCGCCTGAACCCGTGGGACATGGCAGCCGGCGTGGTGATCCTTCGCGAAGCCGGGGGAATGGTCACAGACTTTCGCAGTGCGTCACACTCCATTTATGGAAAGGAGTTGGTGGCCAGCAATGGGCTCATCCACGATGCGATGATTGCAGTGATTCAGGAGTCTCTCGACAATAGGCGGCCCAACCAACCATGACCCACTACACCTTCCACTCAGGCAATTAAGCCCTTCCGGGCGATCCGGCACCCCATATACAGCCAGACAATCCGTAAGATAAGATTGCCCACTATCATTGTTGGAGTACACGATCATGGCAACATCAACGCCTCCTTCAGGCCCAATGAGCAATCTCCCATCAGGTGACACCCCCAGTGAAAAAGCGACCTGGGACGTCGAGCTGTTGCGCGTCCTCGTGAGTCGAAAGGGGACACAGGTCGATGCGCAATGGGCGATTCATCCGCAATTGAAGCAGGACCTGCTCCCGGAAGAGTGGAAAGAAGTGACCGACCTCATGGCTAAAGTCACCGATATCGTCGGCACTCGCTTCTCCGAAGTCCTTCAGAA
>JBEBHO010000102.1:0-1986 GCA_040081095.1 Nitrospira sp.
CTGTATCTCTACGACCGCTGGTTCCTGAATTAACCCGCGCTACCATTCCTTGAAAATCAGAAAGACCGCTCCGATCATGAGGCCGAACCCGGCCAGATAGTTCCACTTCAGCGGCTCTTTCAGATACAGCACCGAAAAGATGCAGAACACCACGAGGGTGATGACTTCCTGAATGGTTTTCAATTGTGCTGCGTTGAATTCATAGTGCCCGATCCGGTTAGCCGGCACCTGAAAACAATACTCAAAGAACGCAATCCCCCAACTCGCCACAATCACAATCCACAAGGGTGAGTCCTTGTACTTCAAATGCCCGTACCAGGCGAAGGTCATGAAGATGTTGGAGATAGTGAGTAAAATGATTGTGTGCATGGGCTCCTTTCGAGTAATCTTGACCAATCCTGAAAGACCACAGTAGGACGTGCTTACCGTTTACAGGGTGCCTGCTCAAGATTACTCACTTCAGCCTCGGTTGTAGGCTTCCATGCTTCTTTGACGGTCCGTACAGTGTACGTTCCATTTGCATCCATCGGTGAATACCCATTTACAATGCCGTCGCTATCATATTCCGCTAAATCTAGTGCGACGATTATCTTCCCGGACCCAAATTCCACATAACCCATTAACTTTCTGTAAATCCAGGGAGACTCGACACAGCGCCATTGGGGTGTAAGAATTAGCTCACTCGATGGGATCTTACCGTCAACCTTGTTGGTGTAAATCCAATAAGAACGGTCCCATTTGTACAGTTTCCAATCGAAAAGATTGTGGGGATTTCCACCTCTGCCCTCCCAGTGCCCTTTTATCTGCACTTCATAGGTATACCCGTTTGCTCCAGGGCGGATAATGACCTCTTGGTCAAAAGCACCATCACGGTAACATCCACTCAAAAACAAGAAGAAGGCAACACCATAGAGTCTAAGATAGTCCATTCGTGCAGCTCCTCTTTCTACCGGGCACTCATTCATGCGAAAAGTACAGATGTCCTACTCAAGAACATCAACTTCCACTCCCTCAGCTGGAGGGGAGCGTTCGGGAGTCGGCGTAGCGGGTGTGGTCAGACAACAGCTTCGAGAGTGCCGAGTGCGACGGTCTGCGATTCTTATCGTGCTTTGGAGTCGCACTCGGAGCGTACAGAGCCAGAAACAGACCTTCTCCATAGCATCATGCCGACACCCGGAGGCGCTGCCCTTTCACCCCATCTCCCTCTCACATTCTCAAGGGGACAGGCACCGCCGGACGTCGGAGCCAGTCCCCTACAGGCCCGCTTCCTTGAGGACTTGTCCGGTATACGACCGCTTCGACTTCGCCACTTCGCGGGGCGGGCCTTCGACCACGATTTCGCCGCCGCGATCGCCGCCCTCGGGACCGAGGTCGATAATCCAGTCGGCGTTCTTGATGACGTCGAGGTTGTGCTCGATAACCAGGACGGTATTGCCCGCTTCAACCAGCCGATCCAACACATCGATCAGCCGCTGCACGTCGGCAAAATGCAGCCCGGTGGTCGGCTCGTCCAGAATGTACATCGTCCGCCCGGTGGGCCGCTTCGAGAGTTCGCGCGACAGTTTCACGCGCTGAGCCTCGCCGCCGGAGAGCGTCGTGGCGGATTGGCCGAGCTTCACATAGTGCAACCCGACATCATGCAGGGTTTCCAGCTTCCGCTTGATGAAGGGAATGTGCTCGAAGAACTCCACCGCGTCATCGACGGTCATGTTCAACACATCGGCGATGCTCTTGCCTTTGTGCAGAATCTCCATCGTCTCGCGGTTGTACCGCTGGCCCTTGCAGACTTCGCAGGTCACATAGACATCCGGCAGGAAATGCATCTCGATCTTGATGAGCCCGTCGCCCTGACAGGCTTCACACCGCCCGCCTTTGACGTTGAAACTGTAGCGGCCAGGCTTGTACCCGCGGACGCGGGACTCGGGTAAGTTCGAATAGAGATCCCGGATAAAACTGAACAGGCCGGTGTAGGTGGCCGGATTGGAG
>JBEBHO010000064.1:0-7641 GCA_040081095.1 Nitrospira sp.
CGCTTCCCGCAGAGCGGCCCAGGTGGTATTGGACGCATGTCGAGCGTAGAACGATTTTTTCGATTGCTGCAATATGTCCGACCCTATCGGGGCCGGTTTCTCGCCGCCATTGTCTGCTCCGGCATGGTGGCGGCGTTGTCCGGCGTCTATGCCTGGTTGGTTAAGCCGGTCCTGGACGGCATTTTCATCGAGAAGGATGAATCTCTCTTATTGGTGTTGCCGCTCGCGCTTCTCGCCGTGTCGATCGTCAAAGCCTTCTTCAGCTACGGACAAACCTATCTCATGAACTATGTCGGCAATCGGGTGATCGCCGACATTCGCCAAGCGCTGTTTCTCCATGTGATGCGGTTGCCGGTCGGCTACCACGACGCCAATACGTCAGGCCGGTTGGTCTCTCGCGTCGTCAACGATGTGGGGCTGATGGCGAATGCCGTCTCCAATGTCTTGAAAGATATTTTCCAGCATGCGCTGACGTTTATCGTGATGCTCGGTGTCATCGTCTATCAAAATTGGCAACTGGCGGGATTGTCGATCATCGTTATTCCGCTCGCTGTCCTGACGATGTCCCGCATGGGCCGCCGGCTACGCGCCTTGGCCACCAGCGGGCAGGAGCGGATGGGGGATATGTCGTCGACGGTGCAGGAGACGTTGTCCGGGATTCGCATGGTCAAGGCCTTCCGTCGCGAAGAGGCGGAGGCTGCCCGATTCGAGCTGAGCAACCGGGCCTTTTTGAGTACAACGCTGAAGGCCAATCAAGTGTGGTCGATCGGGTCGTCGCATATGGAAGTGATCGGCGTGGTCGGTGTGGCCGTGATTATCTGGTATGGCGGTTATCTGGTCCTCCATGGCAGCATGACGCCCGGCGCGTTCTTTTCATTTCTGACGGCGATGTTCATGGCCTATACGCCGATCAGAAAATTGGCCGGGGTCAATAATCTGATTCAACAAGCCTTGTCCGCTTCAGAGCGGGTGTTTGAAGTGCTGGACCTTCCGACGGAGCAGGCGCAGGACCGGGGCACGCTCATGTGCCAGGGAATCTCCAGCCAGATCGAATTGCGCGGCGTATCGCTCAGCTACAGCGGTCAGACGACGCCGGCCTTGACAGGAGTCGATTTGTCCATTCGTGCCGGCGAAATGGTCGCGCTGGTCGGAAGCAGCGGCAGCGGAAAGTCTACGCTGGTGAGTCTGTTGCCAAGATTTTACCAGCCGACGAGCGGGCAGATTCTTCTCGATGGCGCTCCGTTAGAGTCGTATTCCCTTGCGTCGTTGCGCACGCAGATCGGCATCGTCTCGCAGGACGTGGTGCTCTTTGATGATACCGTCGCCAGCAATATCGCTTTCGGGCGTCCGGGCGCCACCGCAGAAGACATCGAACAGGCGGCCAAGCAGGCCTATGCGCATGATTTTATTTCCCGGTTGCCTGAGGGGTATCACACGACCATCGGCGAACGGGGTGTGAAGCTCTCTGGTGGAGAGCGTCAGCGTGTGGCCATCGCCCGGGCGATTTTGCGCGATCCCCCGCTGCTGATTCTGGACGAGGCGACCTCCGCGCTCGATACGGAGTCCGAGCGCATCGTGCAACTGGCACTGGCAAACTTGATGAAGAATCGCACGACGGTGGTGATTGCTCATCGGCTTTCGACCGTGCAGAATGCCACCAGGATTGTGGTACTGGATCGTGGCCGGGTGGCCGAGATCGGCACGCACGAAGAGCTCTTGCGGCATAACGGCTTGTATCAGCGGTTGCATGCGATGCAGTTTCAGGATGTGACGAATGTCTAAACGCCGTGTGACAGGTGACAGGTGACAGGTAATGAGAGCCCAAAGAAAGCTACTCTGAAGAAACGGATCGAGCAGTGGCTCAAGTTCACCGTGTTGCCGCCGCTGGGAGCGCTGGTCATCCGTGGAATCAAAGGGAGCATGCGGCTGGAACAACGCGGCTATGAGCCGGTGGATGCGCTGTATCGTGAGAAGCGCTCCATCATCCTGGCCTTCTGGCATGCCCAACAGTTAATGATTCCGTTCGGGTATCGGGGGCCGGGATCGCACGTGTTGATCAGTCAGCATGGCGACGGAGAAATTATCGCCCGCATCATCGCCCGATTCGGTCATGAGGCGGTCCGCGGGTCGAGCACCCGTGGCGGCGCCGGGGCGCTGCGCTCACTTATTAAGCTTGGGCGGTCTGGCAAAGATGTGGTCGTGACACCGGACGGTCCTAAGGGACCGCGGCAGGTGGCGAAGTTAGGCGTCATTCAATTGGCGAAGGCGACGGGGCTGCCGATTGTCCCCCTCGGCTTTGCCTGCTCAAAAAAAAACTCTTCTCGAGCTGGGATCGCTTCATGGTGCCGTACCCATTTTCCCGCGGGGTCTTCCTCTGGGGCGCTCCGATTGTCGTCTCGCGCGAGGCCGATGAGGCCATGCTGGAGGCGGCCCGCGCTGAATTGGAATCAGCTCTGAACCGACTGACGGCTGAAGCTGAAGCGGAGGTCGCATCGTAGCCAACCCATGTGGCGACTGCTCTACAATACTCTTCTTATCCTGGCCACTCCGATCATTCTCTGCATCCTGCTCGCCAAACCGCGCTGCCGTAGAGGATTGCGTAACCGGTTGGGAATAGGTCTCCGGCCTGTGCCGGAGCCAACCGGAGAGGCCCGTCCCCTGATCTGGGTCCATGCGGTGTCACTCGGCGAAGTGGTCGCGGTGACGCCGTTGGTGAAGGAGCTGCATCGTCGGCATCCTGAGCATCGGCTCATCGTGTCGACTGTGACCGAAACAGGGCGTGAGGCTGTCGAACAGCGGCTTGCCGGGATCGCAGAGCATCGGTATGCGCCCCTCGACCTACCCTGGGCGGTTGCGCGTGCGATTGCGTGCTGGCAACCGGTGCTCTATCTGTTTGTCGAGACCGAGCTCTGGCCGAATCTCTTGTGGCGGTTGCGCGATCGCGGGATCCCGGCGATCCTCGTGAATGGGCGGTTATCATCGAGATCCTTCGCCAGGCAACATGTGACAGGGCTGATCTCGTTCTATCGGTCGGTGTTGCATTCGCTTACGCTCTGCCTCATGCAGTCAGATCGCGACGTGCAGCGCGTCGTGGCGCTCGGGGCCGATCCTGCCAGGGTCAAACGGACCGGCAACATCAAGTTTGATCAGCCGATGCCGGTGAAGCCGGTGGACGCCTTGTTTCGGTCAAGCCTCGGCATCGGTGAAAGAGACCAGCTTGTATTGGCCGGAAGCACGCATGCCGGCGAAGAGGAGCTGATCGTTGCGGCCTATCGAGCGATCGTGCAGCGGCATGCCTCCGCCGTCTTGATGCTGGCGCCCCGGCACATTGAGCGGACGGACGACGTGATCGCGATGGTGACGGCGGCCGGGGTGCCGGTGCAGCGCAAAAGCCGGATCGAGTCGGTCGCGTCTGGGCCGCGGGTCATTATTTTGGATACGCGGGGTGATCTGGCACGGGCCTATCATGAAGCGGCGGTGGCATTTGTCGGTGGCACCTTAGTGCCTGTGGGCGGACATAATTTGCTGGAACCGGCCGTCTGGGGGAAACCGGTGTTGTTCGGGCCCTATACGGACCATTGCGCAGAAATTGCGACGCTCCTCTTGGAATCCGGCGGCGCGGTTCGGGTGTCGGATGCGGAGACTGTCGCGCGAACGATCAACGCGTGGCTGGAGGATGCGTCTGTCCGTCGCCAGGTCGGAGAGGCCGCCCGCCAGACAGTCCTGGACAATCAGGGAGCGTTGCAGCGAAGTCTGGATCTGATCGAAGCCTGTCTGTCTTCGGGGCGGTCTTCCTCTTCCCGGTCTGTCGGTTCTGTGCCGCAGCCGGCGATTGCGAGGCCGTGATCGTGGCACTGTTGCGTCCCGGCGATCCGGTTCGTTCCTGGTTAGGCGGAGTGGCCTGTCTCTATGGACTGGTGGTACGAGCTCGCCTGTGGGCGTATGACCGCGGGTGGAAGCGGCAATCGAGATTGCCCTGTCTGGTGGTGAGTGTCGGGAACCTGACCGTCGGTGGAACGGGCAAAACGCCGATGGTAATTCTGCTGACGGAGTGGCTGCAGGCGCAGGGACACCGGGTCGCGGTGCTCAGTCGCGGCTACAAGCGGACGTCGACGGCGGCGCAGGTGCTGGTATCGGACGGGGAGCGAATCTTGGTCGGTCCGGCCGAGGCCGGTGACGAGCCCTATCTCATTGCGACGCGCTGTCCCAAGGCCATTGTCGCAGTCGGCGCGGATCGTGCCGCAGTCGGACGATGGGTGCTCGACCAATGGCCGGTGGACTGGATGGTGCTCGATGACGGATTTCAGCATCGCGCGTTGTATCGCGATCTCGATGTGGTGTTGATTGATGCGACGGATGCAACGGGCTTGGATGCCTTGCTGCCGGCCGGCCGTCTTCGTGAACCGCTGACCGGAATCCGGCGCGCGGCGGCGGTGGTTATTACCCGTGCCGATACCGAGCGGGATGTGGCGGCAGTGCGGGCTCGATTGCAGGCTCTGTTGGCGGAGAATACAGTTCAGGCAGACGTGACGTTCAGGCCGGAGGAAGTCGTGTCGGTGGCGACCGGCGTGCGGCATGCCGCGGACTGGTGCGTTGGAAAGAAGGCCTGGCTGGTCAGCGGGATCGGGAACAGCGAGTCTTTCCGCCGGTTGGCGATGGCGAATGGCTTGCAGGTATTGGGAGAGACGGCGTTCGCCGATCATCACGCCTATCGGAGCGAGGAGCTGGATCGTATTCGCATGCAGGTGAAGCGGTCGAATGTGGAGCTTGTGCTGACGACCGAAAAAGATGCCGGAAAGCTCGCGCCATTGTTGACGGCCGACGATCCCTGGTGGGCCTTGCGACTGGGGGCCGATGTCAGGCGCGGGCAGGACGCGCTCCAGCGTTTGCTACGCGATCGTTCCACTAGGCCTCGGTCCGAGGGAGACGTGCGTGCGTAACGAATCACCTTCACGCATCCTTGTGCGGGCGCCGAACTGGATCGGCGATGCGGTGATGTGCGAACCGGCCCTTCGCGGACTGCGAGCGCTCTTTCCCCAGGCCGAGTTGACGCTGCTGGCCAAGCCGGCCATCGCCGAGCTGTTCATCGCCTATCCGGGTATCGATCGCCGGTTGGTTTTCAATGATCGCGGGATTCATGCGGGGCTCTCTGGAAAATGGACGTTAGCCGGACAATTGCGTCAGCACCGATTCGATCTCGCGGTGTTGTTTCAAAATGCGTTTGAGGCGGCGTTGCTCACGTGGCTGGCCGGTATCCGACGCCGGTACGGCTATGTCACCGACGGACGCGCGTTCTTGCTGACCGATCCGGTCGCGCGGCCCGATCGCGCGACGCTCGTGCATCAAGTACACTACTATTGGGATCTGTTGAAGCCGCTCGGTGTGACCGGTTCGCCGTCTGTCCCGGTGCTGGCTGTCTCGGAGAACGAAACGCGTGCGATGGATGAACGGTTGAGGGATCTTGGCATAGAGCGGGACGATCTGATTATCGGCGTGAATCCTGGTTCGACCTATGGAGGGGCCAAGCGATGGCTGCCGGAACGATATGCGGAGGCTGCGCTGCGGGTATGCCGCCAGATCGAACAGCAACAGGGGCGGCCGGTCTCCGTCGTCATTCTCGGTGCCAAGGGCGAAGAGGAGTTAGGCCATTCGGTGGCAGATCGTCTCGCGGTACGATCAGCGGTTCTGTCGGGACGGACGAATATTCGGGAGCTGATGGCGGCGACCAAACGCTGCACCATATTGCTGACCAACGATACCGGGCCAATGCACATGGCGGCGGCGTTCGCGGTGCCGGTGGTGGCCGTGTTCGGTCCCACCGATTGGAAAACCACGGCACCCTATGGACAGGAGGCGTCGATTGTCCGGCAGCCGGTCGACTGCGCGCCCTGTCTGTTGCGGGAGTGTCCCATCGATCATCGGTGTATGACCGGCGTCACGGTGGATATGGTGACGCAGGCGGCGGTGAAACAGTTGGGAGGTTTTTGGGGTTTATCTTGTTCATCTGGTTTATCTGGTGTGTCCGATTCCAACCAGACAAACCAAACAAACCAGAGAAACAAGACAGACCAAATGAGCCAAACCAACATCCTTTCCGGGTTCACCATCTTTTTAGATCGTGACGGGACGCTGAATCCGGATCCAGGCTACATCGGCTCCCCGGACCAGTTCGACTTATTTCCCGGTGTCGCCGCTGCGCTCGCCAGACTGACGCGCGCGGGAGCGCGCCTGGTGGTGGTGACGAATCAGTCGGGCGTCGGACGCGGGTTGTTTTCTTCCGTAGATCTTGATGCGATTCATGCGAAGCTTCGTCGATTGCTGCATGACGCGGGAGCATCAGTGGACGTGATCTATGTCTGTCCGCACCATCCCGATGAACACTGTCGCTGTCGGAAACCTGAGACGGGGATGGTTGACCAGGCGGTGCGCGAGCTGGGAATCGATCTGTCCCGATCCTATCTCATCGGGGACCATGCCAAAGATATGGAGTTGGCCAAACGGGTGGGTGTCAAACGCGTGTGGGTCACAACCAGCGAGCATGGAGCAGGAGCCCAACCAGAATCCGGCGACAATGCGGCAGTACTCGCGCCGTCACTTGATAAGGCGGTGACATGGATTTTGGCGGACGCCGTCGGGCGCATTCAGCTATCAGCTATCGGCGATCAGCCTGAATCAGAATCTCCTATAAATAAGCTGACAGCTGATAGCTGACGGCTTGTGGACTACTATGCCTGACTCTCAGCGCATCCTGCTTATCAAGCCCAGCTCCCTTGGCGACATCGTGCATGCGATGCCGGTGGTCGCGGCGTTCAAACAGCGCTGGCCCTCGGCGCATCTGACCTGGCTGGTGAAGCGCCAGTGGGCGGAGATCGTGCAGAGGATCGACGGCGTCGATGCCGTGTGGCCGGTCGATCCCACCCTGATGTCGTGGGTTAGACAAGCCCTGGCGCTGAGGGCGCAGCGGTTTGATCTGGTCGTCGATCTTCAGGGACTCCTGCGAAGTGCGCTGGTGGGCCGGATGGCGGGAGGCGCTCACCTGGTGGGATTGGCTAACGGGCGTGAAGGGAGTCCCTGGCTCTATTCGCAGCGGGTGCCGGTTCCCACCGCTGAGGTGCATGCGGTGGACCGGTATCTGTTGGTCTCGGCGGCACTGGATGCTCCCGTAGCTTCCGCGCCGCAATTTCGATTCAGACTGCCGTCGCAGGATGTGACCGCGCTGCGCGATCTGTTCCGGCGTAAGGGAATCGATGTGGATGCGCCGTGGGTGGCCATGAATGTCTCCGCACGCTGGGAGACCAAGCGCTGGCCAGTTGCATCGTTTGCCGCGGTGGCAACGCAATTAGCGGCTCGCGGCATCGGGCCTCTGGTGGTGATCGGCGGGCCGGACGAACGGGAGGCGAGCGCGCAGATGCGGAGTATGGCGACTTGTCCGGTGGTCGATCTGACCGGTGAGACCCCGATCGGATTGTTGCCTGCCTTGCTGTCGAAAGCCTGCACGTTGATCACCAACGATTCCGGGCCGATGCATGTGGCGGCGGCGGTGGGGACGCCGGTGGTGTCGATCTTCGGGCCGACCAGTGCGGTGCGTACCGGTCCCTACGGAGCAGGGCATACCGTCTTGACCCATGACATTTCTTGCCG
>JBEBHO010000106.1:0-7631 GCA_040081095.1 Nitrospira sp.
CCGTTGTGACAGGTCGCACAGCTCCCAGGTGTAATACCCGTATGCGTGAACGTTGCAGGAACCCATGCCACAGTACGATGGCACGAATCGCAGGCAGCAGTCGTCGGAAGATGATTGCCTGACTTCCCTCGGGCCGTACTGCCATTGTGACAAGTCACACAGGTACCAGGGGTTACGCCCGTGTGGCTGAAGGTCGCGGGTCTCCAGGCGGTGGTCCGGTGACAGGAATCGCAACTTGCGCTGGTCGGGACATGTGTCGCCGGCTTGCCGGTCGCCCTAGTTCCGTTATGGCAAGTCATACAGGTACCTGGGGCAATCCCTGTGTGGTTATAGCCTGTCGTGACCAGAACCCAATTGGCCACGCCCATCCGATGACACGTATCGCACGAAGCAGCCGTAGCCATATGCGCCGCGGGCTTGCCCCGAGCCTGAATCCCATTGTGACAAGACACGCATGTGCCAGGGGCGACACCGAGATGCCTAAAGGAGGCGCTGGTCCAGGCAACCGTCCGATGACAATTCTCACAGGACATGGTTGTCGGGACGTGCGTCGCAGGTTTCCCCGACACCGTGCTGTTGTTATGGCACGCCGCACAACTTCCCGGGGCGATACCATTGTGCGTAAAGAAGGCCGGCTTCCAGTTCGTCGTGCGGTGGCAACTATTACAATTCACCGTGGTCGGCAGGTGATTCGCTGGTTTAAAAGAGGAGATCACTCGCCCCCCTGGCGAGTGACATTGCATACACTGGGTTGGAGTGCCACGAAACACACCTTGGACGTGGCAGCGCTCACAAGGAACTTGCGCATGCCCGCCCGTGAGCTGAAAGCCGGTCGACGCATGGGCAAACTCGATATCCGTACGGCTGCTTCCACCTTGCGCCTCTGCTTCAGACAGCAACCCAGGCGCTCCCCAGGCAAACACAAGGATAAACAGGACTCCCAGAAGCCCTTTCAGGCAACTGCAGTTCCTCATCCCCAAGGCTCTCTTGCGTATTCCATGGTTCATAAGCATCTCGCCTTCACAATTCCAGAACTCCAAATAGTCACCTAATTACTTGCCCGTCTTATAAATTGGGATTATATTCCCGTTTATCAATAGCGCAACATAATCGGCACAATTATGGGAAAGCAAGCCCAAATCATGAGACTCCGTCACGCAAGGCCTATACCTGGAGACATCAAGACGCAAAAACGCCATTTTCAGGAAAGATAGGAGGACAGGGATTGCCACTTCTCCTACAAAGACTCCAGGCTCGTACAAGACTGTAGGGAGAACCAGACGATTGTTACAGTTGGGAATATGATCCCATGATCGGAAAGGTTCAGAAATCGGGCAGGAAAGGACGGGGATCTACGGCTCGGGAATTGCGTTGCAGTTGAGGGATTAGCACAAACCTCCCCCAGATCCTTAAGCAACACTGAAGGAGAAGGCTCTTGAGTACAGCCGGAACAATTCAACGCCCCCACACCCCTGTCACACCCCGCCGGAAAGAGACAGGGCAGCGGCCAACCGATGGCACGCAAGAACGGCCGTCATCGATCCGACAGCTCACGGGTGTGCTTCTCTTAGCTCTTATGACCTGGGCCGCCTATCTCGTCGCGAACGGAAAGTACTACACCCCACGGTCGGGTTTCGGATTTTATATCGGTGTAGTGGGAACGCTTATGATGGTGGCGCTTCTGGCCTATCCTCTCCGCAAACACGTGTCATGGATGCAACGGTGGGGGTCATTGAAACATTGGTTTCGGATTCACATGATCATGGGCATCGTGGGTCCAACCCTCGTCCTCTTCCACTCTACCTTTCACATTCGTTCGACAAACGCCGCTGTCGCGCTCGTGAGCATGCTGGGAGTTGTCATCAGCGGAGTGGTCGGTCGCTTCGTCTATACGAAAATACACTACGGTCTCTACGGAAGTCGCGCCACGCTTGAGAAGGTTCGGGACAAATTCGCCAGCCGGGCAGACGAAGCCAAATCGCGTCTGCATTTTGCGCCACGGGTTGAACAGTGGCTCCAGTCCTACGAAAGCAACGCAACACATCCCGATCCCTCATTAGTCGCCGCGGCATGGCACTTCCTGACGCTTGGAGTCACACGAACCGTAATCGAATTCCGCTGCGCCAGAGAATTGAAGCGACTCCTTCGCTCGGAGCAGAGACCGGAATTCAGGAATGGCGCATCAGAGGCCATTGCCTTGACCTCATCCTATCTTCGCGAAGTTGAACGAGTGGCCCATTTCACGACCTACGAGCGCCTTTTTTCACTCTGGCACGTGCTTCACATACCACTAATCTATCTACTCGCAGCCAGTACCATTTTCCATGTACTCGCCGCGTACATGTACTAATACACACCGACCGTGCAATCTCTTTACCGCATACTCATGACCATCGCTGCAGGCCTCCTGCCATTCGCGGCGTCGATAGCCTGGGCCGACAATGTTGAAACCGCCCTGATGCCCGGGCAAGTCATTGAAGGCCATGCCAAATGGGAGGACGACTGCACGAGGTGTCACAAGAGATTCGACAAAGGTGCCCAGACACAACTCTGCCAAGACTGTCATAAAGACGTTCGTTCGGATGTTGCGCAGAAGCAAGGATTTCACGGACGGCTGAAGGAACAACGCGAGTGCAAGGAATGCCACACTGAGCACAAAGGCCGAACCGAAAACATCGCCCCGATCAACGAGCAGACGTTCGACCACTTAAAAACTGATTTTGCGCTTCGCGGCGCGCATGCGAACTCCAAGAAAGTGGAATGCAAGGCCTGCCACAAGCCTAAGACCAAATACCGAGAGGCTCCCTCCACCTGCTATGCCTGCCACAAGAAGGACGACAAGCATAAAGGGAAAGTGGGCGAGTCCTGCACGGATTGCCACAATGACAATACCTGGAAAGAGATCCGTTTCGATCACAACAAAACCAAGTATCCCCTTCGAGGGAAGCACGGAGAAGTGGCCTGCAAAGACTGCCATGCCGAAGATCGATACAAAAACACGCCAATAGACTGCTATAGCTGCCATAAAAAGGATGACAAACATAAGGGACAGGAAGGCACCCGCTGCGAAGAATGTCACAACGAACGGACGTGGAAGAAGAGCCCGTTTGACCACAACAAGTCCCGCTTCCCCTTAGTGGGAAAGCACGAAACAACCGACTGCAAGAAATGTCATACGACACCCGCATTCAAAGACGCTCCCATGGACTGCTACTCATGCCACAAGAAAGACGACAAGCATAAAGGAAGTTACGGAGAAAAGTGCGAGACGTGCCATGCCGAGCGGGACTGGAAGACCATCGTCTTCGACCATGAGCTGCACACCAAATACCCGTTGTTCGGGGGACACCTTCGAACCAAATGCGAATCCTGCCATAAGGGACAGCTCTATAAGGACAAGACGCCCGTCGATTGTTTCGCCTGCCACAAGAAAGACGACACCCACAAAGCCCGGTTTGGCGAGAAATGCGTCAGCTGCCACACGGAGCGGGATTGGAAAGTGATGCTCTTCGCTCACGATCGAGATACGAAGTACCCACTAAAGGGATACCATCGAAAAGCCAAGTGTGAGAGCTGTCACAAGGGCAACCTCTACAAGGACAAGACGGCGACAGATTGTTATAGCTGCCATAAGAAAGACGACATTCATCGAAGCACTTTTGGAGAGAAGTGCGAGAAATGCCACGGCGAGGACACCTGGAAGACCATCCTCTTCAACCATGAGCGAGATACCAAGTACCCGCTACGCGGCACGCACCGGACCACGAGATGCGAGAGTTGCCACACAGGACATCTCTATAAAGAAAAGACTCCAACCGACTGTTATGCCTGCCATAAGAATGATGACACGCATCGGCGGCGACTTGGTCAAGCCTGCGAAGACTGCCACAACACGCGCGATTGGAAGATTTGGGACTTCGATCATGACACCCGCACGCAATTCAAGCTTGATGGCGGCCATAAGGGAGTTCGGTGTTACGATTGCCATAGCCAACCGACGACCAAGAAGGTCGTGACCCCGAACACCTGCGTGGCCTGCCACAAGAAGGACGATAAACATGAAGGCAGCTACGGCCACCAGTGTGAACGTTGTCATGAAACATCGTTGTGGAAAACGACCAAACAGGGGACCGGAACGTTTCGTCTTCGATAAGCCCCAGTAAACGACTGCGCACCGCCTGAGAGACTGACTACATGAAATATCGTCGCGACATATCCCACATCCTCCGTCTCTTGGGGATCTCCCTCGGCGTATTTCTCCTGTACCAAGTCTGGATCAAGCCGACCTATCTCTCCCCACCCACGCCACTCCCGACTATCGAGGCTCCAGCACCTCCTGCTCCGTCATCGACGATATCGGCGCTTGATAACTTTGGCCAGCCCGATGTACCGCAAACCCGGCTGATCGATCCTGGCGATGCCTCATCCGCGCAGCTTAGCCAGATCCGAGAAGACTTAGATCGAGGCAATTACAAGAAAGTGGAGTCAACGCTTCGCACATTATCGAAACAGGCCCTGAAAACCGATCAGTCAAAACACTATGCCGCAGCACTCTGGAATAACCTCGGCATTCAACAGGAAAAGTTTGGCGGAATCGCGGTCTCGGTAAAAGCCTTTCAGCAGGCAGTCAAACTCGATCCACAAAGCGCCATCGCCCTTATCAATCTGACTCAGGCCTATTGGGGACTTCGAGACCCGGCGCTCACGCCAGAATTCTTGCAAGGGGTCATCCGTCAGGCGCCAAAAGATCCGTTTCCACGCCTGGCATTAGCCGATGTCTTCCTTGAACGCGGCAACTCCCGCGCTGCCGCAGAACAGCTGACGGCCGTCGCAGCTCAAGCCAAGATCGACCCCAATCTGAAAACCTATTATCAACAGCTGACGACACGGGTTACTCTGACCACGCCGACGCCAGCCCAAGCCTGGAGAACAGAACCGGTCACACCTGCGCCCCCTGTGCCTCTCGCCAGAACATTGCCAAAAGAACCGGTCGCCACGCCTGCCGCTGTTCAGACAATGACTGAGCCGCTGCCCGCTCCTCCGGCACCACAGAAAGAAGCCCCCGTGAAGCCGTTCGTCCCACGCACTAGCGAGCATTTCCTAGTGCGATTCGACGGCAAAGAGACGCCCGACATCTGGACGCAAATTCGATCGATTCTGGAGTACGCACACCAAGACATGAGTCAGAAGTTTGGACACACGCCCGCATCACCAGTCCAGGTCATCCTCCATACTGGACAAAACTTCCCGGCGGAAGTCGGCACGCCCGCCTGGGCCGACTCGCTGTTTGACTCGACCTCTACCACCATTCACATTCCCACCCTCGGCGCGATGGAAGACCTCGCCCTGCTCAGCCGGGTCGTGCGTCACGAATTTGCCCATGCCTTAATCAACAAAAAAATGGAAGGGTCGAAACAATCCCTCCCAACCTGGCTGGCTGAGGGACTCGCCATTCAATTGGCTGAAGATCCCTGGCCCGATCTCGACGACATCAAAGAACAGTCCTCGGCGATACTCATTCCATTGCCGACCTTGCAGGGACCGTGGGACCAGATCCCCAAAACATCGCTGGCCGTCGCCTACTTCGAAGCCGCCATCGCCAGTCAGAATCTCACCGATCGCTACAGCATGTATGGAGTGCGCCAGGTCATGAATGGACTGCAGGCAGGCCTCTCGCTCGATGCCGCCATGCAGCAGAAACTCTCCATCCCCTACAAGGAATTTGCCCACCGCTGGGAAGAAAGCGCCCTGAGCGCCGGGCTCCAGACGCACTGATGCATCACCGGTCCAGTTCAAAGCAAGAGTACCCGAAGAGTCTCTATCTAAGACCGCTCAACATGACGCGCGCCTAATTATGTCGAGTTACGCGCAGTGACTTAAAGATCTTGCTTCTTAAATACCTTTCCGCTTCCCGGAGATCATAGTAACGGACGAGGATGAGTAGACGGAGAAGCCCAGGATCGGCGGCCCTAGCCACCGCCGAGATCGAGACAGCCTGCAGAGTCTATGAGCGTGAGGTATCCATCGACATCCGTATACCCATCTCATAGTGCCAGTCAGCAGCCAAGGCGGGTTACACGTCCTGAGGATATTGATCGATCGCCTGACCCCAGATCAGCCAGCTCTAAATCAATTGATCCACCTGCGCCGTAGTCGGCGCGCTGTACCAATTCTGAATCGTGACCTGATCGGTCATGCCGCTGTAGGTGAGGTTTTCCAGATTCACACCGAGGGTATAGGTGTGCGCTCGGAACCGTATCCATCCCTTGATTGAGCGTGTCAGGACGATATCGCCCACATCCTCGACCACGTTGGTGTCGTTGCCCGCACCACCAATGAGCCTATCGGCGCCTGTGCTGCCATCCAACACGCTGGCACCGCCGTTGCCAATCAGGGTATTGCGGACTATTGCCAGTTGCGTTGATTGCGCCAGTCCCTGCGAGGGTCAGATTCTCCACGTTGGCACTGAAGGTATGGCTGACGCTGCTCTGCACGAGATCCGTGGCCTCAATCACGCTCTCCGTGACCACATTCCCGGATGGAGAGCTGATTAAAAAGAAACGCGAGGGCACCGCTTATACGGCACCCTCGCGTTCACCGAAGGAAACACAAATTCGCAACCGAGCTATTTGTCAGCTGCCAGCGGCGGCATGTTGATGCCGATACGTTCGAGGCCCATGATGACGGTCAGCGCCGCGGGTGAATGCTGCACAATTTCTTTCTGCACTTCGATGCGGCGCAGGTCGACAAACTCCGGCGCGGTCAAGCCCAGCGATTCACGATAGGCCCGGTCGGCAATGCCGCGCTGCTTTTCGGCTTTCTCGCGGGACTCTTCGGCTTTCTGAAACTCCACCATCGTAATCTTGCGCTGCTCTTGAATGATGGTCTGCGTGGTCTGCTCGACCACGCCCTTGGGCGGCAAGATGCTCCCGACGACTACACGATTCAGCCGAACGGGAATCCCCTGCTTCTCGATCAACTTAGTCTGCACTTCTTTGGCGATGGCATCCTGCAGCTTCTGCCTGGTGGTCGGATCGGTCGTCAGCTGGAAGAGCGGATACTTTTGCACTTCTTCACGCACAAAGGTGCGAAAGGCTTCCTTCGCATTGTTGGCATACCAATTCGGCCCGTACTTACTGACAAGCTCTGGCGATTTCCCTTCAATGACGTTGGCAATCAGGAACGCATCGAAGGAGACTGGTGCATTTTCTGCGGAAATGATATCGAAATGCTCGGAATACTGAATCGGGCGGACGTCAACATCGATCACTCTCGTTGTCGGTGCGACCCACAGCCGCCCGGTCTTGGTCGGTACGGGATCGACGCCGCCGTGGCCGAAGAACAGCGGCTGCTCCACCAACACGCCCTCGTGTCCAGCATCAATCGCCGCACACCCAGCCCCCAAGGCCATCCATCCGAATGCCAGCACAATTCCACACAGACTACTCGCGTCTCTCCTCATACACCCCTCCTCGGTTAGCCCCGTCTCCATGCAAGACGGTACAAGACGATTACAGTTGAATAGCCGGAGTCTATCAGCCGCAAATTAATCTCATGGCAATACCTTACGAAGCGCTTTGACGGATTGTCAAACCAGGGCAAGAGACTACATGACGAGTCGAGGAGAACTG
>JBEBHO010000203.1:0-7622 GCA_040081095.1 Nitrospira sp.
CACCATCACCACGGAAGCCTGCGTGGAGTACTACAAGCTGGGGAAGAAGTACCCGCCCGGCATGTGGGATACGGCGTTGGCTGCGCTCAAGCGGGTCGAGCGGTCGATGGGCATGGGATTCGGCGATCCGGAGCGCCCGTTGCTGGTGTCGGTTCGCTCCGGCGCGCGCGCGTCGATGCCGGGCATGATGGACACGGTGCTCAACGTCGGCTTGACGCTTAAGACGGTCGAAGGGCTGGCGGCCAAGACGAAGAACGAACGATTTGCACAGGACAGCTATCGCCGGTTCATCACGATGTTCGGCAGCATCGTCATGGGGGTGCCGCGCGAACACTTTGAAGCGATCCTGAATCACAAAAAAGAAGAAATGGGTGTGAAACACGAGACGCAGCTCGATGCGCGCGCTCTGCGCGATCTCGTGGAGCGATTCAAGTCGCTGGTCAAGGAAGAGACGGGCAAAGGGTTCCCCGACGATCCCAACGATCAGCTGAAGCTGGCGATCGACGCGGTGTTTTCATCCTGGAACGGCGCACGGGCCATTACCTATCGTCGCCTGAACGGCATTCCGGACCACTGGGGCACGGCGATCAACGTTGTGGCCATGGTGTTCGGAAACATGGGCGACACCAGCGGCACCGGCGTGGCCTTCACCCGCGATCCCAATACGGGCGAGCGGAAGTTCTTCGGTGAATGTCTGATGAATGCGCAGGGTGAAGACGTGGTTGCCGGAATCCGGACGCCGCTGCCGGTGACGGAGCTCGGCCGGACCGTGCCGCCAGCCTATAAGGAGCTGGAACATACCTACAAACGACTCGAAAAACATTACCGCGACATGCTCGACCTGGAATTTACGATCCAGGAGGGCAAGCTCTATATGTTGCAGACCCGAGTCGGGAAACGCACCGGTATTTCTGCGGTGCGGATCGCCGTCGAGATGGTCAAGGAAGGCTTGATTACCAAGCGCGAAGCGGTGCAGCGGGTTGGTCCGGATCAGCTCGCGCAGTATCTCTATCCGATCTTCGATACCCAATCTGAAGCTGGTTCAACTCCCTTGGGTAAGGGACTGCCGGCCGGGCCGGGAGCGGCCGCAGGCAAGATCGCGTTGACGCCCGATCGCGCCGTCGAAATGAAGGCGGCTGGGCAGCGGGTGGTGTTGGTCCGCGATGAAACCAGCCCGGACGATATCCATGGCATGAACGCCGCGACCGGCTTTGTGACGGCGCGTGGCGGCATGACCTCGCACGCGGCGGTCGTGGCGCGACAGATGGGCAAAGTCTGTGTCGCCGGCTGCGAGGCCGTTGAAGTCATCGACCATCATTCGGTGCGGATCGGTTCAAAAGTCTTCCGTGAGGGTGAATATCTCTCGGTGAACGGGACGACCGGCAATGTCTACGACGGCGATATCCCCGTCATGGAGTCCGAAATTATTCAGGTGGTGCAGGGCAAGCTGGACGCGAAAAAGTCGCAGAAGTATCAGCTTTTTTCGACCATCCTCTCCTGGGCGGACAGTGTGCGGACGATGAAGGTGCGGGCGAATGCCGACGTGCCGGATCAAGCCAAGATCGCCCGTGGATTCGGCGCCGAGGGGATCGGGCTTTGCCGGACGGAGCACATGTTCTTCGCCGAAGACCGCATACCGATCATGCAGAAGATGATCCTGGCCAGGACGAAGGAAGATCGGGAAAAGTATCTGGAGCAGTTGTTGCCGTTGCAGAAGCAAGACTTCATCGGGCTCTATCGGGAGATGGCGGGCTATCCTGTCACGATTCGATTGCTCGATCCGCCGCTGCATGAGTTCCTGCCGAAGCGCGAAGAGCTGATGGTGGAGATCGCGCAACTGGAGTTGACCGGCAAAGACGGCGTGAAGCTGGAAGAGCAGCGCCGCTTGCTCGCCCGTGTCGAGGAATTGCATGAATTCAATCCGATGCTGGGGCTGCGCGGATGCCGGCTTGGGATTACCATGCCGGAGATCACGCGCATGCAGGCGCGCGCGATTATCGAGGCGGCTTGTGAGCTGGCGAAGGAAGGCACCAAGATCGTTCCCGAGATCATGATTCCGCTGGTGGGCATGGTGTCGGAGATGAAATCGCAAAAAGATCTCATTCGTGAAGTCGCGCAGGACACGATGAAGCGCTACAACGTGAAGCTCTCCTATCTCGTCGGCACGATGATCGAGTTGCCTCGCGCTGCGGTGACGGCTGAGCGGATTGCGGAAGAGGCCGAGTTCTTCTCGTTCGGGACGAACGATCTCACGCAGACGACGTTCGGATTTTCCCGAGACGATGCCGCGAAGTTTATCGATCACTATCGGGATGTGAAGATCATGGATGCGGATCCCTTCGCCGTGCTCGACCGGGAAGGGGTTGGGTCGTTGATGAAGACGGCGATTGTCGGCGGACGGAAGTCGAGACCGGGGATCAAGCTCGGTATCTGCGGCGAACACGGCGGCGATCCGAGTTCCGTCGAGTTCTGCCATCAGCTGGGATTGGACTATGTGAGTTGTTCGCCGTTCCGCGTGGCCATCGCGCGGCTGGCAGCGGCGCAGGCCGCGATTGCCGAGGGTGATGCGAAAGCGGTGACGAAGAAAGCTGCCCCAGCGAAAGCGAAGGCTGCCAAAGTCGTGAAGACCGCGCGTCGTGTCAAGGCGACGAAGGCGCCACGCCGTCCGTCCTCAACTACCCGCAAGAAACGGTGACCGTCCGTACGCACGATCTTCACTATATGACGTTGGCCCTTCGCCTTGCTGCGAAGGGCCTCGGTAAGACCAGCCCCAACCCGATGGTTGGGGCTGTCGTCGTCTCCAAGGGCCGCATCGTCGGCCAAGCCTACCATCATGCAGCCGGCCAACCCCATGCCGAAGTGCTTGCACTGCAACAGGCCGGACAGCTGGCGCACGGCGCCACGCTCTATGTGACGCTCGAACCCTGCAGCCATCTGAAGAAACGTACCCCTCCCTGTGCGCCAGTCGTCATTGAATCCGGCGTGCGGCGCGTGGTCGTGGCCATGCCCGATCCCAATCCAGCCGTGAGCGGGAAAGGCCTTGCGCAGCTGCGGCGTGCCGGACTCTCTGTCACGGTCGGCGTGGCCCACAAGGAAGCGGAAGCATTGAACCGGACCTACAGTCATTGGATCGTCACGAAACAGCCCTATGTGATGCTCAAGGCCGGGATGACATTGGATGGGCAGATTGCGACGGCCCGCGGAGAGTCCAAGTGGATTACGGGATTGCAATCACGGCAGGAGGTTCATCGGCTGCGAAGTGTGACGGATGCCGTGATCGTGGGCATTGGAACGGTTTTAAAAGATAATCCGTCGTTGACGGCGCGTCGGCCGCCGGGTCTCACGGCCTTGGCGACCATTCAACCGACACGGATTGTGGTCGACAGCGAATTGCGGATTGCCCGCTCGGCTAAAATCCTCACCCAACAGTCCAGAGCGAAGACCATCATTGCCACGACGAAAGGCGCATCCCGGGCGCGATGTCTTGCCCTTGAACGGCAGGGCATCGAAGTGCTGCGGTTGCCGAGCCTTCGGGGGCATGTCTCGCTGAAGCATCTCCTTACGGCTTTGGGGCAACGAGGGATGATCTCTACCATGGTCGAAGGCGGCGGGGAGTTGAATGCCGCGTTCCTCAAGGCCAGACTGGTGAACCATGTTCGGCTCTATGTGGCGCCGACGCTCCTCGGCGGCACGCAATCAAAAGGCGTGATCGGCGGAGTCAGTCCGCGCCGGCTGGCCGATGCCTGGAAATTGAAGCAGGTGCGAACCAGGGTCCTTGGAACGGATGTGGTCGTCGAAGGCGACGTATAATGTAGCCATGACGGATCTCTTCACGATCAGGCGAGCGGTTCAGGCCGCGTCTCTCTTGCTGCTCTGGTGCGGTCTTGCGACAGCGGGGGAGTCGGTCCGGGCCGCTGAGTCTCAGCCGGCGACTCAGAGTCTCAGCGGCGAGGTATTGTCGTATCTCGACGAAGCAGATAGCACGAAGGCCGAAGCCCTGCTGCAACAAGTGCTTGCCAATCCGGAAGCCACGATCGACCAGGTCAGTCGCGCGATCCAGACCGGGCGCGCGTATCCAGCCCAGCCGACGGGGACGATGGCCGATGAGCAAATGGTGGTGCGCGAGCGGACCTACCATTATGCGCTCTCGGTCCCACTCTCCTATCAGCCGGCCAAGGGATATGGACTCGTCGTCTGTCTGCACGGAGCGGGGTTTTCCGGTGATGCCTATCTTGAGCGATGGCAGAGCCGCCTCAGCGATGACTATCTCCTCGTCTGTCCAACCTATCCGTCCGGCGCCTGGTTTACCAGGCAGGCGGAGAATCTCGTGCTGGCGGTCATTGAACGGGTGCAGGCGCAGTATCACGTCGATCCGGACCGGGTGTTTCTCACCGGCATGTCGAACGGCGGCATCGGTACCTGGTTGATCGGGATGCATCAGGCTCCGCGCTTCGCCGGCATTGCCCCGATGGCCAGCGGTCTCGACGATGTGCTGATGCCGTTCCTCGCCAATCTGCGGACCACGCCGGTCTACATCATTCATGGGGCAAAAGATCAGGTCATGCCGGTGGAGTTGAGCCGGACCATCTCGCGCGAGCTGGCGGCGATCGGCTATCCGCACATCTATCGCGAACATGAGCGCGAGCATCCCATGGCCGGGGGGCACTTCTTCCCTCGTGAAGAATTGCCCGATCTGGTGACCTGGTTCAACGCACAGCGTCGGAACCCGTTGCCCACATCGCTGACGGTGGTCCGTGAGGCCAGTCATTTTCAATCGTTTGGCTGGGTGCGCATCGATGCCACCGATCCGATCGCCGCCTTTGCGGACGATCTGGTGTCCAAGCGCGATGAGCTGACCAAGAAGAAGCGCTACGCCCGGCTGGACGCCTCGGTCACCGCGCCCAATCGCATCGAAGTCGAGACCGGGTTGATTCAACGGTACACGCTGTTTCTGAACGATCAATTAGTGGATCTCTCCAAACCGGTCACGGTTGTGACGAACAAGCAGGTCTCGTTCGAGGGGATGGTCACGCCCACGGTCGAGACGCTTTTGCGGCAGGCGCGTGCGCGCAAAGATCCCCGGCAGCTCTTTACGGTGCAACTCGCTATTCAGGTACCGAAACCTGCGCCATGAGCAGGGTCGCTGCTATCCGGATGTATGTCCGTGTGATCGGCTTGGTGTTCTTCCTTGTCAGCACCCTGCCTCAGCCTGCGCCCGCAGAGCCCTGTCAGCTTTCTCCTCAGCATGCGGGGATCACGTTTCCCGTCGACCGCATCGATCCTGCATGGGTCTGCCGTCTCCAGCCGATCATCGATGACTTCACGACCGCCAACAAAGTGGGACCGATCAGGACGCCGCTGCCAGCGCCGGTCTATGTGTATCTCTTGGATCGCCCGCCGACCGCCGCGGCGCTCGTCAATCGTCTGGACTTAGGTTTGTACAAAGCCGAGACGCGAGGGCCTGGCCGCTATTGGGGAGACGATGGCGAAGGGACTGTGGGGTTGGTCGAACTGGTCTATCAGGACTCGAACCATCGTGTGTATTATCTCGAAGGCTCACACCACAGTACGCTGTTGCCGCATCTGACCGGCAAAGCGGTCGTGATGCTCAGTATGGCGGCGGTGAAGGATGCGGCGGGTCGTGAAGCAGTCGAGACCACGCTCGTGTCCTATACCAGATTGGATAATCGCGTCTTAGCCGGACTCGTCTCGCTCCTGCGTCCGCTGGTCGGACGCACCGTGTCACGCAAACTGATGAAGGGGGTCGAGGCGGTGAATCAGCTGGGGTTGGAAATGCGACGGCATCCTGATCGTGTGCTCTTCGAAGCCACGGATCCGCCGCCGTTGCCGCCAGAGGATGTGGCGTTTCTCAAGCAGGCGTTGGCAAACTTCCCCCGGTCCGGTGACATCCATAAAAAGGAACCGGTGTCTCGATGACGTCATCTCGTAGCTTTCTGCTGATCTGCACGGTCGGCATCTTTTGCTTCATCAGCTACAACATGGTGCGCATGCCGGTGTTGGCGCTGTTTGCGGAGCATTTGGGGGCAGGGCCAGAGCGAATTGGACTGATCGTGTCGGTCTCGACCTTGACCGGCGTACTGCTCAAGCTGCCGTCCGGCGCGTTATCCGATATCTATGGCCGGAGATTTCTGCTGCGTATCGGTGTCGTGGCCTTCGGACTGCCGCCGTTTCTCTATCTGTTCATTACCGACTTGAATAGCCTGACGGCACTGCGATTCGTACATGGATTGGCCACAGCCATTTTCGCACCGAGCGCACTCGCGACCGTGGCTGAACTCTATCGCGAACGGCGAGGTGCGGCGCTCGGGACCTACACGGCCTGCACCCAGTCGGGGGCGTTGCTCGGGCCCTTTATTGGCGGGTATCTCGCCCATGTTGCTGGCTTTGATTTCGCTTTCGTGACCGCCGGGGTGTGCGGCTGTATTGCAATCGTCCTCTTTTACAGTTTGCATCTGGATGTGGTCACGCCGCGCGTTCCTCAAAAAGGGATGCGGCCGCTGCTGGCCGAAATGTGGAAGGGGTTCGTCATTGTCGCGCGAAACCGGAAGGTGCTGATCACTAGCGCGACCGACGGCGCGAAGATGATTGCGAATGGCGCCCTCATGGCGTTTCTGCCGCTCTATGGCCTCACTGTGGGATTGAACCCCGGTGAAGTCGGGTTGTTGTTCAGTGTCCAAGCAGGAACGTCATTCTTCTCCAAGCCGATCATGGGGCGCGTGTCCGACCGGGTCGGGCGTCAGCCTCTGATCATGATCGGTCTGCTGATCTGCGCGGCTACGTTCGTCTGTATTCCCCATGTCTCGATCTTTGCGGTCTTGCTGCTGCTCTCAGCCGGATTCGGGTTTGGCGAAGCCGTCGTGTCGTCCTCGTCCTCCGCCTTTGTCGCGGATAGTTCAGAGTTTAAGACACTGGGGGCGGGCATGGGCATGCAGGGCACCATCGGCGATATCGGCCATGCGAGCGGACCGTTGCTGGCGGGGATTCTGATTGCGAACATGAGTTATGCCGGAGCCTTCACCATCATTGCGAGTCTACAAGTCTTTGCCGCTATGGTGTTCTGGCTCACGATGAGGAATCGATAGCAGGATGCTGAAAAAGTCCGTCAGCGGCGTTCTCCCCTCGAATGCATCCTCAACGTACCCCTGAGGGTACGCCTCCGGTGCATTCATCGGCTGCGGCCTTGCTGAACGGCCTTTTTGAGCATCTTGCTTGAGGTCGTTGCAACCAGTATTTCCGCAGCCCGCTAGGCCGATGCTATAATGCCGACCAGGCGAGCGATTGTGTGACAGCTACTATCATGAGGAACGACTGATGTTCACCGGCATTGTCGAAGAAATGGGCGCAGTGATTTCGCTGGAGAAGACGCTGGCCGGGACGAGAATGACCCTGCTCGCCTCGACGGTGATGAGCGATCTCAAAATCGGCGACAGTGTGAGCGTGAACGGGATCTGTCTGACGGCCATCTCCAGGACCGAGAGCAACTTTACGGTGGAGGTCTCTCCCGAGACGCTCTCAGTTACGACGCTGGGTTTATTGACGGCGGGAACGCCCGTGAATCTCGAACGAGCCATGAAGCTGAGCGAGCGCATCGGCGGGCATCT
>JBEBHO010000184.1:0-1969 GCA_040081095.1 Nitrospira sp.
TTTTGAGTGATGGGTGTCGGCATACTGCGGCAACTCCTGTTAAACCTGACGGCTATGATACTCTTGCAGCGATCGGATCGACAATTCTTTCTTTGCCAGCGCTTCAATGCCCATCACAGCCGCCAAGGCTCCTCGCATCGTTGTGTAATAGGGCACCCCTCTCTGCAGAGCCTCGCGGCGGATGGACAGCGAATCCGTATGGGCGGAGGCCGTCCGCACCGTATTCACCACCAACGCGACCGCCCCGTTCTTAATATGATCCACAATATGAGGACGGCCCTCTTTTACTTTATTGACGGTCTCCACCTCAACCCCTTTATCCCTCAAGAAACTCGCCGTCCCGCTCGTCGCCTGAATGTTAAAGCCCAGGCCCCGCAAACGTTTCGCCACACCCAGCGCCGCCGGTTGATCGGATTCTTTCACGCTGATAAACGCAGTGCCTGCTTGCGGCAGCGCAGCTCCGGCTCCGGCCTGGGACTTGGCAAACGCCCAGCCAAAATCGCTGTCGATGCCCATCACTTCCCCGGTCGATTTCATTTCCGGGCCAAGAAGCACGTCGACCCCTGGAAACTTATTGAACGGGAACACGGCTTCCTTCACCGACAGGTGCGCAGGTTGCGGCGCTTTGGTGAATCCAAGATCTTGCAGCGATTTCCCCAGCATCACCTTCATCGCCAGCTTGGCTAACGGAGCGCCGATGGCTTTGCTGACGAACGGGACGGTACGCGAACCGCGCGGGTTGACCTCAAGGACATAGACCGTCTGGTCCTTCACGGCGAACTGCGCATTCATCAGACCCACCACACCCAACTCCAGCGCCAACGCCTTCATCTGCCGCTCGATTTCACGGACAAGTGCTTTATCCAAGGTGTACGGCGGAAGCGAACAGGCCGAATCGCCCGAGTGCACCCCGGCTTCCTCGATATGTTCCATAATGCCGGCCACGACGACCGTCTTCCCATCAGAAATGGCATCGGCATCGATCTCGATCGCGTCTGAGAGATACTTGTCGATCAACACCGGATGTTTAGGCGACGCCTTCACAGCCGAACGCATGTACTCCAGCAACGCAGCTTCATCATAAACAATCTGCATCGACCGCCCACCCAACACATAGGAGGGACGCACCATCACGGGATAGGTGATCTTCCCGGCAATCTTCACCGCTTCATCGACAGAGCGCGCCATGCCGCTCTCGGCCTGATGCAATCCCAGCTTGTCCAGCAAGTCGCGGAACCGCTCCCGATCCTCGGCCCGATCGATCGCCTCGGGACTCGTCCCGAGAATCTTCACTCCGGCCTTAGAGAGGGGCAAGGCCAATTTCAACGGTGTCTGCCCGCCGAACTGAAGCACCACGCCAAGCGGTTGCTCCCGATGGATGATGTTCAAGACATCTTCTTCGGTGAGCGGTTCAAAGTAGAGACGATCCGACGTGTCGTAGTCGGTGCTCACCGTTTCGGGGTTGCAGTTCACCATGATCGTTTCGACACCCTCTTCACGCAACGCCATCGCCGCATGCACGCAGCAGTAGTCGAACTCAATGCCCTGCCCGATCCGGTTGGGGCCACCGCCGAGAATGACCACCTTCGTACGATCGGACGGGCGCGATTCGCATTCGCTCCCGTACGTCGAATAAAGATAGGGCGTATTCGCTTCAAACTCCGCAGCACAAGTATCGACCCGCTTATAGGTGACGGCTCTGGCCGGTTTGGCGGACTTGCCGGACCCCATGCGCGCCTTCCGAACGACGGCTCCCTCGACGCCGAGCAATTGACCGATCCGGTCATCGGAGAATCCTAGCTCCTTCGCCTCCCACAACAGATCGCCGGCGAGAACCTCAGAGGCGTTGTCGGCCTGGCCTACCAACATCTGTTCAAACTGGATCAGCTCACGAACCTGCTCCAAAAACCAGGGATCGACTTTGGTAATGGCGAACAATTCGTCATTCGTGAGGCCAAGTCTCATCCCG
>JBEBHO010000149.1:0-7599 GCA_040081095.1 Nitrospira sp.
TGGGGTCTCGCGGTTTGAGCGATATCAAAGGATTTCTGCTGGGCAGCACGTCCCGGCAGGTCGCGGCGGTCGCCCACTGTTCCCTCTTCGTCGTCAAACAGCCCATCACCAGAATCGGCCAGGTCGCCCTCGCGGTGGATGACTCGAAGCCCTCACGAGCCGCCGCCCGCTTTCTCCGAACACACATTCTTCCGGATTCCGCGACGGTGTCGATCCTGACGTCTGCCGAGAGCCCGGTGACAGACTTGGCCAGCCGCTATCTGTCGGAATCGCAATTGACGGCCTTGACCAAGCCGGTTATGGATCGCGCCACCAGCCTCGTCAATGCCATGCGGGACGACTTCATCAAGGACGGCTACCCCGCGGTGCCCCACGTGCGGATGAATCATGTGATCAACGCCATCGTCACGCACGTCGAGGCCGAGCACGATGATCTGTTGGTCTTCGGTTCGCGCGAACTGACCAAGACCGAGCGGCTGCATCTCGGCAGCGTCTCCGAAACGCTCCTGCGCCATGCGCCCTGTTCCGTCTTAATCGTGCGAGGCACGCGTGCCTGAATTCAGGTACCACGATATCGGCACTCTCTCGATTGACGAGGCGCTGAAGCGGCTTGAAACCGCAAGCGGCGGCCTCTCGTCGGAAGACGCACGCCGGCGGCTCGCCCAATTCGGCGCCAATCGGCTCACGGCACCCGATCGTTACGTCATCCTGCGGGGACTCATTCGCCACTTCACCCATTTTCTTGCCCTGTTGCTCTGGATCGCCGCCGGTCTCGCATTCGCCGCAGACTACATGAAACCCGGCGAGGGCATGGCCACGCTGGGCTGGGCGATCCTCGGCGTGATCGTGGTCAATGCGGTGTTCGCCTTCTTTCAGGAATACAAAGCCGAGCGCGCCGTCCAAGCGCTCCACCGCTTGCTGCCGGACAAAGCCTGGATCGCTCGCGGAGGGCAGCCGCTCGAACTGCCACGCAGCGACATTGTGCCGGGCGACATCCTGATCCTGGAGGAAGGGGAACGAGTTCCGGCGGATGCCCGTCTCATCGAAGCCATCGGGATGCGGGTGGACAATGCCGCGCTGACCGGCGAATCGAGACCGAAACGACGGACCGCAGAGCCCTCAGAAGACGGCCACTGGCTGGATCTCCCCAACCTGGTCTTCGCGGGCACCACCATTATCTCCGGACACGGCCGCGCGGTGGTATTCGCCGCCGGCATGCGCACGGAGTTCGGCAAGATCGCCAATCTCACCACATCGGTAGTCACCGGCCTCAGTCCGCTGCAAAAAGAAATCATCACCGTCACCCGCATCGTCGCCGCCATCTCGCTGGCCATGGGGGCCGCCTTCTTCGCGATCGGCATGGGCACGGGGCTGGGTTTCTGGATCAGCGCGATCTTCGGCATCGGCATCATCGTCGCCAATGTGCCGGAAGGCCTCCTGCCGACCGTCACGCTCGCGCTCGCCATGAGCAGCCAGCGGATGGCGAAGCGCAACGCCCTGATCAAGCATCTCTCCTCCGTCGAAACGCTCGGCTGCACGACGGTCATCTGCACGGACAAGACCGGCACACTCACGGAAAACCGGATGAAGGTGGACCGCTTCTACGCCGATGGACTGGTGGTCGAAGCGCGCGAAGGCTGTTTCTTTACCAGAGGCCGCATGGTCACGACGGCCGACGCCGAACGCTGGCAATATCTCTTCGACGCCTTGTTGAATTGCCACAACGCCAAGCGGGTGCGCGGGTCGGACGGACGGTTCGTCGTGACCGGCGATCCAACAGAAGCCGCCCTCCTGGAGTTTGCCATCGAGCATGGAGTCGCCCACCGTCC
Source organism: Nitrospira sp. (assembly GCA_040081095.1). Lineage (GTDB taxonomy): Bacteria > Nitrospirota > Nitrospiria > Nitrospirales > Nitrospiraceae > Nitrospira_D. The sequence continues at coordinate 1,830 of JBEBHO010000149.1, forward strand.
CCCGTTGCGGCGCATGGGAGAACTGGCTTTCGATGCCGACCGGAAACGGATGAGTACGCTGCATTGGATGGAAGGCCGGCTCGTCGCCTTCACCAAAGGCGCGCCGGAAGCGGTGCTCACGCTCTGCACCCAATCATTCGTCCATGGCGAAGCCGTCCTCCTGACGCCGAACGAACGCGCGCAGATCCTGAGCCAAAGCCGGACGTTCGCCGAGCAGGCCTATCGGGTGATGGCCGTGGCTATGCGCGAGGTCGCCCATCAGCCCGAACAGATTGAAGTTGAAACCATCGAGGAGAACCTGACGTTCCTCGGGCTCGTCGCGATGATGGACCCACCGCACCGGGAAGTCCCCGAGGCGATCGTCAAATGCCGCAACGCCGGCGTGCGTGTCGTGATGATTACAGGCGATCATCCCCTCACCGCCCTGGCCATTGCCCGCAAGATCGGCCTGGCGCCGGAACAGGCGTCACAGCAGCCGACCGGCTTTGTTCCGGTGATCGAAGGATCGCAGCTCGACGGCATGAGCGATGACGTCCTCCGTCAGCTCCTGACCCCCTCCCGATCGGGAGAGCCGGATCCGGTGTTTGCCCGCATGGCGCCGCGCCACAAGATGCGCGTCGTTGCCACGCTCAAGGATATGGGCCACGTGGTCGCGGTCACCGGAGACGGGGTCAATGACGCGCCGGCCCTCAAAAAAGCCGACATCGGCGTCGCCATGGGCATCGCCGGGACGGACGTCGCCAAAGAAACCGCCGACATCATCTTGCTCGACGACAACTTCGCAACGATTGTCAGTGCGATCGAAGAAGGCCGGGCGGTCTACGAGAACATCAGAAAATTCACCAGCTATGTGCTGGCGAGCAATGTCCCGGAAGTCATCCCCTACCTGGGCTATGGCTTCTTCGGCATCCCGCTGGCGCTCACGATTCCGCAAGTCTTGGCGGTCGATCTCGGGACCGATATGATCCCGGCGCTGGGTCTCGGCACCGAACGCCCGGTGGCCGATATCATGGATATTCCACCACGCCCGAGAACCGAACGGATCCTGAATCTCCCGCTTCTGCTGCGCGCCTATCTCTTCCTCGGCCTGATCGAAGCCGTCGTGGCCATGAGCGGATTTTTTCTCTACCTCACTAGCCAGGGATGGACCTGGGGCACGCATCTGGATTGGTCCTTACCGCTCTATAAAGAGGCCACCACGGTGACCTTCGCGGGTATCGTACTGGCCCAAGTGGCGAATGTGTTCGCGTGCCGGTCGGATCGACTGAGCGCGACGCGGAGCGGCTGGTTCAGCAATCCGCTCATCCTCTGGGGCCTCGCCGTCGAGTTAACCCTGCTGGCCGTCATTACCTATACGCCAATCGGCCACGAGATCTTTGGAACGAGCCCGTTGCCTGTCTGGATCTTTGGCCCGCTCGCGCTGGGCGCCCTCATGCTGCTATTCGCAGAGGAAGCTCGTAAGATCATTGCCAATCGACTGCATCACAAACATCACCGTGAATTCCTCCAGGGAGCGAGCACATCATGAGCACAGACCCTCGCGAGCCAATCCCGCATATTCCCGTTACAGCAATTATCCCGAGTCCGGTTGCCTCGTCTCCGTCCGATCCGGCGAAGCAACATGAGCATATCCGTCCCATCACCATCCTCCCCGTGGCTCAGCCAAATAGGAAGTCGCGCTTGCCCTGGCTGATCGGCAGCCTAGCGGCGATCGCGCTCATCGGCACAGCAATATGGTACTGGGTCAATGAAGGAACACCATCGGTTCAATACAAGGCGGGGCTGGTCGATCGCGGCCCCATCACCGCCATCGTCACCGCGACCGGCACCGTCAATCCCGTGGTCTCCGTCCAAGTCGGCAGTCAGGTATCGGGCAAGATCGCGAAGCTCTTCGTAGACTACAACAGCGCGGTGACGCAAGGGCAACCGCTGGCCCAGATCGACCAACTCCCGTTCCAATCTCGCGTCAGCCAGGCCCGCGCCGCAGTGAAGAGCGCCGCCGGCAATCTGGCCAAGGCCACTAACATGGGAGCCCAGCGAAAGCGTGAGCGCGACCGGATGGCCACTCTCCGGAAGCAGGCCTTCGTCTCGCAGGCGGACCTCGATCTGGCCGAAACAAACTATCGCGACGCCGAAGCCAACGTGCAGGTGATGCAAGCGCAGCTGGACCAAGCGCAGGCGACGCTCGCCTCCACCGAGTTGGATCTCGGCTATACCACCATCTACTCGCCGGTAAACGGCATCGTCATCTCCCGCACCGTGGACATCGGTCAAACGGTTGTAGCCAGTTTTCAAACACCCACCCTCTTTGTCATCGCGCAGGACCTAATGAAGATGCAGGTGAACGCCAATGTCAGCGAGTCCGACATCGGCGGCGTGGCGGAGGGGAAGACCGCCAGCTTTCGCGTGGACGCCTACCCCAAATACTTCTTCGATGGCACCGTGACGCAGGTGCGGAATGCGCCGATCAGCGTGCAAAACGTGGTGACCTACGACGTCGTGATCACGGTCGACAACAAAGACCTGAAGCTCAAACCGGGGATGACGGCCAACGTGACGATTGTGACGGCTAAGAAGGAAGATCCCCTGCGCGTGCCGAACGGAGCCCTGCGGTTCAGGATGCCCAACGTCCCGGTGGACAAGAAAGTGTCCCAGGTGTGGGTCTTCGATCAAGACGGCAAGACACATCAGGCCTCCGTCGCCACCGGCATCGCAGATTCCCTGTTTACCGAAATCGCCGACGGTCCCGTGAAGGAAGGCGACCGGGTGCTCCTCGGCATTGAAACTCCCGAGGAGCAGGCGCAAAAGAAACTGCCGCCCGGCTTCGATTCCACTCCGAGGATGAGATGAGACGGAGAACGGTTTGCTTGGTTCATCTGGTTTACTTGGTTTGTTTGGTTGTTTAAACCAGACAAACGATACAAACCCAACAAACCAAATCAACCAAGATCATGTCTTTTCTCTGGCTCACAATTCTTTCAGCCCTACGGATCCTGCGCCGGAATCCGTTACGCGCTGGATTGACCATGCTCGGCATCGTGATCGGTATCGGCGCTGTCGTCGCGATGGTGAGCCTGGGACAAGGTGCGACGGCGTCGGTCCAGGCCGAGATCTCCAGCCTGGGCACGAATGTGCTCATCATCATTCCCGGGGCCACGACGGTTGGCGGCGTGCGCGGCGGATTGGGGTCCATCTCGACGCTCACGGTCGACGATGCCCAGGATATTGAGAAGAAGGTCACGAGCGTGACCATGGTGATGTATGCCACCCGCTCCGTGCTGCAAGTGATTCGGGAAAACAAGAATTGGAGCACGATCGTGCTGGGCACGACGCCGGAGTTTCCCGACATCCGCAGCTGGCCGGTCGCTCAGGGAAACTTTTTCACCCAGTCCGACATGGACGCCGCTGCCAAAGTCGTCATCCTGGGAAAGACGGCCGCCCAGAACCTTTTTGAGTCCGGGGAAGAGATCATCGGCAGTGAAATCCGCATCCGCAATGTCCCGCTCCGGGTCATCGGGATTCTCGCCGCCAAAGGCCAGTCGATCACGGGTCAGGATCAGGACGATCTGGTCCTCCTCCCCTTCACCACCGCGGAGCGCAAAGTCCTGGGAACCCGCTTTCTCGGCACGGTCGGCATCATCCTCGTCTCAACGCAGACCCGCCAGGACATTCCGGCCGTCGTGGACGACATCAAAGATCTCCTGCGCACGAGACATCACCTGCAATCCTCTGACGAAGACGACTTCACCATCCGCACGATGGAAGACATTGCCAAAACGATCGCGGGAACCAGCCGCACCATGATGCTCATGCTGATGGGGATCGCCTCCATCTCGCTGGTCGTGGGAGGCATCGGGATCATGAACATCCTCCTGGTCTCCGTCACAGAACGGACTAAGGAAATCGGCTTGCGCATGGCGGTCGGCGCGAAGCGTATGCACATCCTCCTGCAATTTCTGATCGAAGCCATCATCATGACCACCATCGGTGGAATCCTCGGCGTCGGAGCCGGCATCGGCATCTCGCTGCTCCTGACCAAACTGATCGGCTGGCCGACGATTATTTCCATGCCGGCCGTGGCCGCCGCGTTTTTCTTTTCCCTGGTCGTCGGCATCTTCTTCGGCCTCTATCCGGCCAATAAAGCTTCGAAGCTGAACCCGATCGATGCGCTCCATTATGAGTAGTCACGAGGCCGCGGCATGATTGAGCCCATCCCCGCGTTCTGGAGTATTCCGGCAGAAACCCTGCTCGGCCGTTTGCAGACAAGGCCGGAGGGCCTCCGCGCTGAGGAAGTGCGGGAACGTCACGCGCAATATGCGTCCGTCAGGCTGAAGCCCCGCCAGGATATCCGCCCACTGTATGTCCTGCTCGCGCAATTTCGCAGTCCGATCATTCTCATTCTGCTGTGTGCCGCCACCCTGTCGTTGTTTCTTGCCGACAGGACGGATGCACTGATCATTCTGACGATTATTCTGGTCAGCGCCTTCCTGGGCTTCTGGCAGGAGCACGGGGCGGCCAAAGCCGTCGCGTTGCTTCTCGCCCTCGTTCGCGTGAAGACCGAGGTCTGGAGAGACGGCCAGATCATCGAAGTGCCGCGCGAAGACATTGTCCCCGGCGACATCATCAACCTGTCGGCCGGCTCCAGCATTCCCGGCGACGGGATCGTGCTGGAATCGAAAGACCTCTTTGTCGATGAAGCCACCTTGACCGGAGAAACCTATCCCGCGGAGAAATCGACCGCGGCCGTGTCTGCTACGGCCTCCCTCAATCAACGGACCAACAGTCTGTTCATGGGCACGCACGTTGTCAGCGGACATGCGAAAGCCGTCATCGCGCAAGTCGGCAAGGACACAGAATTCGGACACATCGCCGGCCACGTGATGCTTCGCCCGCCCGAAACGGATTTTGAACGGGGTGTCCGGCGTTTCGGCTATTTACTGCTCGAAGTCACGCTCCTGCTCGTCTTCGCCATCTTCGCCATCAACGTCTATCTCCATCGACCCGTCCTCGATTCTTTCCTCTTTTCCATGGCCCTTGCCGTGGGGCTTACGCCGCAGTTGCTCCCGGCCATCATCAGCGTGAATCTCTCCCATGGCGCGAAACGGATGGCTCAGCAGAAAGTGATCGTGAAGCGTCTCCACTCGATTGAGAACTTCGGCGCCATGAACGTGCTCTGTTCTGACAAAACCGGCACGCTCACCGAAGGCACCATGCGCTTTCATGCGGCACTGGACCTGGAAGGCGCCGCCAGTGAACGCGTCCTTTTCCATGCGGCCCTCAACGCCAGCTTCGAAACCGGCTTTATCAACCCGCTCGATGAAGCGATCCGGACCCAGTGCGTTCGTGACCTGTCCGGATACCGAAAGCTGGACGAAGTCCCCTACGATTTCCTGCGCAAGCGCCTTTCGATTCTGGTGGCCTCCCCCACCACACATCTCCTCATTACTAAGGGGGCCGTGGAGCCGATGCTGGCGGTCTGCACCCGCGCAGAACTCCCTGATGGGTCGGCGATCCCCATGGAGACTCGCATCGAACAGATCCGACAGCAGTTTCAGGACATGAACCGCCAGGGTCTCCGTACGTTGGGACTGGCGATTCGTGACATGGGCGAGGCATCGCACATTGGCAAGGAACAGGAAACGGAGATGACGTTTCTCGGGCTGTTGGTCTTTGCCGATCCGGTGAAGCCCGACATGGCTCAGACTATCGCATCCTTACGGCAACTGGGCGTGTCGCTCAAGATCATCACGGGCGACCACCATCTCGTTGC
>JBEBHO010000161.1:0-7596 GCA_040081095.1 Nitrospira sp.
CATGAATGCTTCTTTCCCACGCCGGCTGCTCAGCCGGTTCTGTTGAATCAAGGGATCCAGAACCAGCCCGCAATTAATGCATCGATGGACGACCGATTTCGGCGCCAGCTCAGGTCGCTGTTCTTGAATCATCAAGCCGTTGCACTTTTGACAGTTCATAAAGAGATCCTCCTCCTGATATCTATCAGTGCGAGCGTGTAATCTGCGTTCGGGAGGAAACGTAACATCCTCAGATTAATCCCGTGTTAACAGGTAGTTAGAAGTGTCTAATCTTGAAAATAATTTTCGATGTGACGTGGCCGTCATTGGGGCAGGCGCAGCGGGCCTTGCCTCGGCGATTGCGACTGCTGAATCGGCAGAGAAAGCCGGTGGTGCGTTATCAGTCGTGATCGTGGATGGCGCCAAGACCGTCGGAGCGAAGATCCTGATTTCCGGGGGAGGTCGCTGCAACGTCACTCATGAACAGGTTTCACCGACCGACTATTTCGGTAATCGTCGGATCATCAAAAACGTGCTGGCCGCTTTTTCTGTGGAGGACACCATCGCATGGTTCACCTCAATGGGGGTCGAGCTCAAACGCGAAGACACCGGCAAGCTCTTTCCCGTCACCGATAAGGCACGGACGATCCTCAGCGCGCTTCTCACCCGTTGTCGTGACCTCGGCATCAGCATTCACCCTGACCATCGCGTGATCAGTCTTGAAATAGCTCCTGACGGGGGATTGGTCCTGCAGCACAGCCATGGGACACTGCACGCCAAGCGGGTGATACTGGCGACGGGCGGCCGGTCGATCCCCAAATCGGGAAGCGATGGTTTCGGATTGACGCTCGCGCGCCGTCTCGGTCATTCCGTGACGGCGACGGTCCCGGCACTCGTTCCGCTGGTGCTGGACGACCGCATGTTTCACAAGGCACTGTCAGGCCTTTCGCAGGAAGTCGAGGTAACGACGATGGCGGAGGGGAAGAAAGTCGATCAGCGAACGGGCAGCTTGCTCTGGACGCATTTCGGGCTCAGCGGCCCGGTGGTGATGGATGCCAGCCGGTTCTGGACGCTCGCACAAGAACGAGGCGAACGAGCGGCCGTCTACGGAAACTTTTTTCCCGGCCAGACCCAGGAGCAAGTCCGCCAGTGGTTCTTGGAACAGGTGCAAGACAATCCCCGCCGATCCTTCGTGAAGACGCTCGCTCTGCGGCTTCCTCACCGCTTCACAGAAGCGCTCATCCGCCACGTCGGCGTCGATCCTCTCGCGGCCATCGCTCAACTCCCCCGGAAAGAAAGAGAGTTGATGCTCGAAATACTCACGAAGTGTCCCTTCGCCATTCAGAGTGATCGCGGATGGAACTATGCAGAAGTTATGGCCGGAGGAATTCCGCTCGAAGAAATCAACTTTCGAACCATGGAGTCGAAGCTGGTGCCGGGGTTGTATGTGGTGGGCGAGATCCTGGACTGCGATGGGCGCATCGGGGGATTCAACTTTCAATGGGCCTGGGCCACGGGGCGGTTGGCGGGACAGGCAGCAGGGCGAGGAGACTCGTGACGCGCGATCATCTCATGCCGGTGCGATCAGCCGTTTTAGACAACCTCACATAGTTATCATCGGGGGCACAGCACCAATCGACGGCGGAGAGTCTCGATGTTATGGAGCAACCTCGGTTGGGGCTGGAACCGTCGTCGTTCTCTCGCTTGGAGTCTCGACAGGTGGAGTCGATTCCACGGTGGGCGTGGATTCTATTGTTTCCGCAGGGGCGTGACTGGCGGCGTCCGTGGTGGATGAGCTGTGCTTGGGCAAGGGGGCCTGCTCCGCCGGTTTCGATTTGGGCGCACGGGCCTTTGCTTGCAACGGTGGCGCGGAGGCTTGAGCGGTCTTTGCCTCCAACTTCTCCAGCAGCGCCGTGAGATTGGAATCGTGATGGATTCTGGCCTTCGCGCGCTTGAGATGTGGAAGAGCCTCAGCCTTGCGTCCCTTGTCGATCAGGAGTTCGGCCAAGGCGAGATGCGGAAACGGATCGTCCGGGGCAATCTGGATGACCGTCTCGAGGAATTGCGGTGTCAGAGCCCGATGCCGCAGCCCCCAATAGGCTTGCGTTAGATTCAGCAGGGCCGTCGGATTGCGCGGCGCCAATGACACCGCGCGTTTGAACGCGTTGACGGAGACGTCGATCCCGCCAAGCTTTTCCTGTTGCACGCCCAGATTATTCCACAAGGCCGCCACGTACGCTTTTTCACGGGCCGCCGTGCGCTGGTTGTCGCCAAGCGCGCGCAAGGCCGATTCCGCCAGCTTGTATTCGCCACGATCGAGATGCTCGCGAATTTGTTGATGCGTGGCGCTCGGGGCATCGCCGAATTCGATAAGCCTGGTTCGCGGCACATCAAGAGACGGCGCCGGCTCGACCAGCGCCGGAGGAAAGTTTGGGGTGGCGTCGATATTGGTCGAAGGGAGCGATGCGGGCGTCGGCGCCAGCGTGGCCGGCGGCTGCATCCAGATGTGATAGAAGACAAACGCTCCTAACAGAACAGCGAGGATCCGGAGCGTTGAAGAAATATCGCGACGGTACACAAGAGACTCCTTAATCAGTCCTCCCATGGTTGCACGGGGTAGGAATTCGTCCAAGAGTTTTTGCGATTGTGGATACACCGAGGCAGAAGCCGTCAGAGGCATTGCCGGATGCCAGGCCACTCGTCTCCGATCAGAAAGGAAGCGGGCTGCGGAACTTGGCATTCAACTTGACTAGCGGACAAACACATTTATAGTGAGCTGCGGGGGCCTGTGTCTGTCGGACGGGACGGTGAGGGGAAGAGTTCTGCATGACGCGTCAGCTTACATGTCCGCAATGTCAGAAAGGCACGGTCCTACGCGCGCTGCCTCAGTCGCCGCGAGAGTACGTGGCATCGTGGGTCTGGATTTCCCCCTTTCATTGCCAGGAGTGCAGCCATCGGTTCCTGGCGTGCCGGATCGGACTTGACGAGCCGAAACATGCTGCGGATCGTCGTGAGCATCTCCGGATTCCGGTACGGCTGTTTCTCTCGTTTTCAGGGGGCAAGGTGCGGGGCGAAGGGATTGTGATGGATCTGTCGATGGGCGGCTGCATCATCAAGAGCGATGCCCAGGTCCACGCGGACGACATCTTCTATCTCGAAATCGCCATCTCGGATCAAGAGCCTCCCATCGAAGTGGCGGCGATGGTCCGATCGATCAGCTCCCGCGGCATTGCCTTCAAATTTCTGCGAAAGGCGCAGGACAACAAGCAGCTGCTCGCGTTCATTCAATCCAATGCCGGCGCGACCTCGACCGTGCTTTCCAAAGCGGTCGAATCCGCCGTCGCCCGCTAGCGGGCCTCCCCACCGTACGATCTTCTGAAGCAAGCCCGGAGCAGTGTGTGACAGGACGTACCTGCACTAGGTCGGCGTTTCCCAGGCCGAGGGGAGCGGGTGTTCGTCGATCAAGCGGTTGTGTTCGGTGAGATCGTAGGGCTCGACGGTCAGGTCGACTCGATCCATTGGTTCCCCGCACATCGGCGAGCAGAGAAAATCGACGAGGGCCTGGGCCTTCATCTCCGTGGAGAAACGACACAGACCATATTCCGGCATTCCTGAGGAGGGGTGCCAGAAGGCCAACTCGATCGCACTGCCTTGATAGATGCCCAGCGAGCGGTGCCGCACTTGAAACCCGCCCGGTAGATGTGACGACGACTCCAGCGACATCGAGACCTCTTGACGCACATATCTTAATGACTATTGCCATGGTAGCATGATCCCCGGACCGGACTACAGTCTGCACTGAGCCGGGAAAAGGAGGAGCGTATGAGACGTGCGTCTGTGATGAATCTAGCCATAGGACTTGTGATTGTCTTCGCGGGACTGACAGCGGGTTGCGGGTACAACGATCTCCAAGGACTGGACGAAGACACCAAGGCCGCCTGGAGCGAGGTCATCAATCAGTATCAGCGCCGGGCCGATCTGATTCCCAACTTGGTCGCGACGGTGAAGGGCTATGCCGCGCACGAGAAAGACACCCTCGAAGGCGTTGTGCAGGCGCGGGCCCAAGCGACCGGCATCCAAGTGACGCCGGAACTGTTGAAAGATCCGGCGGCGTTCGAAAAATTTCAACAGGCGCAAGCCGGGTTAAGTTCGGCCTTAGGACGATTGATCGCCATTGCAGAAAACTATCCGAATCTGAAAGCCGATCAAAACTTCCGCGATCTGCAGAGCCAGCTCGAAGGAACCGAGAACCGCATTACCGTGGCGCGCAAGCGCTACATCGACCGGGTGGCCGAGTACAATAAGATGGTCCGCTATTTCCCGACCAATTTAACGGCGAAGTTCCTCCTGCATCTGGACGAGAAGCCGAACTTTACCGTGGCAGATGAAAAGGCCGTGGCGAAGCCGCCAGAGGTGAAGTTTTAACTGAACCTGGTCGAATCACGATGCCTATCACCAACATGAGCCGTGTCTGGCGCAAGCCGGCGCGGCTCTTTGTCTTTCTCGCGCTGCTGCTTCTCCCGGGCCTGGCCTGGTCGCTGGATGTGCCACCGCTGACCGGGCGCGTGATGGATCTGGCCCATGTGCTGTCGGCAGAGACGGCCGCCGCGCTCACCAGCGACCTCACTGCGCACGAAACCAAGACCGGTAATCAAGTCACGGTGCTCGTGCTTCCCTCGCTCGAAGGCGAGCCGCTCGAAGAATGGTCCCATCGCGTCGCCACCACCTGGAAGTTGGGACAGAAGGGGACCGACAACGGCGTGCTGCTGCTCGTCGCCCTCAAAGAGAAAAAAGTCCGCATCGAAGTCGGGTATGGCCTCGAAGGCATCTTGACGGATCTCCGCTCCGCCCACATCATTCGAAATGAGATTGTCCCGCGCTTCCGTGCGGGCGATGTTCCGGCGGGAATCGAGGCTGGTGTCGCGGCGATCCTCAAGACGATCGAGGGGACCTATCGCGCGCCGGAACCGGGGAGCCCGACGTACTCGCGGGACGAAACCATATCGAGAGTCATCCTCGCGGTGGTAGTCGGGCTGGTCTTCGGATTTCTCATGTCCGGTGGCCATCGTGCCGTTGGAGCGATAGCAGGGGGAGGCATCTCATTTTTCTTTTCGCCATGGATTGCTCCCGCACTGATCGCCGCGGCGACGACCGCGCTGTTGGTGGCGCTCCTGGCTCCGCTCGTTGCGGGAAGCGCCGGTGGCCGATCCCGGCGCGGGGGGCATGACTGGTCCTGGCCTGGTGGCGGGAGCGGCGGCTTAGGCGGGTCGTTCGGCGGCGGCGGTGGATTCAGCGGGGGTGGCGGAGACTTCGGCGGCGGCGGCGCCTCGGGAGATTGGTAGATGAGGCAGTTTACAGACGCAGAACGAGCGCGCATCGCGCAAGCGGTGCAGCAAGCCGAACGGGGCACGAAGGGCGAGATCGTGCCGATGATCGTCCCGGCCTCGGCCTTCTATCGTGAAGCGGGATATCGCACGGGATTCATCCTGGCGTTACTCGTCGTGGCGAGCTTGCTGACGGCGGACCTCTACTGGTTGCCCTGGGGGTGGCATGCGGGCAATGCGGCCTGGCTTCTGCTCGCTGCGATGGTCGCCTATGGAGTCGGGCGGTGGCTTGGGACGATCCCAGTCGTGATTCGCCTCGTCACGTCCCGCGAGCGGCTGGCGCACAAAGTGAAACTGCGCGCCGAGCAGGCGTTTTATCGGCATGGGTTACAGGCCACGAAAGGCCGCACGGGCATCCTCATTCTCATCTCATTGCTGGAAAGACGCGTGCACGTGCTGGCCGACAAAGGCGTCAACGACTTGGTGCCACCAGGGACGTGGGATGAGATGGTCAGTGGCATCCTCGACGGCATCCGCACCGGCCAAGCAACCGACGCCATCTGCGAAGCGATCACGAAATGCGGCGCGCTCCTCGCGCAAGTCAGCCCCGCCGGTACCGGCGAGAATCCCGATGAATTGCCAGACGAGCTGATTCAAGAGCTGTGAATATCTCTCCTCCGTTCCTGTCCATAAAACCATAAGAGTGTGCGGCGCTCAAATCTTCGAAATCTCAACCTAACGGAGCTAGCAGTAAGGGGCAGTTCAGGCTGCAGCGCCACGTCTCCCATCGCACACACATTGCTGACTCGTAAAGGCCTCATTCCATAGACGCCCTGCGGTTGTTCCGCTAGAATCCGAATCCATGTCTGACGTCAGCACTCCCGGTTCCTCACCGCAGATCCCCAATAGCGAGCAACGCTCGGTGGTGAAAGCCGCCGGCATCATCGGCATCGGCACCTTTGCCAGCCGGATTCTGGGATTTATCCGGGATATGGTGATGGCCAGCCTCTTCGGCGCGACCGCGGCGGCCGATGCTTTTTACGTCGCGTTCCGGGTGCCCAGTCTCTTGCGTGAGCTCTTCGCCGAAGGGTCCATGTCGGCGGCCTTCATTCCCGTCTTTACCGAGTACCATCAACAGAAGACGAAGCGAGAGGCGTGGGAACTGGCCAGTGCCGTCTTCACGACGCTCTTGACGATCGTCACGGGGACTGTGCTCATCGGCATTGCCGCGACACCGGTCATTGTCTGGTATCTCGCGCCGGGCTTTCATAACGACCCGGCCAAGCTCACCTTGGCCATCGTCCTCTCTCGCGTGATGTTTCCCTATCTCCTGTTCATCAGCCTCGCCGCCTTGGCCATGGGGATTCTGAATTCGTTGCGGGCTTTTGCGGCCCCCGCGTTCTCGCCGCTGTTTCTGAATGTGTTCATGATCGGGTGCGCACTGTTTCTGTCACCGCACTTGCCGGAACCGATTATCGGTGTGGCCATTGGGGTGGTGGCAGGCGGCGCCGCGCAGTTTGCGATGCAACTGCCGGGGTTGGCGCGCCGGGGGTTTCTGTTCGGCTGGCGCTTCGAACCGGGCCATCCCGGTGTCCGGCGGATCGGTCGCCTGATGGTGCCCTCGCTGCTGGGGCTCTCCGTCACGCAAATTAATCTGACCGTGAGTACGATTCTCGCCTCATTCTTTGTGGGAGGACCCACCTATTTGTTTTATGGGATGCGGCTGATCCAGTTTCCCCTGGGGATCTTCGGAGTCGCATTGGCGACCGCGATTCTTCCCACCCTGTCGGCCCAGGCAGCGAGAGGGGCATTGGAAGAATTGCGTACCACGCTGGGATTCGGGCTGCGCATGATTCTCTTCATCATTCTCCCGGCCATGGCGGGGTTGATTGCGCTGCGCCAGCCCATTGTCCATCTGTTCTTTGAGCACGGGACATTTACGGCGAGCGATACGGCAGAGACCGCATTGGCGGTCTTGTGTTACGCCGTAGGGCTGTGGGCCTTCGGCGGGGTGCGGATCATTGTGGCGGCGTTCTACTCGCTTCAGGACACCAAGACTCCGGCGATTTCCGCTGCGGTGGCGGTGGCGACCAATATTGTGTTCTCGCTGGTGCTCATGCGGTCGTTGGGTGCTGCGGGTCTGGCACTGGCCACGGCCTTGGCCGCGATGGTGAACGGAAGTATTCTGGTCGTAGTGTTGAATCGCCGGATCGGCGGTGTCGAATGGGGATCGGTGGGACGATCGTCTCTGAGAGTGGTGCTGGCCTGTCTCCCGTTGATCGTGACATGTTTC
>JBEBHO010000358.1:0-7585 GCA_040081095.1 Nitrospira sp.
TGGGGGGGGCGATCAGGAGAGCCGCGCGCGGGTGAAGGTGTGGTGCATCCAGGACTCTTGACGCTCCGTGAAGCGGCGCATGTGGCCTTTCGGATCATGCGGCTTGGGATGCCGGAGCATGGGGTGCCGGCGATCAGTCAGGAACTCGCCGAATACTTTTACGATCACTTCCGGGTCTTGGAGCCGGCCGGACCGGGGCTGTTGGCCGCCCGTGTGTATTCGATTCTTTCATGGCAAGAGCTGAGCCAAGAGCGCCAGCGGTATTACGGATCCCTTCATAGCGAAGAGTATTCCGTCTCAGCGGAGACCCTTACGTGCCTCTTACTTGGGACATGCGGGCAGTACGGGGAATGGTGTCGACCCGCGTTAGCGGGACCGGCGCAATGTCAGGTGGCGGAGTCCGACGGATTTGCGCGGACACGGCCGATCGTGGAGCAAGTGATCAGGAAGCTCGATGACAATGTGGCGTCGTGGGTGTCGTGGGAAGGAGCGGGGCTCCTGGAAGATTTAGATCGGGCGGTGACGGTCGTACATGTGGAGACGCCCTGTGAAGAAATCGTGCCGTCGCGAATGCCGTCGATGGGAACTTCGAACCGCACGATGCCGCTGCGCTCGGTGATCGGCTTAGGAGTGCGCTTGCCGTCAGGTCGACAAATCGTGGTTGAGTTATTGTGTGTCGTGCCGCTCTCTCCGCAGGTATTGGCCCAGTATCGTGTAGTGGCCTTGAGCATTTACTTAGCGTATCTGCAGGCGGATTTGATGAGGCCCGTGTCGTCCGGATTGGCTGAAGGCGCGGCGCGATCGGTTAATCCCCCCGCGGTCGTCTTTCAGCATGTGTTGACCGCGAAGATGCAGGGGCAAGAACGGATTCTGGCCCTCTTTCAGCGTGCGACGGATCTGACGGATGGCGTGACAGGCGCGGCGGAACTCCGGTGTTTGTTGAATCGGTTGATCATGACGGAAGATTTGCATCGTCGGCAGTTGGCCTTGGATCTGCATGATGAAGTGACTGCGAAAGTAGGGGCGGTCGTGTTTGCGATGGGCAGCCTATTAGCCTCGCCGCCCGTGAACGGTGCCTCGGTCTTGGAAGAGGTGGCGCGGTACCGGCATGAGCTGATTGAACTCTCCCGGTGGGCTCGGCTCAAATCACATGAATTACATCCCGCGGTGTTGACGCAATTAGGGTTAGTGGATGCGGTGAAACGGCTCAGTTTGGAGTGGAGTCATCGGGTCAACATTCCTGTAGGGGTTCATGTGAAAGGTCAGATCCTGACGGATCAGGATCCGATCGTTAGTACGACGGTTTATCGGGTGCTGCAGGAATGTCTTCGAAATGTCGAGAAGCATGCGCGGGCGACGCAGGTGACGGTGAAGCTGTGGCAAGAAGGTCAGGGAGTTCGGGTGTCCGTGTTGGATAATGGCGTGGGATTCTGTCCGATCGGCGCGCGCCAGCAGTTAGTGGGGATTGGGTTGGTCGGAATGGCCGAACGGATTCGGATGATTCGTGGGACGTTTCAGATCGAGTCGGCGCCGGGAGAAGGGACCCGGGTGGAGCTGCAGGTGCCGCATCAGGTGTTGGTGTCGGTTCCAATTCTTCCGGTCAGGTCCGACGTCATGCCGCCGGCCGTGTCCCTTAGGGACTAAGGAATGGCTGCTGGTACTCGACCATGATCGCGTCGCCGTGATCGGTCAATAGTGCGAGAGAAATCGTTCGGCGGCGCCCTGTTTGCGATGTTCCTGTTCCGCTAAGCGTCTTGTCGTCTGAATGCTTTCGTGTCGCAGCATGGCTTGAACCGCGCTCAACGGCGCGCGTTTGGCCAGGGCTTGTTTGCCGGCCGTCTGACGGAGCGATAGCGGAGTAATCCCCTCGCGCTGAATGCCGGCACGCTGATAGGCCGTGGTGATCCGTCGGCGCATTTCGCGGGGCGGCATCGGCCGAATCTCGTCGTCATAATACGTGGTAAAGAGCGGATCGCCGGCCGGGAACGGTCCCGTGGGATATCGGCGTCGGAGATACGCTTTCAGATCGTCATAAAGTGAGCGGACGAGGAGGACCGGCTCGATTTTCCGCTTCCCCTTACTCTTCACCTCCAGCCAAGCTTCCTGTTGGTCCGGTCCGATCGGCTGGACATCCCCGATTGACGCGCGCGAGAGTTCGGTTTCCCGGACACCGGTTTTCAGCATCAACCGGCAGAGGAGGGCATCGCGCTGGTGACGTAAGGTCTTCACGTGCGTCTTCTTAAAACTGGTGAGCAGCTTTTTGATCTCGCTGAAGGTCAACCAGTCGGTCGAGAGCTGCGCCGGCTGGCGCGGGGGACGAATCTGTTGCCAGGGGTTGTCCGACAGGCGGCCGGTCGTCATGAGATACCCGCTCCAGCGACGGAGGACGGCAACATGAAGGAGGTGAGTCCGGCTGGACCCAGGCTGTCGATCGAGGTGGCGACCATACTGATAGGCGAGGCGGGCCGTGTACGGTGCGTCCGGAGCCTGGTCGTGCCACCAGTCGAGAAACTGCTGCAGCTTCCGCCGATACGTGGCGATCGTTTCATCGGCCAACAGAATCCCCTGCGCGTCGAGATAATGTGCGACCCACGCCGTCGCATCGGTATGACTGAATGCAGCGAGGGGCGGTGTGGGAGAAGATGTGGACATGGTCAGGTATTAATCCCCACCGGTGAGCAAATTCTTAGGGCTGATCTGCATGATGATCGCTAGGGTAGCGAGAAAGGCCAGCCAGATATTTCGGGCCAAACTTTGGAGGTGTTTGAGTCGATCCATTTCATGGACCCTCCGCAAGGAAACCCCTAACTTCAGTCAGGGGAGGAATTGCGGCATACCCGTAGCCATCGGCCCGCTGGATTAGCGTGCAATGGCGGTGCGAGATGCCTTGAACGGTGCCCTTCGCGGTCTGGACATTGAAACTGCCAGAGGCGCGCACGGCGACCCTTCCACTGTGGGTTCCAGCCTTCTTGCCATCCGGCACGCTTGCGCGCACCAGATCGCCCGTCTGAAATCCAAAGTGACGCTTACGGCACGTGAGATACCCGCGCGCAAAGCCATGCCCGTTGAGCCGCGTGCGCTGATAGCTCCCGCGCCCCGTGCCCTTGATCTGAAGCGTCGGGCGCCGCCAGCGAGTCACGACATCGGCCATGCCCACGCAGGCCGCATCCAGCGCATGGGTTTTCGGAATACCTAATCGCGTCCGATTGAACTTGGTGCGACCTCCCGATGCGGCTTCCATCGGCAGGCCGGTAGCCTTGAGCGCCTGGTAGAGCGCCCAGCGCGTAGCATTGACCGCCGCCGCATCCTTGAGCGGCGTCTTGCGGCTCGCCTCGATGCGGGCCAGACGCTCAGGATCGTGAGCCAGAAACTCGACAACATCCCGGCTGCCTTTGCGCTCGTTGCACGCGCGGCAGGCCAACGTCAGGTTCGAGACCCGGTCGCTGCCACCGCGAGAGCGTGGATGGATGTGGTCGATCTCCAACGGCACGCCTTCGGCGTCGCAGTAGGCGCAGCGCCGACCCCACTTCTCCAGCAGGTACTCGCGCACCTCGTAACCCTGGAGTTCGCCTCGCTGGTATTCCACGCCGGAGACTTCCGGGTTTTGCAACGCCTGCATGTCGAACCGGACTAGTTCCTGGCTAATGGCCGTCACCGGCGCGCAACGCTGCAAGCGCCGCACCCACGTCCGCGTCGTATCAACGCGATGGCGGAGGCTTGGAGCCAGCCATCCTTCCGGCCTGCGGCGATTGTCGAAGCGCTTGGCGCGGTAGCGGGTCTTGCGGCTGCGGCGAGCTCGCCGAAACGCCCGTCGCTGCGCCAAAGCATCCCGAATCGCCTGCCCGCGATGCCGAAGCTCCGCCAAGAGCAGCACGTGGTGCGTGCCGTCGTCTTCGCGTACCAGCGCCATGCCTGTTGTCTTACTGCCAGGGTCAAGCTTGAGGCGCAGCGGCTGCAAGGCGCAGTCGCTTTGCCGGCGATCCACGAGCCGGATCACGAACGGCACGACACGATGCACCCGCGCGCGACCGCAGGCAAGGAGCTTTCTTGCCCGCTTCTCGCTGCACGGCATCAAGGGCGTACCGCTTTTATCCAGCACACACACTGACATGTCTTGCTCTCCTTCTGCCGTCTTTCCGGCGGCTAGCGCTTACGCGCCTTGTGACGCCTGCCTTTCGGCAGGTCTCCCCCTCGGGAATGTTGCTGGCCGGCCCTCTGCTCCGATCCGTTTCGTGCTTGCCCGGCGCTTGTCTGCAACCGGAGCTTCGAGAGGTTGGAACTGAGGAAGCATTCCAACGTCGGTCTTTGGCGCTGCCAGCAACGTAGCGGATTGGCTACCGCTTTCCCTGGTCAACCTCAGGCTCGGTTCCCCAAGCCTCCGGCTTTAGCCGGGGGTGGTTGACCGCTATTGATTGGATGGCCTGATGGAAAGGTCGCAACGAATTCATATAGGAACCACAGCGGCGGGCCCAGCGCCCAGACACTCAACAGCGTATATCCCCACTCTTGCCGATGCTCAATCTGATGTGTTCGAAGATAGACGGCGAGTCCCAGCGAGAGTAGGCCCGCGATCACGGAGAGGTAGAAACTGAAGGGGAGGGCGCGCATACGATGGAGCATCATCATCCTTTCACCGAGCCTCTTCGACCCGGCCAATGGTCGACAACTATACTGGCGGTTCTGACAGAGCCAAAAAGACTGAGCACGGGTCACAATTCGTGAGAATGGACATTTCGTCAACTCCTGAAGGTAAGGTGTATACCTGAGACCTGGTATAGCACGCTTCTACCCTCTCAATCAACCTGCGCGCGCGTCCCAAGAAGGGTTGAGCCTCTTGCTGAGCCTGGTAGGGCTGTCTATACCAGGGCCTTTTTCAGTGAAGGGGGCTCTATTGCTGAAAGTAGGTGCTTTGTGTGGGGAACCTTAGTATAGCTATCCCGCATCGGAATTCATCATGAAAGGAGCTCGGATGGGGTGGACACACTGGTGGGGCGTCGTCGTGATCTTGGTAGGGTGGGGAAGTGGGATGGCGATGGCGTATAACGAAGGCGGGCATCACTACACGGTGTCAGCGATTTTTGCTGAAGGCCGTCCGGCGACAGCGATAGCGGATCCGTATAAGGTTGTGGAAGCCTTTTGTGCGCAACTTCCGGATCTGGCGATGGAGCTGGATGCGATTACGCAACGACAGCATGTCTTGTGGACGAAGAACGAGTGGCGCTGGGGTGTCTTTGGGGATTGTCAGACCAATCGCTGCCGTCACATGGTTGCGACTCATCTCTTTCTTCATGCGCTGACCGGGACTGAGGTGGTCCCGGTGCGACAAGCGGCTGGCGCACTGATCCAGGCGATTGATCAAGAGGTGCAGGCCGTGCAGAAGGCGTCTCCTCAGGATATCCAACACCTGGTCAATCTGGCCTGTGAACGAGGGTTTGCTGATCACTTGCTCGGGGATACGTTTGCGCATGCCGAGCTGCATGGGGACGAGAGCAAACCGATTCGCTTATATCCGACGGGGCTCGGGCATTGGCGAGATATGCATACGCCGGATTTTATGCTGTCTCGGCAGGTCAAGAAGATCTCGCAGAATACCTGGCAGCAATGGGTCGAGCATGCGTCTGTGATAATTGAGGGGCGAGTCGGTGGTGCTGCTGTGACGGCGCTGGCGATAGATTTGTCGCCTGAGGACAGATCGGATATGAAGGATGCCTTTGCGGAACAGGCCCTAGACATGAAACTGCTTAAGTTTCTGCCTGATCTTTCGTGGAAACCGTATACGCCGACGCTGCTCGAATGGCGGACTGACACGTTTCTGAACACATTGTGTGAAGAGCAACTGCAGTACGGGCCGTCGAAACGCACCGGGGGAACAGGTGTGCCGTCGATCCAGTCGATACGCCCTCAATGTCGAACGGTCTGGGAAGGGTATCTCACCCGTGCGCTGAGAATCTTCCCTCCGGCCGTTCTGCCGTATGCTTCGTATAAGTCAGAAGTGCTGGATCGCAGCGGTCGTTTGACCATCAAGTTGGAGGATGGACAATGAGTGTCTCTTCTTCTGAAAATTCATCGGGGCTGCCTCCAGGAGGGTCGAGTTCGAACGGGGATGAGTTTCGTGCCCATCATCATCGCCGTATTCGAAGGGTGGGGCGGCTAGCGTGGCCGTTGTTCATCCTTTTTGCGGTGGTCGGGCTCAGTTGGCTCTATGTCCGGCTGATGATGTGTACGGGGGGCTTCTGGATTCGCACCTGTTGGTATTCGTATGGAGGTCCGCTGTTTCTCCTCATCCTGATATTTGGAATGTTGGGGTTTCTCCTCCTGGAATTACGGGCCTTTGGGGAAGGCTTGGAAGAGCGGGATCTTGTACCCCGACTTGCCCCCTCGGAGAATCGAGCTCGTCGCGTCATTCATCACACGCGTCATGGGTATCGGAATCTGGCGTCCGATCATCAAGCGTCTGTGCGCAACACGTTCTTTGTGACGGTGGCGCTATGGGGCTGTTTCGCAGGATTTGGGCTCTTTTATTGGGGCCAGCCGGCGCTGGCCGCAATACTGCTGGGGATCGTCTCTGCCGTACTGGCGTACCTCGTGAACCGGTTCTGGTTTCAGTAGTCATGTTAGTGAAATATATTCACAGACATGGCTACTCGTCAGTTCTGGCTGGCGAACCAGATTCTCATTCAGCGTGGTCTTGCGCTACGCAGGGTTCTCGAAGAGTAAATTGAGGCCTATCCCGATTTCGATGCAGAGGAGATCTTTGGGGTACCGTGACGCCGGCCAGGGATCACGGGGTTGGGTTAGGGCAGGATGGTAGGCCCAGGTATACCAGTGTGTCCCATACCGGCGCCGCACATAGGAGGCTTTGGCGGCCTCATCTGCGAGCTGATCATATGTATCAGAGGGCAGGACGTTCATGATCGCTGTCGCCGCACGGCGTTCCTGTCCATATTTGGCAAGGGATTGGTGATAGACTTCGGCGATCGTGAGAGGGGTGGACCTGCTCTGATTGATGTTCTGTGTTCCTTCACTCTCTGGGGTGACGGACATGTCGGCCTCACTAATAATTAGATGGGTGTACAGCTCAGCCTATGGGTCGAGTGCCAGGCGGTTCGATAAGTTCAGGGTAGTCGGCGAGTACAGATGGGGGAACCGCGTGCCCGTTTGTGACGGCTTCGCGGATATGTTGTCGATGGGCGGATTGTGCGGTGGCGAGGCCTCCCGGGGAGTAGCCGAGTTGTTCGGGGCTCCAGATGTGACGGGCCATGAGGGTGTAGAGAAATGCTCTGCCAACACCTCGATCCCGATGCGAGGCCAGAATTCCGGTTCCCATGCCCGCATACTCGCCAACTGGATGCGGGGCCTGTGTCCGTCCGGTGTGGTCGACGATGCTTGCTAGGAGAAACCAGATACCGGTATCTTTCTTGATGCCTTGTCCTAAGCGGTATTCATAATACGCGAGCGTTTTTGCTTTATTTTCACAGCCCCATAACCATCCAAAGTGGATATCAGGTGTCCGGTAGAAGGGAAGCGGGTCTTCTTGATAACGAAGATGGCATTGGAGAAATCCTTCTTCGTCCCATCGAGCAGC
>JBEBHO010000209.1:0-7567 GCA_040081095.1 Nitrospira sp.
CCCTCTGTCATGATGATGGGATTTACTCGTGGGGATATGTACATCGAGAAGATGGACTGGCAGTTTGCCTTTGCTCTGCGGGAGTCGGGACGGTTCACGATGATCTCAACTGCGCGCATGGATCCCGAAAGCTTTGGTTTTGCCCCAGATGAGCAGGTACTTCGAACGCGGCTGGCGAAGATGGTGACGAAGCAGATTGGCCTCTACTTCTATGGACTGCCTGAGCGGCAGGAGAAAACGAGCGTGTTGTTCTCACCCATTCTTGGTGTAGATGATTTGGATGAGGTATCGGCAGAACTTGATGGGATTGATCGCCAGCGTCTGGCGAAGGTTGTAAAGTCCTGTCAGCAGTGAAGGAGAGGAGGAAGAATGAGAAATAGGTTCTAAGAGTGCATGCCAGCGACGCTTACCCCCCCTGATCAGCACCTTTTGTTATGACGAAGCTTCGTTCCGTCGCTACAAACTCCGTGACTTTACGTCGACAGCTCGTCTGGTACACTTTCAGAAATGAGGAATACGTAGATTGCTGATGCTGGTTTGAATTCATTATCCTATGCGACCACAACCCTCTCGCTCTTCGATTGAATATTCGAGTCCTCAACCCGCGAGCCCTCCTCTGTGGGATACCGATTTCATTGCACAGATCCAAGCGCTGTATGACCGCGGGCTCTTTGTCCAGGCCTTCACCGCCGGGGCTTCCCTCGGTCCATTGCAGAGCTGGCGAGGCCCGGAGGCTCGAATCCTGGCCGGTCGGCTGGCGTCCCAGTTGTTCGCACATCGCCTGAGTGATGCGCTGATGTTGCGCCTCTGGAGAACGGATCAATCAACGCCTGCGGCGATCTACTATAGTGCGCGAGCCCTATTTTCCCGACGTGGCTCCCTGGCGGCCTTGGATCGGCTGCAAGAGAGCCAGCTCCTGGACGCCGAATCTTCCATGCGTTGGGACGCCACTGCCTTTGCCGCGTATTTGCATGCCCAGTATCGGGATTTCGACCGTGCCGAACAGCTCATCAAGGGTGCGCTGGACCACAGTGACACCGCATGGATTTGGACGGAGCGAACGATCATCTATGAACTAGAGGACCGCTACGAAGAGGCGTTAACCGCGGCCCGCCAGGCGTTTGAGCGGAGCCAGTCTGTCCCAGGCGCCATTCTGTGCTTGGCGCGTGCGCTGTCGCTCTTTGAGCGGGATGACGAAGCCATTGACCTCCTCCGCAATGCTCTGAGTACGGTGGAGAGCCCCTACATTGCCTCCTCCTTAGCAGACCTCGAAGTCGAGCATGGGGATTATGCTCGCGCACTTGAAACGCTCGCATGTTTCGATCGATTGGCAGTTTTGAAGGATAAGGCCACGGCTGCGTGGCTTGCCGGCCGGCGTAGCGATATTTATCACCTCATGGGCGACACCCAGTCTGCTCTCACGCATGCACGTGCGGCGAACACTCCGTTCTACAAAGAGGTCGTCCGGAATCTGGAGCTTACAGATTCAGGTTCCCGTCGTGTGATGTTGCCAGTCGGGTTCGTCCGCCAACATCACATGACCTGTGCTCCAGCGACGCTTTCTGCGTTGAGTCGGTACTGGGGTCAGCCTGCAGACCATCTCGACCTTGCCGAAACCATCTGCTATGACGGGACGCCCCATCATAGTCAGCGCCGATGGGCGCTCGCCCATGGGTGGTACGCGCGTGACTTCACTGTCACCTGGGAATCGACGCGCGCACTGATTGATGCGGGCATCCCCTTCACACTCACGACACCATTTCCGGGAGGGTCGCATCTACAAGCCGTGATCGGCTATGACGCCGGGCGTGGGGTGTTGCTCATACGCGACCCCTATGACCGTGTGTTCGGGGAATTTGCAGAAACCCTATTTTTTCACTCTTATGCTGTAACCGGGCCACGTGGCATGGTTATCGTGCCGATCGAGGAGCGAGCACGCCTCGAAGCGATCCCACTTCCCGAAGCCGAGCTTCGTGATCTCGACTATGACATTCAGCATGCGCTCAGCCTGCATGATCGTTCCAAGGCCGTTGTGTGCTGCGAGGAGCTTGGTCGCCGTGCGCCAGGGCATCAGATTACGCTTGTGGCACAACGGGCGCTCGCTGAGTATGACGGTGACCTCCAGGCGATTCTTCCTCTTGTGGATCAGCTGATTACCCTTTATCCCAAGGACGTTAATCTTCGTCTCAGCAAAGCCAGCCTGTTGCGACAATTGGTTGACCGGTCGACCTTTCTCGAGTATCTCGAAGCGCAAGCGCATGCCCCTGCTGCGCACGCCCTATTTAAACTCCGGTATGCGCAGGCCCTCCTCGAAGATGGACGACGACGTGAGGAGGCCACACGGCTCTTGCGCACCCTCTTGCGTAGCTGGACCAGCGCGGAAGGCCTCAGTACGCTCGCTGATGCCTACTGGTATGCCGGTGAGTACCGGCGGGCCACGGACCTCTATCGCTTCGCGGCCACTCTGGACGGCACCAACGAGGATTACGCCTCTGCCTACTTTCGTGCCTCCCGCACCGTCCGTGACGAGGCCGGGGTTTTAACGTTCTTGCATGGTCGGGTTCGCCGATATGGGCAGCAATCATCCCTTCCGGCAATAACGCTGTTTCACTGCCTGTCTGATCTGAATCGGTCGAGTGAAGCGTTCATCGTTCGTGATCAGGCGTTAGCACAACGCCCGGATGATGGAGAGCTCTTGTTGTTCGCCGCGCGATCAGAGCTAGACCGTGGAGCCATGGCAGCGTCGGAGCTCTTTCTGGAGCGTGCGCAGCAGTGCTCCAAGCGCGCTGACTGGTTACGGGCTACGGCTCAGCTGGAGGAAAGCAAGGGGCATCTAGGCGAGGCGCGACGCCTCTGGACTGAGGTGGTCGCTAGTGAGCCGTTTAATCTCAGGGCGCAGCGTACGCTGGTTCGGCTCACATCTGAAGTCGATGGCCGTATTGCCGCCGTCGAGTATCTGCGGGGGTTGGTCGCGCGCTTCCCTCATCACCAAGGCCTCAATGAACTGTTGACGGAATGGCTTGACGAAGCACCGCTCGAGGAGCAGGAAGCCGCCTTGCGGGCGCTGCTCGCGATCAGCCCAGCGAATGCCTGGGCAAGACGACAATTAGCTTCAACGCTTGCCAAACAGAGACGCTTCGATGCCGCGCGGGCAGAAAGTGCCTTGGCCTATGAGATCGCTCCCGATGCGGTCACGTGGTATACCACCCATGGATCTATCGAATTGCTTGCGGGACAGCTTGCGGACGCTCGAGAGAATTTTCGCGCGGCCATTCGCCGGTCCGTGGATTCTGACTATGCTTTGACCAAATTGATCGAAGCCTGTGGCACGCTGGAAGAGCGTCGCGAAGAATTGCTCTTTGTCGTAGAGGAGTTAAAACGACAGGTCATTGTCGGAGACTCCTTACTGAGTTTTCAGCGATTGGCACGCGGAACCTTTGAGCCGGATGATCTGAAGGGTATGCTGGACGACGCGCAGCGGGTTCGTCCCGACCTGTGGCAGACATGGGTCGCCAGTGTCAGGCAACGACTGGACATGCAGCAGTACGAAGCGGCTCGTGCCGTGTGTCTTCAGGCTATCGCGATATTTCCCCTTATTCCAAGGCTTCACGTCGAATTGGCCGAAACGTCGAAGTTGGCTGGCGATCGCCATGCTGAGCGGGCGGCGCTGCAAGAGGCGTTGCGTCTCAGTCCGGCGTGGGGCTATGCGACACGTCAACTGGCGGATTCGCTCGAATCGGAGGGGGATTTCTGTACATCTCGGAAATGGCTCGAGACGGCGCTCCGGCACTCGCCAACGGATGGATTGTTACATGGGTTTCTCGGATACACCCTCTGGCAACTCGAGGAGCCAGCGCAAGCGGTCACGCATTTGCAACAAGCCGTTCGACTGGATATTGGGTACGACTGGGCCTGGAATAGGCTCAGCCACTATTCCGGCCTTCTGCAGCAACCGCAGCTTGCGATCGAGTTGGCGCGAAGCCTCGCCACGGGTCGTCCTGGAGACCCACGCGCCTGGATGGCGGTCGCGCGCATGGCCGAGGCTGTCGACGAAAAACTCATGGCATTGGATCGGGCGATTGGCCTGGCTCCGTTCATGGTCGAGGCCCATCTCCTTAAGCTGGATCTCCTCATTGAAGATGAGCGATTTGATGAGGCCCTCACGGTGTTGCGAACGACCGCCTGGGGGAATCATCCTCCGGTGCCATTGCGCATCAAAGAACCGAGACTCCTTGCGAAGCGTGGGGACAAGGATGCCGCCCTGTCCGCCCTGCAGGCAATCCTAGCGGATGATCCTAATTATTTCCCGGGCTGGGAATTACAGGCCGATTGGCAATTGGAACGGGAAAACTATACAGAATATCTCGTGGCAGCCCGCGAGCTCCACCGCATCGATCCGAACAGTCCCTATGCCTTGGGGTATCTCGCCGATGCACTCTTGAAGGCCGAACCTGATACGGATGTGCGTCCCTACCTCCACCGTGCCATCCACCTAAAAGCCGACTATACTTTTGGCGCCAACTTGCTGTTCGATCTCGAACTCCAGGCCGGTGCATATGATACCGCAGAAGCGGTACTTGAGAAGGTTCAGGCGCATGTCAATACCGGAGAGACCCGTCTTCGTACACTTCGCTTGGCGATTGCCAGGGGCGTTCGCAACGAGGCTTTTGAGGTGTTCCGCGAGATGTTGACTGCCAAGGACGACCTCGAGCTGTATCGTGAGGCCATGTGGGCACTCGGCAAAGCGGGGTGGAGGCGTGAGGCAAGGCACGCACTTGAGCAGCTCGTCCTTGATCCAGAGGTCAATCCTGTGGTGGGAACCTTGTGGGTCGAGCGACGGGACCTCGTCTTGTTGACGCTCTGGTGGTTCCGCAGGTTCGGAAAGGTGCTCAAAAACGGTGAGACGGGTCAGCTCGCGGCTCAAGCTTTGTTGCAGCGCCTGGCTGACAGAGAGGCGACGTTGTCCATTCGATGCCTTCTCTGGCGGTACGGAGACGACCTTGCCAGGAATGACACAACACATGGGTTGATGGGGTATGCGCTGATCAATATCAATGCCCCTCGTGCTGTCGTGAAATGGTTTGGGGATTGGCGGCAGCGGGATGGCGCACCTGCCTGGGCCTTACTTAATCTCGCGTGCGCCTTACGGGATCTTGGGCGTCATCAGGAAGCCCACGCGATCAGTTGCCACGCCCTGACGCGGGAGGAGGATCACGCGTTCCCCGAACATCGGGTGTGGCTAGCGTATGATGCGGCACGTGCGGGCGCGTATGCCCACGCGAATGAACTGTTGGCCCTGGTCGACGAGAAGTCGGTGAGTGGATATTACCAATTCGTGATCGCCGCCATCCGGTTCCATATCCTGGTCGGAGATCGTACCAAGGTCTGTGGCGTTCAGGAGATCTGGTGTGCATGGAAAGACGTCCGACGGACATGGAAAGGGGGCTTCCTCTTTCTGGGAGCCCTGTTTCGGATACGAGGCCATACGTATAGATCTCTCGTACAACTGATGCGCGTTCGTCTCTCAAGAAACCGATCAGGCTAGTTCGGTAGGTGGCCACGCCCGCACGAGAGGTTGGGGCTACGACAGAGGACCGGTCTTGTTCCTCCACAGATCTACGTCCAGACAACAGATGTTTCAAACGTGCGATAACACTCGGAGATAGAGGTTAGTCCCTCGAGATCATTCGGCCCTCTGCTGGTCTGTGCAGCTCTTTTTCAGAACACATTGCTATCCTAATGAGTCTTGCTATTCTCGAGTGTTGTGAGGAGTGGTCGGATGAGACAGGCAATATTCTGGCTCAAAATTTTGGCGGTGGCGGGGAGTTTTGGCACGGCCTTGGGCCTTGCGCCAGCTGTCATCATCTGGCTCTTGGACGGCGACGTCCCGGTTTTGGGAAATAGAGAGCTCAAAGCCCTCGCAGTCTTATTTGTCCTGCCCTCGGTGTGTGCCTGGGCGTCAATGGCGCAGGGCCTCATCAACAGAAGTTTGGCTACCGCGTTGATTTGTGGACTGGTTTGGCCTTTCGTCACTCTGTTCATGGGGGCCAATCTTAATGCGTTGCTCCATTTCGATGTCGATTTTCTGTCTCATGTGGCCTTCATGTTGTGGGTCCTCGTCATTCCGTTAGGATGCACGGCCGGTGTCGTCATGCATCGGATCGTGAACGCGCAGTACAGACCGTGTCCAGATGTTCAGAGTGTCGATCATGTCTCTGACAAAGAGTTTTCCAATGAATCGTACGCTCATCCGTGGGTGGCCTGTAGTTTGAGCATTCTTCCGGGGCTCGGCCAACTGTATAACGGAGAAGCGTGGAAGGCTGGGCTGTACTATGTATTGGGGCTTGGAGGAGGAACTTTCTTGGTTCGCTTCGTTCTCTTGCACGCGCCGTTTGAAGGTCCCTATAACGTATTCCTTGCTGGAGCAGTCGTTTTCGCTGTGTATGGCGCAATCATGACCGAGGCCTATTGGGCCGCGTGTTATCGCACGACACGATCCTGGATGCTCTCCAACAACCGATGGTTTGTGTTTTTTGCTATTTTGTTTGTCATGGGGTTTGTTGTGAAACCGATTATGCTAGGCTTCCTGGATCGGCATTACGCAAATCCCGCGAAGATTTACAACTCAACGATGGCACCCACCATCCTTCCCGGAGATAGATTTTTAGTAGACCAAAGAGCGTACAGCCCCACTCAACTGCCTCGGCGCGGACATATCATCGTTTTCCAAGTGCCAGGACAAGGGTCATTCATCCGCCGAGTGGCGGGGGTTCCTGGTGATACCATCGAAATTCGAGATCACGAGATCCTGATCAATGGGAGTTCACAGGGGAAGCGCGACCATGCCTATTTCCCCATGGGAGAGACCACAAGCGAGTTGCCCGATGGACCAGCCAACTCAGGCCCTGTCAAGGTTCCTGAAGGAGAACTCTTTGTCGTAACGGACAATCGGGAGAGTGCATGGGATAGTCGTGTGTTTGGCACGATTCCCAAAGAACGCGTATGGGGTAGGATTGCAATGATCTATTGGGCCTGGGTTGATGATGACTCTTTTATCCCCAGATGGGACCGGATCGGGAACAGATTTCCTCATCACGGTCTGCCTGAGCTAAGAGCTGGTCAATCACTTGGCTCACTCCCCCCTTTTTCTTGACTGGTCCCCATTAAACGGATCCAGCTCCTATGTTAGTGTAGGGCAGATTTTACAGAGTGAGTACCCGCCAGTAATGAAGGCCGCATCGTGAGTTCCGGTGCGGCCTCTTCTCTTTGAGAAAGTGCTGTTGAAGTGGTCGTAAATTCACTGCGGGAGCACGTTAGAGTCAGTGCCAAAGATATTTGGACAGAATACGGGCAGTGCCAAGAACTATTGGACATCAGTGCCAAAGTCTTTCGGCACAGAAATTCGTAAGATGTTGATATTATTATGCATTGCGATTTGTCATGATGCCATCTAAGATTGGATCCGACAACGGAGACACCCAAATCCTGATTGTCTCAGATGTTGCGGCGGTCGGATTCGATGGGTTTCAACGCGTCTGTCATCGATTGATCTGCCTCAACACTCCCT
>JBEBHO010000197.1:0-7555 GCA_040081095.1 Nitrospira sp.
TTGAATGCTGCCGGCGATAAGTGGACGATCGTGACCACCGGATTGGATGATGTGCTCGTCCATGCGTTGGTGCGGGCGAACGACGGCACTTTGTACGCGGGGACCTCGGGCAAAGGCATCCTCCGGTTCAAGCAGAACGCGACCGGATGGGTCCGTATGCACCAGGGGCTCAAAGACCACGAAGGCATGATCGAGAACTTTATCCGGGTCCTGGCCATGGACCGGGAGCAGGGGATCTATGCGGGCACGTTCGATGGCGGGGTGTTCCGCAGCGGAGACAGCGGCGCAACCTGGAAGGCGATCAGCCGCGCCTTGCCCAACGATTCCATCAGAGGCATCGTCATCATCGATGAGGGGCTGATCGTGGCGACGGGCAACGGCGTCTTCAAGACCGTCGACAAAGGTCGGCAGTGGACGCCGTTGAACAAAGGGTTGACGAATCTTTCCATTCAAGTGATGACCGGAGGCGGGACGGATCCGTTGTACGCCGGGACGAGCTCCGGGGTGTTCCGCAGCGACGATGGACAGAGTTGGGTGACAGTGAACCAGGGATTGGATGCGGGGTTGGCCCCGCCGCCATTCCGTTTCCGATAACCAATGAAAGGATCAGGATATGGCAGACGCAGGTAGCACGACGAAGGCGACGATCAGCGTGGCGAGCAAGGGGCAGGCATTGGGCGACATTGTGCTGAAATTTTTCCCCGATGTCGCGCCGGGGCATGTGAAGAACTTTACCGATCTCGCG
This sequence comes from Nitrospira sp., assembly GCA_040081095.1. Taxonomy (GTDB): domain Bacteria; phylum Nitrospirota; class Nitrospiria; order Nitrospirales; family Nitrospiraceae; genus Nitrospira_D. The sequence goes on from JBEBHO010000197.1 coordinate 746, forward strand.
AAGAAGGGGTTCTATAACGGAACGACCTTCCATCGCGTGATTCCCGGCTTCATGATTCAGGGCGGCGATCCCAACAGCAAGAGTCCCGACCGGTCCTCGCATGGCATGGGCGGTCCCGGCCATAAAGTGAAGGCGGAGTTCAACAGCAAGCCGCACAAGCGCGGCATTGTGTCGATGGCCCGGTCGAACGATCCGGACAGCGCCGGCTCGCAATTCTTCATCTGCGTGGCCGATGCCAACTTCTTGGATTGGCAGTACACGGTGTTCGCCGAAGTGCTCAGCGGAATGGACGTGGCGGATAAAGTTGTCAGCATGAAGCGCGACGGGAACGACAATCCCCTGGAGCGTGTCGAGATGACGGTCACGATCAGCGAGTGATCCGGATCGTGATGGGTGATGCGTGAAGGGTGATGAGTTCATGAAACGGGCGCAGGGAAAAGGTTTCCACCGATCACGCATCACGCGTCACGCATCACTGGGCGCGCTCTTGTGCGCACTTCTTGCCGGCTGCGCTATTCCGCAGGTGCCGTCGCGGACGATCTATGAAGATCCCGTGAACTATGTGCGGCTGGAAGAAGATCGCGGCTATCTGGTGGAATGGCCGCCAAGCTACAACAGCCATCCGGCGGCACTCGGGCCGGAGGCCCTGCGGTCTCTGCTGCAAGGGCTGATGATTCAAGAGCATCGGATCTGGTTGCAGCGCTGGATCATGGGAGAGGCCCCATTCCAGGCGGCGTTTCAGGATCAGGAGACGGCGCTCCTCTCCGTGCAGCTGGCCGAGGCCCTCGCCCAGGCCCAGCCCAACGAACGGGTGACGTTTTACCTCAGTGAACCGCAAGCCTCGACGAAGCGGGTCGTCACGTCCGGCGGGTTATACGTGAAGGGCACAGAACTGCATCTGATATTGGGAAACTGGCAGATCGTCTACGGGATTCCCCTCTATGGGATGATCTATGACCGGCGCTATCCGATGCGGCCGACGGCGGCGAAGGGGTTCGATTTATTTTTTCAGCCCCACGAAGCGATGCGGCGCACGGAGAGCAGTTGGATCGACGGAGTCCTTGCTAACGGGGCGGACGAAGTTGTGATTGATCTCACCAAACTGCCGCCTCCCACCGCGATTTCATCAACGCCTGCTACCGAATAGTCGGATCGATCTGCAACTGTGCGCTGCCGCCGGCGGCGTAGGCGAGCGTCACTTCGGCGATCTTGTAATCGTACTGCGCTTCCGCCAATTTCGTCTGCGCCGTGGTCAACCCCACTTCCGACTGCGTGACTTCCACGATGGTGCCGAGGCCGAGCTTGTAGCGCTGTTTGGCGAGGCTCAGGGCTTCCTGCGCTGTCTTCACCAGTTCCTCCGATAACTTGATCTGCTGGGTGAACGTCACCGTATCGAGATAGGCGTTCGTGACCTGCTGCGTGAGCGCCTGTTCGATGTTCGTACTCTGGGCCATCGCGGCCGCTTGCTGGGCGTTGGCTTCCTTCACCTGGTTTTCGATCAACCCGCCGGTAAAGATCGGCATGGAGACCATTCCACCTGCCGTCCACCAGCCGCCGGTGGCCACGTTGCGGTTGGGATCGAAGGTATCGTAGTAGCCGCCGCTCGCGATCGCGGAGACCGTCGGCAGGTATTGGCTTTTCATGGCCCGCTTCTTCGCCTCGGCGGCGGCCGTCTGTTCCTTCGCCCGCTTCAGCTCAGGATGGGTCAGGCTGTCCGAGATCAACTCGCCGAGCGCTCGCGGAATCTTCACATCGATGGCGACGTCTTCCAGCGTGTAATCGTCCGATCCGACAATGCCCATGGCGCGATTCAAATCGGCGTAGCTGGATTTCAAATCGTTGCGGCTGCGGACCAGCAGCGACTCCGCATTCACGAGTTCGACGCGCACCAGATCCAGATCGAGTTTGGATTTCAACTGCTGACGATACAGCGTGTCGATCTGGCCGGCGATGATGCCGCGCTCACGGACGGTTTCTTCGGCGATGTGAACCAGGCGGAGCCGCTTCAAGCTGTTCAGGTAGCTCCGCTGGGTGTTCACCATGATGAGTGCGCGCCGCGCGTTCACATCCTGCTCCTGGGCCCGTTCTCCGTACTGGGACGACTCCACGAGATTTTTCGTGAAGCCGAAATCGTAGATCCGCTGGCTGGCCATGACCCCGGCGGTGTAGGCGCTCAAGTTAGGCTGGAGCAGGCCGCCGCCGATCAGAAAGCGCGGATTGAGGCGCCCCGATCCGGCCGCTCCGTCCGCATTGGCAAACACTTGCGGGTAATAGAGCGATTTGGTCTGGTCCGTGCGCGCGCTCGAGGCCTGTAAGCCCGCGTTCGCTTCCTGCACCAGCGGGTGATTCTGCAAGCTCGTCTCGATGGCGGTTTGTAGTCCGAGAAAGCGGCCCTTGGCTGCGCTGTCGGTCGAACCGGCCGGTTGTGCTGTCGCCAGGACGGGGAAGGCTAAGAATATGGCGATCACGAGTGTGACAGATCTGGTGACGCTCATGGTTTGGCTCCTTCGTATGGCGTCGGCGAAGACGGCTGGCCCGCTGAACGCCGCTCGAATTTTTGCTGCGCCGGTTTGCCTTCCGGTAATTTGAACGGTGCGGCCTGCACGGGTGAACCTTCCAGGAGTTTCCGCTTGCCGACCACCACCACGTCTTCAGACCCGTCCAGTCCGTTGGTGATCTCCATCCACTTGCCGTTGGTGATGCCGGTCTGCACCGAGATCGATTTGGCTGCGCCTTGCGAAACGATGAAGACGGATTTCCCCTTCGGCCCGCTGATCACCGCTTGTGGCGGCAGAGCCAGGGCATCGGGGATCTCGCGGAGGTCCAGTGCCAGCTCCGCATAGGTGCCGGGCCGCAAGGCATGGTCGGGGTTCGGCAGGTCGAGTTCCACCAGCAGACTGCGGGTGGAAGGATCGAGCGCGAGCGTGGAACGGGTGATCGTGCCGCTGAACGAACGGTCCGGCAGTTCCTTGACCAGCAGCCTCGCGTTGGTTTTGCCCGGCGTGATCCAGGCCGACTCGTCCTGCGGGACGTTGGCGTAGATCCGCACGGTACTCAGATCCATGATCGTGAAGAGGGGAATGGCGGTCGTGGCCGAGGAAGTGGCCACCTGGATCAGCGCGCCGGGATCGGCGAAGCGGGCGGTGACGATGCCGTCATAGGGCGCGCGGACGTTGGTGTATTCACGCATGGCGGCCCGCTGTTGCATGAGGTTCTTCGCGCCGTCGTAGGTCGCTTCTGCCACATCGACATCCTGCTTGGCAATGACGTCCGGCGATTCGTGCAACACCTTGTCCAGCCGTTCGAAGGTGATCTTCTTGATCTTGTAGTCGGCGACGGCCTGCTGATATTGCTCTTCCACTTCCGGCGCATCGATGATCGCGACCACCTGGTTCTTCTTCACATGATCGCCCTTGTCCGGGCCGATCCATTTCAGATAACCGGAGACCTTCGCATAGAGGGTGGTCTGGTACCGAGGCGAGATATTGGCGGGCAGCGTGATCGTGTAGACGAGCAATTGTCTGGCCGGTTTCGTGATCTGCACGTCGACCGGGTGTGTCGCATCGACTTCCACGGGGGCGCCGTTGGCGGCGCCGGTTTCGGAGGACCCGGCTGGAGCGGCGGCATCGGGCCGTGGCTGGTGAGGCGGCTCATCCCGCTGGCATCCGGAGAGCGCCAGGAGCAGCGCGACCATGTAGCAACTGGACCTGTTCAGCATGGCGTCAGATTTCCTCTTGGGTAGCGGCCGGGGTGGACGATGGATGGATGTGGACGCGCCGCCCCAGCACCAGCGCATGCATGACCGGCACGACCAGCAAGGTCATTACCGTGGAGACGGCCAGCCCGCCGACGACGGCGCGGGCTAGCGGGACCATGGTTTCGTTGCCTTCGCCGAATCCGAGGGCGAGTGGCAGCAGGCCGAGAATCGTCGCGAGCGCCGTCATCAGAATCGGACGGATGCGCCGCTTGCCGGCTTCCAGCACGGCGCGTTCGGCGGAGGCGCCGGACTCCACCATGCGGTTGGCGAAGTCCACGAGCAGGATGCTGTTCGACACCACGATGCCCATCATCATGAGGGTGCCGATCATCGACTCCACATTCACCGAGGTGTTGGTCAGGTGCAGCATCAGGATCGTGCCGATCCAGCCGAGCGGGACGGCGACCAGAATGATCAGCGGATCGATCAGCGAGCGGAACAGCCCGACCATCACGAGATAGATCAGCAGCACCGCCAGCGGCAGGGCCAGTGCAAAGTTGCTGATGGCGCCACGCATGTTGGCGACCTCGCCCTTGATGGCGATCGTCACATCTTTCGGCAGTTGAATCGTGCCGAGCACCTGCTCGATATCGGCCGCGACATGGCCCAGATCGTTGCCCACCGGCGTGACGAGCACGTTGATCAGGCGGGAGAGATCGTAATGGTCCACGCTGTCCGGACCGGTTTTCATTTCCAGCGAGGCCACATCGCGCAGAAGTACCGGCGGGCCGCGCCGGTCGTCTGCAGCGTAGAAGCCGTTTGAGAGATCCAGGTTGCGTCCGGCGAACGGCGTATTCTGCAGCGCGACAATCGATCCGCCGCTGCCGGCCGTCGTGAGCGACGAAGTGGGGTTCAACGGGGTCCGCGCGCCGATGACCGGAATGTTCAGCAGGTCTTCCGTCTTCGTGAGCGACTGTTCCGGAAATTGCGCCAGCAGATAGTAGCCGTTGGCGGTTTTGGGATCGAGCCAGTAATTGGGGCTCAGCGCGATGTTCGAGCTGATGCCGGTGATGACGTCCACGATCACGCGATCCTGGGTGATGCCGTAGTAGGCGGCTTTCGTCCGGTCCACGTTCACGTGCAGTTCCGGATAGCTCTTGCCCTGCTTGATGCGCACGTCGCTCGTATTGGCCACCTGCGCGACCTTGTCGCGGATCTGTTCGGCGACCGGGCGAATGAGTTCCAGCCGGGGGCCTTTGACCTGAATGTCGATCGGCGCGCGCAGCCCGAAATTCAGCACGTCGCTGATGATGCCGCCGGTTTGAAAACTCACTTCCACGCCGGGGAGCGCCTCATGGACTTTCGCGCGCAGGGTGGCGATGTAGTCGTCGGTATGGCCCTCATGCCCGGTCACGAGGTTCACCAGGATAAAGGCCGTGTGGTTGCCGGTGTTGGGGGCGAAGCGGGCGGCGTCGCCGAAATAGAGGCCGGTGTTCGAGACCACTTCTTCCAGCTCCTGCTTGGGGATCGTGTCCTGTACGAGCTGTTCGATGCCGGCGACGATGGCCGTCGTCTTCTCGATGCGTGAGCCTTCCGGCGCGCTCACGGTCATCGTGAAGTTTCCCGCATCGACCCTGGGGAAAAACTCGGTATGGAGCCGGGGCAGGAGCAGTGCGCCGGTGCCGGCCAGTGCGAGCAGCGCCAGGAAGATCACCAGGCCTTTGAAGCGGACGCCGGCGCGGAGTAGCGGCTCATAGACTGCCAGCACGAAACGGAACCAGTCTTTGGCCTCGGCTTCTTCGTGCGAGCCGTTGCCATGACCGCGTTGATAGAGCCAGGCCAGCACCACCGGGGTCACGGTCATGGAGACAGCATAGTCGGCCAGCATGGCGAAGGCCACGGTCATCGCGAGCGGCACGAAGAGATACTTGATGATGCCGGAGAAAAACATGATCGGCAGATACACGATCAGGATGCAGATCGTGGCCACGAGAATGGGCAGTGTCAGCTCCACGGCACTGTCTTCGGCGGCGGAGCGGCCGTCCTTGCCCATGAGCAAATGGCGATGCAGGTTTTCCTGCACCACGATGTTGTTGTCGAGCAATGTACCGATCACCAGGGCTAGCCCGCCCAGCGTCATGATGTTCACCGATTGGCCAGTCAGATACAGCGCCACCAGCGCGGCGGTCAGTGAGAGGGGAATGGCCAGGGCCACCACCAGTGCTGCCTTGATGCTGCGGAGGAACAAAAAGATCATCAGCCCGGCCAGCCCGGCGCCGAGCAACCCTTCTTTCTGCAAGTTGGCGATGGCCTGGCGGATATAGAGGGACTGGTCGTAGATGAACTTCACCGAGGTGTTCGCGGGAATTTCCGTGAGCTTCGACAGCTTCGCGCGGATGCCGTCCGTCACTTCGAGTGTATTGGCACCCTCCTGTCTGGTAATCGGAATATAGGTAGCCTCGCGGCCGTTTACCCGCACGATCGACGTCTGAATCGCCGCACTGTCCGATGCCGTGCCGATATCGCGGACGAGGATCGGCGTGCCGTTCACGACCTTGATGGGGATGTCGTTGATCTGGTCCACCACGTCGATGAGGCTGTTGGAGTAGACGTAGTAGTCCAGATCGCCGAGCTTGACGTTGCCTGCCGGGATGATCGCGCTTTGCGCATTGATCGCCTTCACCACGTCGGAGGGCGACACGCCGCGTGCCAGCATGCGTTGCTGATCCATGAAGACGGTGATCTGCCGGACTTTGCCGCCCAGCGGCGGGCCGAAGGAAATGCCGGGGATTGTGGCGATCTGCTGGCGCACGGTGAAATAGGCGAGGTCGCGGATTTCTTTCGGGCCGAGGGTGTCGCTGCTGACGGAGAGCAGTCCGACCGGCAGGCTCGACACACCGAATTTATAGACCGACGGCGGAAAGACGCCGGGCGGGAGCAGCCGGATGATGCTATAGGCCAGGCTGGTGAGTTCCGATTGCGCCGAGTCGATACTGTATTCCGGCTGGAAGAAGACCTTGATGTAGCTCATTCCGGCGAGCGATTGCGATTCGATGTGCTCGACGTAGCTCGCTTCGACGAACCGCTGCTCCATCTTGAGGGTGATCGCCCCT
>JBEBHO010000269.1:0-1952 GCA_040081095.1 Nitrospira sp.
AGAATATGCCGCGAAAAGCTGGCTGACCGAGGTGATTGAAATCAACATTGCCAATCTGGCCGGGGTGCCATCGATCGTCTACGGACTCATGGCCCTCGGGTTGCTGGTCTATGAGCTGCATTTGGGCCAAAGCTTCCTGACAGCCGGACTGACCTTGGGCATGTTGATTCTTCCGATGGTCATCATTGCGACCCGCGAGGCGATTCGGGCCGTGCCTCCTGCTGTCCGAGAAGCGGCCTATGCGCTTGGCGCCACCAAGTGGCAGACTGTGCGGGATCATGTCCTGCCCTATTCGATGGGCGGCATTCTGACAGGGATGATCCTGGCGCTCTCGCGCGCCGTCGGCGAGACGGCTCCCCTGATCACGGTCGGTGCCCTGTCGTTCATCGCCTTTCTCCCCCACCCACCATGGCAGGGAGAATTCCCCTTCGTCTCGTTCGAGTGGCTGTTTGATCCCTTTACGGTGATGCCGATCCAGATGTTCAATTGGGTGTCCCGGCCGCAAGAGGAGTTTCACGTCAATGCGGCCGCCGCCGGTCTGATCTTATTGGCGATGAGTCTGGCGATGAACGCCGTGGCAATCGTCATTCGGGCGCGTTTCAGAAAACGAATTCACTGGTGATGCTATGAAAGCCTTGGATGTGTCGCAAACGGCGCTAAAAGCGGAGTCGCAGGGGCTCAATTTCTTTTATGGCCAGGCACAGGCGCTTCATGGCCTGTCCCTCCCCGTCTATGACCGCTGTGTGACGGCGCTGATCGGGCCCTCCGGTTGCGGGAAAACCACCTATCTGCGCTGTTTCAACCGGATGCATGACTTGTATCCCGGCAATCGCTACGAAGGGGCCGTCATCCTGTATCCGGACCGGGTGAATATCGTGGGGCCTGAGGTCGATCCGATCGAGGTGCGCATGCGCATCGGAATGGTGTTTCAAAAGCCCAACCCGTTTCCTAAGTCCATCTATGAGAATGTGGCGTATGGGATGCGGATCAGAGGCGCGTCGTCGAAGGCCGAACTCGATACGGTGGTCGAGCGGGCGCTGCATGAGGCGGCGTTATGGGGAGAAGTCAAAGACCGCCTCCAGGCATCCGCGATGAATCTCTCGGGCGGCCAGCAGCAACGCTTGTGTATTGCCCGAGCTCTGGCGACCAGCCCGGAACTCCTCTTGTTTGATGAGCCGACCTCGGCGCTCGATCCGACGGCCACCTCGCGGATCGAAGAGCTGGTGACGGAATTGAAGCAGAAAGTCGCGATCGTCATCGTGACGCACAATATGCAGCAGGCGGCGCGCGTCTCGGACCATACGGCCTTCATGTATGAGGGACGCTTGGTGGAATTCGATCGCACGGAGAAGATGTTTACCAATCCGTCGGTCAAACTGACGGAAGACTATGTCACCGGTCGTTTCGGGTAATGAAGCTCCCCGCAGCTTGCTGCGGGGTATCTTGCGCAATTCTCAGAAGCCACTACCCTCCTTCGCCAAGGCTACGGAGGGTTCTCCCTGCCTTCATCCCCGTAGCCAAGCTACGGGGACTTCGGCGAAGGAGAATAATCGGAGTTCGCACTATGCAACGACATATCGATCAGGAACTCGGTGATTTGAAAGACCGCTTGCTCCAGATGGGGGCGCTGGTCGAAGAGCAGATCGAGCGCGCGATTACGGCTATGATTGAACGCGATGCCGTGCTGGCGGGGCAAGTCATCGAGCGGGATACCCTGGTGAATCGCTACGATGTGGAAATCGACGAAACCTGCATACGTCTGCTGGCCTTGCAAGCGCCGGCGGCCAAAGACCTGCGGTTTGTCACGACAGCGATGAAGATCTCCACAGAGCTCGAACGGATGAGCGATCTGGCTGAAAATATCTGCGAGCGGGTCATTGAGCTGAATGAAGAACCCCAGCTGAAACCCTATATTGATCTTCCGCGGATGGCCGCCTGGACGATGAAAATGG
>JBEBHO010000027.1:0-26781 GCA_040081095.1 Nitrospira sp.
AATTGCAGGCGAATCCGGATCAAGTCCACTTCGGCGATATAGCCTTTTTTGAAACGGATCGTATTCACATCAAGAATACGCGAAAACCGATCCCGGTTTTCCTCCGCCAACGCCAGACGCCGCTGCGCCAACTGAGTGCGATTATAGGCGTCCTTTACCGTAAAGGTGAGCTGCCGTACCGCATCTTCGAAGGCCGCTTCAGCAGACTGGGTGCCGAAGGCCGCACTTTCAATCCGATATCCGCGCTTGCCGGCCAGCTCAAACAATTGCTGAATCTGTCCGATGACCGCACCGCTGTTACCCGGCGTCCTCCCCTGAGTAAAGGCGCTCAACGTCCCGATCGACGCGACGGGGTTGGGAAACAACCTGGCGGTAATCTGCTGGCCTTTGGCCGTTTCAATCCCGAATTTAGCCATGAGCAAATCGAGATTCTGCCGGAGAAAGAGCGCCACCGCGTCATCGAGACTCAGCCGCAAGGTCGTCGCTGAAGGCGGGACCATGGGAGACTTCGCCGGAAGGTCGGTTGCAGCTGAAGCCGGGAGGGTTAATCCCATTGCGATGGTAACGCACAGAACAACGCAGCCGATTCCTATTCGGATAGGCGCCATCACGTCAGGACAACCATATTGAACCGATTCGTATCTACGCACTTCCCCACACATGTCCGGTGAGTTGCCGCGAGAGGATGAGTCCGGAGAAAAGACAGCCACATTATACTGGTTTTCTAAGCACTTGCAAAGAGTTCCGCCTTTGCACTACTGCATCTTCAATTCGGTCCAGGCCCGGTCGTAGATCCGCATCGCCTTTCCCACATCCGTCATCCATTCCATTTGGGGAAGGAGATCGGCCGGCGGGTACACCGCCGGATTCTCCAACACATCTTTCCTCACCCACAGGCGCGCGTCATGATTGGAAGCCGCAAAGAGCAACCGTTCGGACGTCCGCGCCGCGACGCGCGCATCGATCAAAAAGTTGATGAATTGCATCGCCAACGCTGTATTCCGCGATGACTTCAAGACCACCAGGCAATCGGCCCAAATCGTCCCGCCTTCCTTGGGCACCACATACCGGATCGACGGCCGATCCCGCATGGCACGCGCGACCGGCCCTCCCCACCCTTGCGCCAACACCACGTCCCCGGACGCTAACAGCTGATCGTAATGGTCGCTCGCATAGGTTTTCACCAACGGTTTCTGGGCAATCAGCCTTTGCTTGGCTGCTTCGATCACCCCGGGATCGGTGGTATTCATCGATTGTCCCATCGAGCGAAGGACGGCTCCGAAGACCTCCCGCTGATCGTTCAACATACTGATTCTGCCGCGATAGCGGCTATCCCACAGAATGTCCCAACTGTCGGGCGGGGGCATCACCACGGCCGAATCGTAGCCGATGCCCACTGTCCCCCAGAGATAGGGCACCGCATATCGATGTGCGGGATCAAACGCCGGATGCTGGAGATGCGGCTCGAGCGTGCGTAGGTTCGGCAACGCAACAGCGTCGAGCTCAGCTAACATCCCTTGCGCGGCCATGATCGAGACCATGAAATCCGAGGGGACCGTCACGTCGTAGCCGGAGGCTCCGCCCTGGAGTTTCGCCAGCAACTCCTCGTTGCTGCTGAACGTATCGACGACGACCCGCGCGCCGTGCGCCTGTTCGAATTCATGGATCAATTCCGGGCTGACATAGTCCGACCAGGTAAAGTAGTGCAGCGTGGCGTTGCCTCTTGCACTGCCCGGCGCAGCACTCTCTTGCGCCCGATTGCAACCACTCCCCAGGAAAAGGCAGAGCGCTGCGCATCCGAGGAATCTGACGAAACGTCGTGCGCGAGGCATGGACATACTTACCGCCGTTGAAACGCCAACGACATCCCGACCAGCCCCATCGAGGAGAGAACCAGCACCGAGGACAGGGCGTTGATCTCCGGTGAGATGCCTGACTTGATCATCGAATAGACCTTCAGCGGCAACGTGGTCGCACCGGGGCCGGCGACAAAGAACGTGACGATGAAGTCATCGAGCGAAATGGCGAAGGCCAGCAGGGCGGCTCCCAGCACTGCCGGACGCACTAACGGCCAGGTCACCCGGCGAAACGTGTCCCACGCCGACGCACCGAGATCGCGCGCCGCCTCTTCCAATCGCGGGTCAAGCTTGTGCAACCGCGCCCGCACCATCACGATGACCACCGGAAGATTGAACGCCGCATGACCGATCACGACCGTGGTCAGACTCAAGGGCCACTGAATCATGACGAAGAGCAGCAACAGCGCGACACCCATCATCACTTCGGGCAGCACCAGCGGAAGCACAAAGATCGTCTCCAGCGTCCGCCTGCCGCGACCTTTGAGACGCTCCAATCCCATCGCGGCCGGCACCCCAAGCAAGACGACAAGACCCGTTGAAAGCGTCGCCACCAACAGCGAGTTCGCCGTCGCCGCCAGCAAGGCCTGGTCCTGCCAGAGCACGCCATACCACTGCCACGAAAAACCCTGCCAGACCGCCGAGAGGCGCGAGGCATTGAACGAAAATATGACCAGCACGAGAATCGGCATATAGAGGAAGGCCAGACTGAACCCGCTGATCCCGCGCAGCCAGATCCCCTGAGTTCTCATCGGCCTCCCCGCTCGCCGGCCAGCGACCCTTGCGCCCTGAAATACCAGATCAAACTACTCATGACGATCACCATCAGCACCAGCGACAAGGCCGACCCCAACGGCCAATCCCGCGCCACCAGATACTCATGCTGAATCAGATTCCCCACCATCATGCTGCGCGCGCCGCCGAGCAGATCCGGCGTCAAGTAGGCACCCAGCGAGGGAATAAAGACGAGCACACAGCCGGCAATGATTCCGGGCTTCGCTAGCGGGACTAACACCCGCCGGAATAACGCCCACCGGCCCGCGTAGAGATCCCAGGCCGCTTCGATCAGGGCCGGATCGATCCGCTCAATCGCCGCATAGAGCGGCAAGACCATGAACGGCAGATACCCATAGACCAACCCCAGGAGCACGGCCTGATTGGAATACAGCATATCGAGCGGCGTCGAGATCAGGTTCAATTGAAGGAGCACCGTGTTCAGCAGCCCTTCGGTTCGCAGAATGAAGATCCAGGCATAGGTGCGCACGAGGAAGTTGGTCCAAAACGGAATCATGATGAGCACCAGCCACAACGCCTGCCGGCGCGGAGGCAGCCGGGCAATGTAATAGGCCAGGGGGAAGCCCAGTGCCAGACAGAGCAGGGTGGTCATGCCAGCCAAAAGAAACGACTGGCTGAAGATCCGCCCATAGAGCGGATGCAGCAGGTCGCGATAGTTGTCCAAACTGAACTCCCACACGACCCCCCCGTAGGTGCCGCGCGTGGCAAGACTCACTGCCAGGACGACGACCATCGGCAACAGACAGAACAGCGCCGTCCACAAGAAGGCAGGAACGAGGAGCCGATACCCTGCGATGCGTGAACGCAGGCCGGAAGAAGACTCGATGGAAGACGGCGATCGATTCATAGGGCTGGGATTATGACTCCATCAGATGGATTCCACTGCAGTGAAACAGGTGCGCCGACGACAAACGGGCAACTTCTCGATGTGGCATTGGACGCCTGAATGGTCCAGCGCACAGTCTCCCCGATCCTCACGACCCCCTGCCACTCGCTGCCGATATACCGCATCGCCTCCACCACGCCATGCAGGCCATTGGCGCCGGCATCCGTGGTATCACCCGGCGTGACGCGAATACGCTCAGGCCTGATGGTCAGCACGACCGAAGCCCTGGACTGAAAGCCGGCTGGAACCGCCACCCGGATCTCCGTTGGCGACGCGGTATCCTCCGACAACAAGCGTCCCACGCCAGCCTGAACATCGGTCACGGTGCCGCGCAACTCATTACTCACGCCGACGAAACGCGCCACGAACAGATTGTCCGGACGCTCATAGAGATCGTCCGGCCGCCCGACTTGCATCACCCGCCCCTGCTGCATGACGGCCAGCCGGTCGGACAACGCCAGCGCCTCCTCTTGATGATGCGTCACACACACGAACGTAATGCCCACCCGCGCCTGGATGGTCTTCAGTTCGACCTGCATCTGCTGACGAAGCTGCTGATCCAGTGCCGCCAGCGGCTCGTCCAGCAACACGACGGCCGGCCGGTTCACCAGCGCCCTGGCCAACGCGACGCGCTGCTGCTCTCCGCCCGAGAGCTGTGCAGGCATGCGATCCCGCTTGTCTGTCAATTGGACCAGATCGAGCGTGGCCCCAACCCGTTCGACGATTTCGCCGCGCGGCACACCTGTCATCTCCGGACCAAACGCCACGTTCTCGGCAACCGTCATGTGAGGGAATAGCGCGTAGGACTGAAAGACCAGATTCACCGGCCGACGATTCGGCGGAACTCCGGTCATCGACTGACCGTCGATGAGAATCTCCCCGGCATCGGGCGTTTCAAACCCCGCGAGCATCCGAAGGAGCGAAGTCTTCCCGGCCCCGCTGGGACCGAGCAGCGAAAAGAACTCCCCGCGGCGAATCTGCAGGGACACATGATCGACCGCAAGCGTCGCGCCATGACGCTTGACCAGGGCTCGAATGTCGATGCTCAGGTCAGTCACGGCACCGAAGTCCTACGTGGAGAAACACCGCAGAAGGGAAAACAGGCGAGAATTGAAACCGAGGCTCAACTATCCAACCCGATTTTGGCACTGCCGTCGCGGAGATGCTTCCGCACGCGCACTTTTTCATGATGCTTCCGCAAGAGCTGCTGCCGGATGACATTGCGGTCTTCTGCAACGATCCGCACCAACCGGTCCACATCTTCGGCGTGGTCACGCACCAATTCGGTAAGCTTTTGCAGCTGGGCTTCCAACCGCTCGACTCTCCATGACACATCTTTGGAGACCGCCTTTGTCGAGGCTACGGCCTTGAGCACCGGTTTTCCATTCGTGCGGGGAAGAGCGGACACAATCAGATCACGTTTCATACGGACTCCTTTATCTCGTCACACCCGCTTGGATGTTTCGGCTAGTCTAGTATTGTCTCTGCGGTTCCCGAAGTCAATCACTCCGCTTTCTTTCCATTTTCCTACCGTCCTGTTACAATTCGCCGCGATGAACAATGTCTTCACGATGATCCTGGCCGGCGGGAAGGGCGAGCGGCTCTCTCCGCTCACTGAACAACGAGCCAAGCCGGCCGTGCCCTTCGGCGGCAAATACCGGATCATCGACTTCGCGTTAAGCAACTGTCTCAACTCCGGCCTGCGCAAGATCGCCGTCCTGATCCAATACAAATCGCACTCGCTGGACAAACATATCCGGAGCGGCTGGAACATTTTGAACTCGGAGCTCGGTGAATACATCGCCTCCGTACCGCCTCAGCAACGCATCAGCGAGGAATGGTACCGAGGCACCGCCGACGCCGTCTACCAGAACATGTTCCTCCTCGATACCGAGCAGGCCGACTATCTGCTGATTCTGGCCGGCGACCACATCTACAAGATGAACTACGCGGAGATGTTCCATTGGCTGCTGGCCAAAGGGGCTGACGCCGTCGTGGGTGCGCTCGACATTCCCATTCAGGACGCCACGCGCTTCGGTGTCATCAGTGTGGATGAGGATCTGCGCATCAATCGATTCGATGAAAAGCCGGAACACCCCACACCCATACCAGGGGATCCTGCGCATGCCTTTGCGTCGATGGGGATTTACCTCTTCAAAACCGAGGCGATCAAGAAGTATTTGATTGCCGACGCCCAGGAAGGCACGGCCCACGACTTCGGGAAGAACATCATCCCGCGCATGATCCGGGAAGGCCGCGTCTACGCTTTCAAGTTTCAGGATGAGAACAAGAAAGCCGTGAAATACTGGCGGGATATCGGGACGCTCGATGCCTATTGGGAAGCCAATATGGATCTGGTCGCCGTCGATCCGCTCTTCAATCTCTACGATCCCAACTGGCCGATCCGCACCTATCAGGGTCAATTCCCTCCGGCGAAGTTTGTGTTTGCGCAAGACTATCAAGGCGGCCGCATGGGCGTGGCGCTGGACTCCGTGGTCTGCGGGGGCTGTATCGTCTCCGGCGGACGGGTCCAGAACTCCGTGCTCTCACCGAACGTGAAGGTGTTGGACCATGCCGATGTACGGGAGTCCATCGTGATGGAGAACGTCGTGATCGGCGAACATAGCCGGATCCGCCGGGCCATCATCGACAAGGATGTGATCATCCCGCCCCATACTGAAATCGGGTACGATCGGGAGGCCGACACCCGGCGATTCACTGTCACGGAATCAGGCCTGGTCGTCATCTCAAAGGGAATGAAGCTACATGCCTCCCTCGATTCATCCGGTTGATCTCATCGCCGCGCTTCGCGAGAAATCGCTCACGCCTGCGATCGTGTTTCTCACCTCACGCCGTGCCTGCGACGAAGCGATGGAAGCGTTTGACCACGCTCACACGGTGCTTCCACCGGTGCGTCAGCAAGCCATCGCCGCCGCGCTGGAACGAGTCATCGCCCAATACCCCAGCATCGCGGAACATCCGTTGATTCCGACCGTCCAGCGGATCGGCGTGGCGGCCCATCATGCCGGCCATCTGCCCTCCTGGAAAATCGCGATTGAAGAATTGATGCGGCAGGGTTGCCTCGATGCCGTCTTCGCCACTACGACTCTGGCCGCGGGCGTCGACTTTCCTGCGCGCACGGTCGTCATCACGCAGTCCAGCATCCGGAAAGCCCGGGACTTCATGGACCTGACCATCGGCGAAGTGCAGCAGATCGCCGGACGCGCCGGACGCCGCGGGAAGGATTATGTCGGATTTGCCGTCGTCACACCCTCTCCGTATATCGACCTGCATGTGCTCACGAAGGGATTCACCGGAAACCCGGAAGCCATCGACAGTCAATTCACCATCAGCTATCCGATGGTGCTGAATCTTCTGAAAGCTCATCCGCATGAGCAGATCCAGGCCATTCTGGCCAAGAGTTTTGCCCAGTTCCAACTCAACCAACGCGCAACCGTGCTTGAAGAAAAACTGGACGTGCTCCATACGCAAATGGAACCCTTTGGCCCGCGCGTCTGCACCGATTGGATTACGCAGTGGCACACCTTCGATCAGGCCCGGCGGCAAAAACCCCATCGGCACCAGATCGCCCGCCACGAATCCCCGGAAGTCACCGCGCGGTTTCACTTCATGACGACGGGCCGTGTGGTTGGGCTCAATAAAGGACGGGGCATCGTCTTGCGCCAATACCGGAGCAAGGGCCAGAAAAGTCCCATGGTGACCGTGTTGCGCGCCGGTGGCGCCGTCACCGAATCCCCGGCCGGCATCGTCACCGACGTGTTCGACCGCCTGTTCGAGTGCACGGAACAGCAAGGCTATCCCTGGTGCACCCCCGAATCCTTCGATGAACTGCTCTATCAGCTGACGGAATTGCCGACCAGGCTGCCGCTGCTGCCGATTCTGGTCTCGAAAGAGTCCGAGCTGATTCCCGATGCCATCGTGCAATCGCTGGGGGATTTCCCCTGCCCGACTTGTTCCTCACGTCCGGCCTGCCAAAAAGACTATATCGTGGCCTCCCGATTGAGACAGGAACAACAGCGCCACCTCAAATCGATCCAGGCACTGCGCACAAGCTTGTGGCACCGGTTTCAGGAACGGATCGAGGTTCTTCAGAAGTTCGGTTACCTGAGCCCCACCTCGCATTTGACGGACGACGGTGAGTGGGCGCGGCTGATCCGCATCGATCATTCCCTGCTCATTACCGAATTGATCCGGGCCGAGGCCTTTGCCGGAGCGGATCCGGCTGTGCTCACCGGCGTGATGGCCAGCATCGCGCATGACGACGACCGTCCTGGGGCCTTTCCGCGCGTCAGCACCGGACTCAGCTCCCTGCTGGGACAAGTGCGCAAGCTGGCGGAAAGCCTTTCCCCATATGAGGATCCCCCGCTGCTCCGCGCAGATATTGCCGCGGTCGCTGAACGCTGGGTCTCCGATCCAAGTCTCACCTGGATCGGTCTCTGTCGTTCAACCACCATGGCGGAGGGTGATATCTATCGCCTGCTTGCCCGAACATTGGAATTCCTCTCGCAAATGCATACCCTGCGTGCCACGCATCCCGGCCTGGCCGACTCAGCCTCCCAAGCGATCGCGCTGATACGCCGCGGCGTGCTGGAAGAACTACCGTGATGAGTGATGGGTGACGCGTGACGAGAAGATACGGACTAGCGGATGCACATTCCTCACTGATCACTCATCACCCATCACTCGTCACGAGGCTCCTATGACGACCGACGAACTAGCACAGCTCCTTGCGCAGCAGCCAATCGCGGTCTTGCATCGGCTATCGCGCGGGCGTGTGCACCGACACTTCCGGGCCGGGAAACGCCGCCTGATCGAGCTGCTCATGCAACACTCGTCGCAGAACCTGGCCGGGCTCGAATCCGATCTGCAGGCCCTCATCGGTGAACGGGAAACCAGCGCACAGGTGACGCCGGCGCCGGCCCGACAGACCGCCCCACGCCAGGCAGCTCCTCCTCCAAGCAAGAGACCGCACCGGGCTCATGAACCAGAGTCGACCGAACCGGGCGTCTCCCTCGCAACCTGGCTGGAAGGGCTCGGTGTACCGAGTCCGCAGCCATTCATACCCGATCCCTGGCAAGTGGAGGCACTGGCAGGGCTGGCTGAAACCGATGTGGTGGTGAGCGTGCCGACCGGGAGCGGCAAGACCTATGTTGCAGTGGAAGCTGCGCGGCGCGCGATGGACGAGAACCGGACCGTCATCTATACCTCCCCGCTCAAAGCGCTCTCGAACACAAAATTTACCGAGTTTTCAAAAATCTTCGGGAGCGACCGCGTTGGGATTCTGACCGGCGATCGGCAAGACAACAGTCAGGCGCCCATCCTTATTATGACCACGGAGATTCTCCGCAACCTGCTCTACGACGCAGCCAGCGGCGAGATCGATGTGCGCTTAGATACGCTCGGACTGGTGATTTTGGACGAATCGCAATACCTGGCAGATCCGGAACGGGGTGTGGTGTGGGAAGAAACGATTATTTTCTGTCCCTCGCAGGCAAAGCTGCTGCTGCTTTCCGCGTCCATCGGCAATCCCCAGGATATCGCCGACTGGCTCACGTCTATTCGTCCATCTCCTTGCCGGCTCGTGCGCCATAGCAAACGCACCGTGCCGCTGCGCGCAGGCTATCTCCACCCCAACGGCAAACTCACACCGCTCTTCCGCACGGCCAGCATCCCCTACGGCCATCCGGGACAACTCCACCCGGAAGCCAAGCGGCTGTTCCTTCAATATGAAGAGGACACGCTGCCGTCTGGACGTCCGCGACGTTAAACATCGGACAACAGCAGCATCAGGTCAAAACGCCGCGGTCAAACCGAAGGTGGCACCGTGGCGGATGGTCTGGAATTCTCTGATCGGTGCGGTTTCTGACCCCGATCCCACCGGATGGTTTTCCCACGTCCCGGAATAGGTTCTATTCCACCACACACGGTAGCCACCGGTCAGGGCGATATTCCGTGTCAGCATAAACTTCACTCCCGCATCAGCATTGGCACTGGCCCCAATGCCCCACATCGTAAAGCTGGGTTGCTGAAGATCTGTGCGCAATACGTGTTTGTCTTCGTTATACACAATACTGATCGGACTCACCGCCACTCGTCCTTCCAGGCTGAACCACCGAGCTAGCCGGTACTCCGCTTGTGACCCCACTCGGATCGGTGTAATCCAATGGGTGGTATTGACGATGGCCAGTTGCCCTTGATTGGACACGGTTCCAGCAGGGCTACAGGTCAGTCCCGGGACACCGGAGGCAGTACACTCCACTTGACGAACTGACCGAGCCTCATACTTGGTGTTCCAATATTGAAACCCACCAAAGACATCCAAATACCCCCGATTGCCGCTGAACTCGGCTACTCGCCTCCCACCATCCAGATTCAAGTACCAAGTCCCATTGCCTGTGACGTCACTGTGAGTCCTAGAGAAGAGATGCTGTCCACCAACAGACGTATAGTCGTCGTCAATGAGCCGGCCACGATCGAAGTCTACGGAAAACCCCAGCTCCCCTCGCAAAAACCAGCGGCGCGTTAAATTGATCTTGGCCCCCAGCTCCATGATCTGCGTATTGTTATCTTTGTAGGTCAGCTTCGACGTGGGATTGCCCAATCGCGAATCGAGTCCCGAGGCATCGTGACTCCACTTCGTTTCACCGTTCGTGAACATCCAGGATCTGAGCGACAGCTCGACACGTTGCCGAGGCGCAGACTCAACCTCTTCAGCCGAGGACAACACCGGAACAGACAGGAGGCTCACCCCGACCATCATCCAGAAGATTGCACGCTTGCACATGGTAGATTGACTCACCGTCTCATCCCTCCTCGCTGAATGATCACTGTATCCACACACCGCTCAGCTGTCTCCGGCATCACCCGCTGGCAGGCCGCACGAATATCCTCTTCATTGTGCTTCCGCTGAACCACAAACGAAAACCACACCAGCCATGTCCCGATCAGTGCCAGCAACAATGCACCGGCCAGCAGCATGGTCCATGTGACGCGACCTCCACAGGTTGGCCGCCCGACATTCGTCTTATCGTCTTCGGATTGTTCACTGTCTGAAGCCTTCATATTCTCCCGGATCTCCGATCGACGCCTCGCCACTCCCCGCGCATGGCCGAATCATACCTGAGAAGAACCACACTGAATAGCGATTACCGCTCTTCTTCGCATCCCACAGAACTCGGGCTTGCGCAAGATCTGCTCCTCATTCCGTAAGGGCTTCGTTGGCACTATCGTGAAGGACACCACCTACAGTAGCCACCATACACATGGCTGTAGGATTTCTCCCTCAGCAGCAGGACTTCATCACGCCCACCGTGGAAATCCGGTGTAGGACTTCTCCAAGATTACACGGCACAGCCATTGCTGATAGCACAGCAGCACCATTCGCAACTTTCTACATTCAACAGGAAACTAGACGCACAGGTCTCGGGCAAAGGAGAGGCTGACCATGAGCAACCGCACACAATCGCTCCAAACCGATAGTCCACGAACACCGTTAATGCACTTCCTCTCTGTTACGCCTACGGCCTGCACGCTTAAGGTCCTGGCCATCGGCGTTCTCCTCCTGTGGGCTCCGGTCAACTCCTTCGCCTTATCCACCAGCCCTGCGTCGCTGACATTTAGCGGAACAACGGGAGCTGCAAACCTTCCAGCCCAAACCATCACGTTTTGGAAAGGCGGGGATCGCACGAAAAACTGGAACGTGAGCGCATCCACACCATGGATCTCCGTGACGCCTTCCTCAGGCACGATTGCCACGGAGCAAGATCAGATTACGGTGAGCGTCAACCCGTCCGGGCTGCCAGCCGGAAATTATTCGTCGAGCGTGATTATCTCAACCCAAGGCTATGCAGGGCGCTACGTGCAAACCATTATCCCCATCGCCCTGACAGTGACAGGCTCCACGCTCAATCCTTCAATCCGGCTGAGCCCTACGGCTCTCAGCTTTTCAGGCGTAGCAGGCAGTACCAACCCGCCTGCTCAGCTGCTTAACGTGACCAATCCCACTGGCGGGACCCTCTCATGGAGCCTGAGCGGCAATGCCGCTTGGTTGAACCTCTCAACAGCCTCCGGAACAACCACCACCGAAACCGATTCAATTTCAGCAAACGTGAACCTGACCGGACTGGCGGCAGGTACCTATACAACCGCCATCACCATTGCTGCATCGGGAGCTGCGAATACGCCGCAAGTCGTCCCCGTATCCCTCACGATCAGCGCGCCCGCAGCGACACCTGTCATCAGCCTCAGTGCCACCAGCCTCGCCTTTACCGGCACAGTCGGCGGCACCAATCCCGCTCCCCAATCCTTCACCATCTCCAATACCGGCTCCGGCACCTTGACCTGGTCGGTCAGAACTGGCTCAAACAGCTGGATCTCCTCAATCTCACCGCTCAACGGTACTAATTCCAGCACCGTCACCATCGGAGTGAATCTCTCAGGCCTCGCAGCCGGCACCTACAGCGCCACCCTCTTCGTCGGAGCGACCGGCACGACGGTGAGAACCCTCCCGGTTTCGTTGACGGTCAACCCGACCTCGACTATGGCCACGCCGGTCATCGGCCTCAATGCCAACAGTCTGATCTTCACCGCCACAGCGGGAGGCACAAATCCAGGCAACCAGTCCGTCACCATCTCCAATACCGGCTCCGGGACTCTCACATGGACCGCCAATGACAACGCAGCATGGCTCACACTGACCCCTGCATCCGGAACCAATACCGGCACAGTTACCGCCGCAGTCAATCTCACCGGCCTAGCCGCCGGCACCTTTAACGGAACCATTACGGTCGCCGCCACAGGAGCCGCTAGCAAAACGCTCCCGGTCTCGCTCACGGTGAATGCCGCTCCCATAGCAACTCCTACGATAGGATTAAGCCTCGCAAGCCTGACCTATACCGGTACGGTGGGTGGAACCAATCCAACGAACCAGTCCTTTGCCATTTCAAATACCGGAAGCGGTACGTTGACCTGGACGGCTGGGGACAATGCCAACTGGCTCACGCTGTCTCCTGCCACCGGGACCAATACCGGCACCGTCACGGCCAGTGTCAACCTGAGCGGCCTGGCCGCCGGCACCTACAGCGGCACCGTCACTGTCGCCGCCACCGGTGCGACGAGCAAAACTCTTCCGGTCTCACTCACAGTCAGCCCAGGAATGACCACCAGTTCCTCAGCCACGCTAAACTGGACCGGCAATACAGAAGGCGATCTGGCGGGATATAAAATTTATTATGGGACACAGTCGGGAACATACGGCGCACCACTTGTGCTGGGAAGAGTGAACACGTATCAAATTACCAATCTCACCATCGGCACTACCTATTTCTTCTGCATCACGGCCTACGACGCCGCTGGAAATGAGAGTCTGTACTCTGCGGAAGTCAGTAAAAGCATTTTCTGATCACGCACAATAGAGATGGCCTGGAATTGGCTAGCAAATCCGGGCCATCTCCGCTCTTGACCCTCTCTCCCTGACAACTGTATAACTTCCCTGCCGACATTCGGCCTCGCATACCCTCCCGCTCACTCCTCCATGGATTCAGCGTCCGGGGCTCAGCGAAGCAGTCTGCTCAAATGCGCCCGTAGCTCAATTGGATAGAGCATCTGACTACGGATCAGAAGGTTACAGGTTCAAGTCCTGTCGGGCGCACCACTCTCCACTTGTCTCCGGCGGCCACTTCAGAGATTCACCCTAACGCATCGCACCTTCTGAGACACCTCCCTCGCTTCGGTCTTGGTGTGAAGATCACATTCATTCCCTTTCGCGTTTTCCTCTTCCTTCTCGTCGAGTGACGCCTTAGGATAGGTCCATGACAACCTCCACCGCGCTCGCGCAGGACGACCTGGAACGGCTCATCTCCGGGATGCACTGGAACCCGCGAGCGATCCTTGGCCCTCATCCAACCCCACAAGGCCTGGCCATCCGCGCCTGGCTTCCGTTTGCTGAATCCGTCGAGATTGTGCCCGCCGGGCAGACACACCCGATTCCGGCTCGACGCATCCATGAGGCCGGGCTCTTTGAGGCCATCCTTCCAGTACAGAGCCCTACCCTCCACTACAAGGTTCGATCGCGAGATACTGACGGCATCCTCACGGAAAGCCATGATCCCTATGCGATGCCGCCGCTGCTCACAGATTTCGAGTTGCACTTGTTTTCAGAAGGCACGTTCTACCGGGCCTACGAGTCGCTCGGAGCTCACGTCCGCACGGCTGAGGGCATCACCGGCGTGCATTTCGTTGTCTGGGCGCCGAACGCCGCCCGCGTCAGCGTCGTAGGCGAGTTCAATCGCTGGGACGGGCGATGCCATCCGATGACGAATCGGGGCTCCACAGGACTCTGGGAGATTTTCCTCCCCAATTTGCCGGATGGAAGCCTGTACAAATACGAGATTCGTCCACGCGGACAGGACGCCGTCCTGGTCAAGGCCGACCCCTATGCGCGCGCCAGCGAGCTTCGCCCTCGCACCGCCTCGATCGTGCGCGATGTTTCTGAGTATGCCTGGCGCGACGAAGCCTGGATGGAGGCCCGCGCGCAGCTGAACCCGTTGTGTGCGCCTATCGCCATCTATGAAGTCCATCTCGGATCATGGATGCGCGTGCCGGAAGAGGGCAATCGTTGGCTGACCTATCACGAGCTCTCGACTAAATTGATCCCCTATGCGAAAGACCTCGGCTACACGCATCTCGAACTTCTCCCCGTCACCGAACATCCCTTCGACGGATCCTGGGGCTATCAAACCACTGGGTATTTTGCTGCGACGAGCCGCTACGGCACACCGGAAGATTTCATGGCGTTCGTCGATGCAGCCCATGCAGCCGGCATTGGGGTCATCATAGACTGGGCTCCCGCGCATTTCCCTGACGATCCACATGGCCTCGCGCTCTTCGATGGTACACATTTATACGACCATGCCGACCCTCGTCTCGGCTATCACCCGGACTGGCACAGCCGAATTTTTAATTACGATCGTCCGGAAGTGCGCAACTTTCTCCTCAATAGCGCACTCTTCTGGCTCGACACCTACCACATCGACGGATTACGGGTGGATGCCGTGGCTTCCATGCTCTACCTCGACTACGGACGCAAAGCCGGCGAATGGATCCCCAATCAATTCGGCGGACGTGAGAACCTCGGCGCCGTCACACTCCTCAAAGAACTGAATGTCCTCGTGCATCGGGACTTTCCCGGTGCCATGACCATTGCAGAAGAGTCCACCTCCTGGCCGGGCGTCTCTCGCCCCACCTATACCGGCGGTCTCGGATTTACCTTCAAATGGAATATGGGATGGATGCACGATACGCTCGACTACTTCGCGCACGAGCCGGTGCATCGGCGGTTTCATCAGAACCAAATCACGTTCGGCCTGCTCTACGCCTTTACAGAGAACTTCGTCCTCGTCCTCTCACATGACGAAGTGGTTCACGGCAAGCGCTCATTGCTCGGGAAAATGCCCGGTGACCCCTGGCAGCAGTTCGCAAATCTTCGCGCGCTGTACGGCTACATGTACGGCCATCCGGGGAAGAAGATGTTGTTCATGGGCAATGAGTTCGGCCAATGGCGGGAATGGAACCATGACACCAGCCTGGACTGGCATCTCTGCGAACAGCCGTCCCACCGCGGGCTCCAGCGCTTCGTGCAGGATCTGAATCAGCTGTACCGACAAGAGCCGGCGCTGCATGCCGTGGACTACGAATGGAACGGATTTCAGTGGATCGATTTCAATGACACGGGGAATTCGGTCATCGCCTTTCTCCGCCAAGGAGAAAACCCCTCAGAATCGATTCTCTGCGTGGGGAATTTCACACCGGTGCCCCGTCATCACTATCGGGTTGGCGTCCCGACGGCGGGGTGGTATCGAGAACGGCTCAACAGCGACGCCAAACTGTATGGGGGCAGCAACATGGGAAACTCTGGCGGTGTGCGCGCTGAGGGCAGTCCCTGTCACGGCCTGCCCTATTCGCTCAGCCTGACACTTCCGCCCCTCTCCATGCTCTTCTTCAAACTGCAGCCGGAATAGAGGCTCTCGCCTACTTGGTCTTGGCTTCTGCGCGAATCTCCAGAATTTTGACATCGAAGTACAACGTCTTCCCGGCCAACGGGTGGTTGAAATCCAGCACCACCGAGTCCTCTTTGACTTCCGTCACATGGGGAAAGAGCGACTGCCCTTCAGGCCCCCTCGCTTCCAATTCGGCTCCGACCTTCCACGCATGCTCCGGCACCAGGGTCTTCTTCACTTCCTGAATGGCCTTCTGATCCACTTCTCCGTAGGCATCCGCTGGTTTGACGGCGATGTGCTTTTGCTCCCCGACCGACATCCCCTCCAGCGCTTTCTCCAGTCCTGGCACAATTTCCTCCGCGCCGTGCAGATAGGTCATCGGTTCACCGCCGACATTCGATTCCACGATCTCTTTCTCGTTCAGCTTCAACGTATATTCCAGCGACACATGCTTCCCCTTCGAGACCACGACCGTTGAAGCGCTGTTGGCGGTGTCAGCGTGAATGAACGGCGCGCTGACCAATGTGCCCAGCACAGCAGTCAGACAGACAAATCTCAACACTCTCAGACGAACCATGATCACACCCTCCTCAACAAAAATGAATCGTGACAGGCGGGAACAGCTCATGAGGTTACACTGATGCGGCCACTGAAAACTACACTCACCAAGACCGGAACGCCCCGGAGTCCAAATGAACAAATTTCGCACGGGGGTAATACCCGACGCCGCCATACCCTAATTCAAGCGCAGCCTGCCGGATGACTTTGGGGTGGATGCCGGGAATCTGCAGATCGATCGCCTGGCCCTGCATATGCAAACTATTTCGTGCCGCACGCCGACCGGCACGAACTAATTGGGCGTTATACTCCGGCGACCGATACCCCGAAATGATGTGAATCTCCCGATCGCCACCCAGTTTCTTCTGAACCAGATTCACATGTTCCAACACCCGCACATCGATTGCGGACACCTCGCCTGTCGCATGGCAGCGCAGGATACGGTTCACGTCGTCCAACGCTTCCAAATCATACTCACCGGCTTCGTTGCGATAGATCACATCGAGGCGCTCATCTGTCCACACATTCAAGAAGGTCAATCGCCCCTCTGGAAGCGCCTGCGCCGCCGCACGCGGAGGCCTGAGGGCCTGTACGGCACCCAGCACCATAGCGACGGCAGAAACTTGCAAGAAGGTACGTCGGCTCCAGGCCCAGTTCGAATCAGTTGTCACGAAAGTACTCTCCGCAGAAGGTGCATTGCAGAAAACCAGCGGGAATCGAGTCGAACTTTTATCAAAAACGTTACGGCCGGTCAATGTTTATTCCTTCCGCAACTTCACTATTGATGGTTGTTGTGAGCGTGATTACGCAGTTTCCCCCTTGAAGGATACATACGTACAGTTCCCGATAGGGCCAATCGCCAGCCATTTTCTCCCTGGACAGGCCGCGACAGGACGGGTAAGATCTGACTCATAAATTAGGGAAAAACCATGGCCACGATTCTAATCATCGACGACGAAGAATCTATTCGACACCTGCTCCGCGAGGTGCTGGAAAAAGCTGGATATACGGTGCTTGAGGCCGCTAACGGGCGAGAGGGCCTTACAGCCTATCAACAGCACCCGGCGGATCTCGTCATCATGGATTTGCTCATGCCTGACACCGACGGACTGGAAACCACACTCCAACTGACGCGCGAATATGTCGATGCCAAAGTCATCGCCATTACCGGGGCGCAGGGCGATCGGAACTTCCTGGACGTCGCCAATCTCTTCGGCGCGCGTCGAACCTTCCAGAAGCCATTCGACATCACCAAGCTGCTCCAGGCTGTCAAAGAAGAGCTGGCAGCCCAATAGACAGATCATCCCACCCCCTCCTGTCCCTTCATCCGATTTCCCACATCTCTTCTCACCTCACGCCCTCAAGTCAACACGCCTATCTGCCGAAAAAGAAGTACCGATGCCCAGGTCTAGGCATCGGATGGCGCAACATATCGAACCAACTTCCGGCAGGTCTTGCAGTATGGGATATTCACGAAAAAGCCCGCGATTCGACGTCAATTTTGGCAGCACGTTCGCCGGCGAGTTTCTCGCAGGCCAAGGCACGATTACGAATCTCTCTGTGGGCGGCTGCAGCATCGAGTCGAAAATAACCCTCACGGCTCAGAGCGTGGTGGGGCTAAAAATCCAACTCCCGGACTCCCAATGGCCGCTGGAGGTTGAGCAGGCCGTTGTCAGGTGGGTGCGGGGCAATATCTTTGGCTTGGAGTTCCAATTGCTGTCTGAAACGGAGACGACCCGGCTGCAGCATCTGCTCCACGATCTAGATCAGGGACCGCTGGTGGTCATGCAGCGTCCCGCACACTGATATGCGCACACGCACCAAGATACTGATCGTCGACGATAGTCCAGACTTCCAACTGCTTGTAAAGGCATTCCTTTCGGAAGAAAACTACCTTACCCTCTCTGCGGGTGACACGCTCCAAGCCACCGGCTCCGCCCTCCGTGAAAAACCCTCCCTTATTATCGTAGATATCGGCCTGCCGGGAGGCGACGGATGGATGCTGCTGGATCGGCTCAAATCCAACGCGTTTACACGTACCATTCCTGTCGTAGTGGTAACCGGGCAAACAAAACAGGGCCTCGAGGAAAAATCAAAAACCAAAGGCGCGGTCGCATTTCTGAATAAGCCGATCGAAAAGCAGGCGCTCCTTACCACCATCACTCAGATTCTGCATCCGCAGGCGCCTCCGGCCCCCATCGCCACGCAGGCGTGACGTGAGGAAAGAGACAGCCTCTGCAACGCTGCGCATCGAACGGCACCGGGCAATTGAGGAAATGCATGGCATCCCCAGAGCAGAGCCGTGACAATCCTGGAGTGACACACACCGCCTCATTCGTCCCTCACATCCAAGGACACCACCGCACCACCCTCGCCCTGGCAGGATGGGTTGCCGTGATCCTCGCAGCCGGCATACTGCCTTTCCGCAACTTCGTCGGTCACTCCCATTGGGACTCTATTCAATGGACCATTCCCGCCACCCTGTGGCACTCCCGCCGGCTCTACTTCGACGTCATAGCCAACATAGCCTTATTCTTCCCGCTCGGATTATTACTGCACCGGCAGATTCGCATCCGCACGACGCGGACGGTGTTGATGAACTTGGGAGAAGGGCTGCTGCTATCGGTGGGAATCGAGGGCTTTCAAATCTTCTGTCATCACCGCCATCCGTCACTCTATGACATCTTCAGTAATGTCACCGGCACAGCGATTGGAATGGGCACTGCCACGAAAATCTTTTCATGTCGCTTCATGGATGAGCTGTTTCCTGCGTCTCACTCCCACCCTACCGGCTCATAGCCACGCTCCTGCAGGCAGCGATTCACAAACTGCTTGAAGGCCTGACTGGGCGGTGATTTGCGGAAGAGTCCACGGAGGAATCCGCCGGTCGCTCCACTTGCGGCTCCAACCATTGCGCCACGTCCCGGATGCCCGACGACCGCGCCACCCACCGCACCGGCAGCAGACCCGATCGCGCCACCCACCGTCGTACTCCCGGCGACTTGGCCGCCTTTCCCCTGGCTCGACGTAGCCCCGGCCTCTTTGGCCATCGCAGAACAGTCTTCAATATCCTGCGCCGCCGCAGACTCCCCGACCTGGCGCAAATGAGCATTAGGGTAGAGAATCGGTTTAGGGGCCGCACAGCCGGACATCAGAAAGAGGCAGGAAAGAACAAGCCGGAACTGGAGTACTGTCGATTTCATCGTATGAATTTCAATGAACCGGCCCAGAATCCGTTGACCACTCGCCTAGCGTCCGCCCGATAATTCTTTTCGGACGAGCCCTCGCATCATCACGGGATCGTTATAGGCCACCTCACTCAAGGCATCCAGAATATGAATCCCTTTTGAGGCAGCCAACTCCTTGGCTTTCAGATAATTCTTGGCGCCAAACCGCGCCACCGACGATTGGCCGTTCACGATCTGGCAGGCCAGCACCTCCTGGCCCACTTCGAGCGTGCCCCCGTCCTCGATCAAGGTCTTGGCCTGCGCCACGCTGATGCCGTGCAACTGCGCAAACTCTTCCAGCCCGCCGGTCTCAACCAGCCGGCCGTCCGGCATGATGCAGAGCCGTTTAAAATGGGGCGACCAGTCCTTGCGGAAGTCGATGTACTTGATGTCGCCGCCCTTCGCCACCGCCCGATCGATCATGCGGTAATCCAACCCCAGATTCTTTTGCTCCAGTTTTTCTTTCAGCTCATCCGGCAACGTGCGATGGAAAATCTCGTAGGCCGCCTCGGCCATCGGCAGCGACCGAGCCCGAGCCAAATGCTCCGTCTCGGCGAACTGCATCAGATCCAACACAAACGTCCGCTTCGGCAACAGACCCGTCGGATCCATCACACAAGCAAACATCCCACGTGTCAGGAGCCCGCCTTCCGCAGGGAACACATAGGCGCCCCCCTGAGTCAGCAATTCCGTCATCGTGGCTAACGGCACACCATAGCTCTCAGAAAGAATCTTGGCATGCCCAGAAAGATCTTCCGGCATCGTCATCGCACAAGCCGTAACATTTCCCGGAGCATCAGCCTCTGAATAATCTTCGATCACGTTGTAGAGTACCGGGAGCTTGGGCTTATCAGCCTTTTTCTTAATCTTAAACATGAATGAGTTCCATATAAGATATTGGTTTTACAAACTACTAGCCGCTATCTCTTCAAATGGTGATAGGCCGGTAACGTCATCATCCGTCGATCCTCTACCGGCCCGCCAATCGTAAAATGATACAGCGATTGGAGAGACAAGCCCTGCACCCCCAGCATCTCATGAACTGGGTCATCGAAGAAACAGCCGATCCCCGTTCCGCGCACTCCGGCTGCCTCGGCCTCCAGATACAACACCTGACCCAACAACCCCGCCTCCCAGAATAGCCGAGGATAAAACCAGGCACCCGCCTGACGCAAGCGCCCCTCAAACTCTGCCAGCATCCCCAAGGAAAAGGCGCTGTCCGCGGCAATATCCTGATGGCAACTCACCTGCGCCGCTGCACGCTTGGCATCGCCTTCCAGTAACCAATAGAGCGGGAGAGCTTCAGGGCATCCCGGCGGCTGCGTCCAGACCAGCTCCGGATTCATGGACTGTTGGACAAGCGATAACTTCTCTCGATCCCGCACCAGGACATAGAGCCCCGGCGCCAGCCCCTCCACCCGATGCACGAATATCATCAGATGAATCGCCGGAGCATGCGGCCATAGATCCCACGGCATCGGGCGCTCCAACTGAGGACGCTCAGCGCAAGGCACCACGCGCTGCAACATCCGAAAGAACGCGGCAGCCGAAATCGACGTCCGCCCATCGAACGACACCGCACTCCGTCGCTGGCGAATGATCTGACCGGCCTTCGGCCCGGCGTCGCTCGTCACACGTGAAGCGTCATTCGCAAGAGAACCAGAGCCGGATAATACACATACTTCACTTGATACCTTCCATGAGGCATTTGCTACCTGATCGATCGCATCCCAATGAACCCCATGTTCGCCGCTCAACCGATTCGCTTTTCCATACCACGGTCCAACAGCCAACTCTTTCACAACCGCCGCATTGAGAAACAACGGCGGCGTGCAACCCTCTGACCGATTAACGATTGACAGTTGACGGTTGACGTCGTTGCGAGACCAGACGACACAAAGACAATCCGGATGCTCCACTTCAACACCGACAAAGTCATCCACACGATTCGTCCCCAGCAAGAGGGCCACTGCATTCTGATCCACGCCATCTAGCAGCGCCATCTGCCACCCCAGCGTGGCCGCAGCCACCCGCGCGGAACCAAGGGCATGCCCGATGTCATGATTGCAGTACCGAAACGCCCGTTCGCCATACTTCCAGGCTTCCCGCCAATGGACCGAGGAAAGGCCGAACAGAAACGCTCCCGGAGGAAACGGCGCGAGCAACTGCGCGAGCAGCTCAGCCGAAAATGCCGCTCGCCGTTCCAGCCCGTGCTCCTTCGGCGCGTAGTGATAGAGCCCTGGCTGCATGTCAAGTCCGTCGATCTGCGGGAGCACGACATAGCCTTCCGTCGGATGCAGATTGCCGGATGACGGATTACTCCGCAGCGCCCATTCCGTCTCTCCACCTCTTTTCCAGGCCGATAGCGCGAGGGACAATTCAAAAAATCTCGAAAGCGTGCGTACCGTCACTTGCTGACAGGAAACAGCCTCAGGCTGATAGACCGCGTCATAGGCAGGAGACAGCGGCTCCTCCTCCGGCTTCAGCAAGGGCAGCGGAATGAGTTCCGCGCCGACAAAGCGCCGAAAGGGATCAGGCTGATTCGCCCAATCGAGAAACCCCATCGACCGGGCGTAGCGATTGAAATGATGCTTCGTCTGAATATGATAGCGAATGACCTGATCCACCGGATCGGTTGAGGCAGGTTCTACGGCTGGAGTGGGAGGTGACTTCTCGGTACTCATTGCATTCGTGCAGGCAGTCTACAGAGCCGCAGGAACGAAAGTAAACGCACCTTCAAACTGCAGGGCTCGTTGCCCGGCTTATCGGATCACCCCTCAAACCTACGCCGGAGCATGACCGGACTTCCACTTGATGCTGCAGCCGATGCTGGGCTTTTGATTGAAATCGACTGGCCGTCCGACCAGAACCGCATCGATCGCCGCACGGAGATCGCGGCCAGTCACGGGCTTGCCGCTACCGGGCCGGCTGTCGTCGAGTTGCCCGCGATAGACCAGCCGGCGATGGGCGTCGAACAAGTAGAAGTCCGGTGTGCAGGCGGCTTTGTAGGCCTTGGCGACTTCCTGCGTGTCGTCGAAGCAGAACGGAAATGCGAAGTGCAGGCGTTCGGCCATTTCTTTGAGCCGCTCCGGCGCATCGTCCGGATACTGCCCCGGATCATTGGCGCTGATGGCAACGATGCCCAACCCGCTGTCCTGATACGTCTCTCCGATCCTGGCAAGCTCATCCTGCACATGCACCACATAGGGACAATGCCTGCAGATAAACATCACCAAGAGCGCTTTCTCACCCTTGAACGAATCGAGCGAATAGACCTCTCCACTCACCACATCGCGCAAAGCAAATGCAGGAGCCGGAGTCCCAAGTGGAAGCATGTGCGATGGCATTGCCATGGAGACCTCATCAATTTAGCAAACAGGGCACCGGCTATTCACACGAGTGCGATATCCATGCACTCATTGTAATACCAAACACCTCTGTCGAGCGGGAGGAAAGAAAATAGCCCCCGAAGGGAATGTTGTACAAATCAATCAGTCGACAGGATTGCTATTCCTCCTTTCTTAGAACTTCACTACATGCCTTAACTGAACCCGATAGACAACGGCTTAGATTTTCTATAGGTTCTGAAAGACATCGGCAGCCTGACAATACCGTTCAATCAACCTGCCGTAGAGATGATTGGTTAACTAAATGCGAATTGTTAGTTGGAATTGCAATGGAGCACTTCGTAAAAAACTTGGACCACTTTTATCACTAAACGCTGACATCTATATTATCCAAGAGTGCGAGGACCCGGCAAAGTCAGACGATGATTCGTACAAGAGTTGGGCTAGCAGGTCACTTTGGATCGGCGACAACAAAAACAAGGGCTTAGGCGTATTTCCGAATAGGGCACAGCTATCAATGCTCGACTGGGATAGTAAGGGGCTTCAATCATTTCTCCCATTTGCCATCAACAACAGGATCACAGCACTAGCGGTTTGGACGCGTCAGGCTAACTCACCAACCTTTCGCTACATCGGCCAATTGTGGAAATACCTTCAAGTTCACAAAACAGACATGCCAAATGCGAACATGATTATCTGCGGAGACCTCAACAGTAACGCATGTTGGGATCTTTGGGATCGCTGGTGGAATCACAGCGACGTCGTCAAGGAGCTTTCTTCGATCGGGATAGAAAGTGTGTATCACCGTTGCAGCGGGGAACCTCAAGGCAAGGAATCACAACCCACGTTCTTCATGCACCGGAAACTTGAGAGGCCATACCATATCGACTATGCCTTTGCGTCCGCCGACCTTATTCAATCCTCAAACGTCTCAATAGGAGAGGCGAAGGAGTGGCTAGAGTTCAGCGATCACATGCCGGTCGTCCTGGATTTTGAAAGTACGTGTCCCGTCACCCAAGCAGGAACATGAACCGTACAACTCTGAAACCGTATCTGAGTCTCTACTCTAGACTCTCTGGTCGAAGCCACAGAAACACTTTTATCAGTTAGGACAACACTACCCATGCAATTCGATGCAGCCCTTGCCGCGCAGGCGGCGTTTGAAGAAGCAGAATCAGAACTCGGCTCCGACTGGGATGCCGCCACTGAACTGGAAGCAACCTTTTCTTCCAATGCCGGATCGACGGCGCGGGAGGCGTATGAGGGATTACTCTCGCTGGCGACCCGCTATCCGCAGGCCCATTCCTTTCAAGCCTTCTGTATCTACATCACCTGGCAACAGGTGACGGAACAAACGATCGCACATCATTTTGAAACCGGAATGCGGCTCTCTGAATCGTACCTGGCTGCGCGTGACGGGAAAGATCAGCAACACCTCGACTACGTCACCGAACTCCTGGAATCGTTTCGTGCCGGGTTGGGCTTGGACGAGGAAGACGAGATTGTGGTCGAGTTTCGAAAAGATACGCCGAAAGGCGGCGACTAATCCCGAGAAGTGCTGAGCC
This sequence comes from Nitrospira sp., assembly GCA_040081095.1. Lineage (GTDB taxonomy): Bacteria > Nitrospirota > Nitrospiria > Nitrospirales > Nitrospiraceae > Nitrospira_D. The sequence goes on from JBEBHO010000027.1 coordinate 24,252, forward strand.
CTGAGTTCTGGGTGCTGCGTCAGGACTTTTCTGAGGCAGTCGGCTGATTGTTGAACGCTGACGGCGGCTCGTGATCGGATTCATCGAAGCCGCAATGGGGACAGGGCATGCAGACCGGTCCGTCACAGCAATGATAGATGTATTCCCGACCGCAACGTTTGCAATTGGTGTGCGCCATGTTCGAGGCGCACGGTAACAAACTTCCCCTGTCTCGCTCAAGAGCCACTGCATGTCGGATGACGATAAACACCGCGCCAGGATTTTCCTCCACCGCGGGCAACTGGCTCAAGCCAGGGCCGCCTACGAACAAGCGGTGGCGGACGATCGCGTGACAGACTCACCGAGTGAGCTCTCCGCTTCGCTCGGCAATCTCGGAAATGTCTGCGCCTTGTCCGGCGACCTTGAGCACGCGGAAGCCTGTTACCGTGAAGTGCTGACCATCCAGAGGACAGAGCGGGATCAGCAAGCCGTTGCCCATACACTGGTGAATCTCGGCAATCTCCACATTGGCGCCGGTCGACCGGAAAAAGCCCGCCCCTACTACCTTGAAGCGCTCGATCTCCTGAAGCCGCTCAACGACGACCGTGCGCTCGGCATTCTCTATCACAACCTGGGCATGGAGGAGGCGCGGCAATCCCACTGGGATCAGGCCACCGCCCACTTCACCGAGGCTCTGGAATGCCACCGCCGCATCGGGAACGAAGAAGGCCTGGCACTCACCTATAGCCAGTTCGGAAACATGTTTCTGGACGCGGGAGATCTGCGGAAGGCCGAGAAATGTTTGAATAATGCCTCGGAGCATTTCATCAAACTAGGGAATGCGGCGGGCGAAGCGGCCGTCTTACGACTGCTAGCCGCGCTCTACATGCGGGAGCAGAATGCCCCGTCAGCAATTCGCTGCCTCGAACGAGTCGTGACCATCGACCAGCACTACCAGCTCCCGGAACTCGCCAGGGACCGCACGCTGCTCACCGAGCTTCGTCAATCTATTTCACATCCGTAGCCACGCTCTGCGACCCGCCTTCCCTGACATTTCTCACATCTTTCTGGACAGATACAAATCCTCTGCTACCGTAAGAGCGTCGCACCGGTTACATCAAGTTTCCTCCGAGCTCAACCGACAAGATAGTGACACACATGTGTGAACGAAGGTGGGATCGTGCTGCTTCGTGCCCTTTGGATGTTCCTCATCATTAGCGCCATAACCATTCCGGCACAGGCGACCGAATCCGTTGTTCCCCACATCACCGTGGGGACCCAGGAAATCGGCCTCACAGCCGGCTATCTCCTCCCCCACCGACTCACCATCGATCACACCACCAAGCAACAGGGTGTCGCCATGATGCCGTCCTGGATGATGACGATCAGCGATCCCATGGGTGATAGCTGGTATCGCGGGCAAGTCTCGCTCGGCGCTGAAGTCGTCTACATCCAGTTTCGGGAACCCTTTCTCACACACGGCATGGGGTTCACCCCCAAGATCAAGTACACCATGGTCGCCTTCGATCGCATTCGCCCCTATGCCGAATTTGCCGGCGGCCCGTTCTGGACCGACCTTGCCGGCAAGATCCCTGAAGAATCCGCACACTTTAACTTCGTGTTGACCGCAGGATTCGGTTGTTCCTATTTCATCACGCCCCAGGCGTCACTCAATGTGGGCTATCGCTTCCACCATATATCGAATGCCGGGACGCGGTACCCCAACTTAGGACTGAACTCCAGTTTGCCGTTTGGCGGCTTTTCGTTTTATTTCTGACGAAGGGATGGACATCGTGGCACAGACAACCTCCGTACACATCATGGCAGGCCTCATACTCCTTAGTGCGATCTCCGGCGGCTGCACCAGATCGATCGAGATCGTGCCTTCCACAGCAGGAAGCGTCGAAACCGCCACGACCTCTATTGCCAGCACCGAACGCGTCCCGCTGGTGCTCGACCAGGTCAAGATCAGTCACAATGGCGCGCCCCAAAATCCATCCACAGACCTCGACCGTCGAGTACTCAGCTCATTGCACAGCCTCAATCTCTTCTCCCATCTGTCCCTGGCAGAAACCGCGCCGCCCGCACCGGGAGAGAAGGCGGTCGTCGCGCACCTGGCCATCGACGACGCCATCGATTCCCATCCGGGCGAAGCCGCCTGGAAAGGATTCATCATCGGGACCTCCATGTTTCTCCTGGCCCCAGTGATGGACCTACACTACGACTACGGCACGCATCTGACATTGGAACTCGAGCGTTGGGATGGAACCGTCAAGACCTATCACGCCTCGTCGTCCGGCACCGCGCAGTACAATCTCTTCAGTGCAAGCCCGTCGATGATCACGGAACTGAAAGGCCACGTGATGGAAGCCGGGATCACCGATCTCATGAACCAGCTCGTCAAAGACACCGTGTTCTACAATGCCAGCAGCGCCCCGATGGAGGAACGCACCATCTATAGCGTCGGCGTCAAATCGAAGCGGCGGGCGCCGGCTGCCGTGTCTGTATCGACCTCTGCTCCGAGCGCGGCGCGCTAGGCCCACCCCGGCCC
>JBEBHO010000348.1:0-7518 GCA_040081095.1 Nitrospira sp.
ACCACGTTGGCGACAACGTTTCTCATCGCCTTCTGGCGGCGGCGCGAATCGCTGGAGGCCGGCTGGAAATACTTGATCCTCTGTTCCGTCGGAATTTCACTGGCGCTGTTCGGGGTGGTGCTGATGTACTACTCCTCCCTGCGCGTGCTGGGTGACGTGAGTTCGGCCCTCAATATTACTCAACTCCAGCAGGTTGCCGCACAGCTGGACCCCCACATCCTCAAACTGGCGTTTGTGTTCCTGTTTGTCGGGTACGGAACGAAGGTCGGGCTTGTGCCCATGCATAGCTGGCTGCCCGATGCCTATACGGAAGCCCCGGCGCCGGTCGCGGCCATGCTCGCGGGTGTGCTCGAAACCGTCGCGGTCTATGCGATTCTCAGGAGCCGCGCGATTGTCGATCAGGCCGTCTCGCCCGAATTTACCGGCGGCCTCCTGGCTCTGTTCGGGCTCCTGTCGTTTGCACTCGCGGCGTTCTTCATCCTCTTGCAGCACAATTATAAGCGGCTGTTTGCCTACTCCAGCATCGAGCACATGGGGTTGGCGATGATCGGATTCGGAGTCGGCGGCGCCATCGGCAATTTCGGCGGTTTGTTTCACCTGGTCAACCATGCCTTTGCAAAATCGCTCGCGTTCTTTGCGGCTGGCAATATCCATCGACGGTTCCATACGGTCGAAATCGACCAGGTGCGCGGACTCGCATCCGTGTTGCCCTGGTCCGCGCTCGCATTGATGATCGCCGGACTGGCGCTCGCCGCACTTCCGCCGTTTGCGCTGTTCGCCAGCGAGATGCAGATTATCACCGCCCTCGGGACATCCGGAGTTCCCGGCGAATGGTTCCAGTCAGGGCCCCGCATACCCGTCATTCTCCTCCTGTTGTGTAGCCTCGTGGCTTTCGCCGGCCTGCTCTTACGCATCACAAGCATGGTCTGGGGTGAGGCTCCTAAAGACATTCCGCAAGGCGAACAGTGGTCGGTAGGCCACATTCCGATCATCCTCTTGGGCATGGTGCTCCTGGGATTCTGTTGGGCGCTCCCGGCTCCATTGCGGCAGCTCCTCGATACGGCCTCAGCCATGTTGGGCAAACAGTAACGCCATGAGGGTACGATGACAGACCATCTTTCTGTCGAGCAACAACTCCACGCCGCCTTTCCAACGCTGATGCCGGACCTTCCATCCGGCAACAACATGGTGCGGTATCGCCTGGACCAGGCACGACTTCCTGAGATCGCCCGCTATCTTCATGACCGGATGCACGGCCGCCTGGCGCTGCTGTTCGCCGTGGACAATCGACCGAACAAGGAGGCGTATGAGCTCCACTACCTGTTTGCATTCGGCAGCCGCCAACCCTGGGTGCTGCTGACTACGGAACTGGCCGGACAGAACCGCCTCTTCACGTCGATCACGCCGTCGATTCATGCGGCCCAATGGTACGAGCGGGAAATTCGCGATCTATTCGGGTTGATTCCGCAAGGCCATCCGGATCTCCGCCGCCTGGTCCGGCACGAACATTGGCCGAAGGGCACCCACCCGTTGAAGAAAGATGTTTCGTGGGACAGCGTCGTGGGACGACAACAGGGGGAGTATCGCTTCCGCCATATCGAAGGCGAAGGCGTCTTTGAAGTGCCGGTCGGGCCGATCCATGCCGGCATCATCGAGCCGGGACATTTCCGCTTTTCCGTCGCCGGTGAGCCGATCATGCAGCTGGAAGTGCGCCATTTCTGGAAACACCGCGGCATTGAAAAGCTATTCGAGCAACAGCAGCTCATGGCTGCGGTACCGCTGGCTGAGCGCGTCTCCGGGGATGCGACGATCGGGCACGGTCTTGCCTATTGCCAGGCGGCAGAAACCCTCCTGCGCCTCGACGTGCCTCGACGTGCCCGCTATCTGCGCTCGTTTTTGCTTGAACTGGAACGGCTCCACAATCATCTCGGCGACGTGGGGGCAATCTGCAATGACACCGCCTATGCACTCCCCCATGCCCACTGCAGCCGGATGAAAGAACGGCTCATGCAGCTCAACGACCGGCTGACCGGGTCACGGTTCCTGCGCGAGGTCCTCTGTGTAGGCGGAGTTGCACGCGATCTGCATCCCAAGCAGCTCGACGAAACGGTGAATGAATTGAACCGGATCGAAACAGACTTCTCCGAACTCGAGTCCATCTTTGTCGCCAACGCTTCACTCACCGACCGTTTGGAAACCACCGGCATCCTGACGAAACGCACAGCCTGGGATCACGGCGTGATCGGCGTTGTGGGACGGGCCTCGGGAATCGATCAGGATCTGCGCCGCGACCGGCCATTCGCCGCATACGATGAACTCTCCGTCAACGTGGCCCTCTACCGGTATGGAGATGTTCGCGCGCGCATGCGCGTGCGGATGGACGAGATCCACGAATCGATCCGCCTGATCCGCGAGATTCGCCGCACCATCCCGGCCGGTCGGCTCACCGGCGAGCCGACTCACGCTCCGCAACAAGGCGAATGGGCGCTCTCGGCGGTGGAAGGCTGGCGGGGTGAAATTCTCTATGTGGTCATGGCAGGCGAGCAGGGGAAGATTCACCGATGCAAAGTGCGCGACCCGTCCTTTGTGAATTGGCCCGCTATTCAGTGGGCCGTCATCGGAAATATCATCCCGGATTTTCCATTGATCAATAAGAGCTTCAATCTCTCGTATGCCGGAAATGACCTATGAAGCGGGCGAGAGGCGCGTGGCGAGGGGCAAGAAGTGGAAAGCGTCCACCCATAGCCTCGCGCCTCTAGCCTCGTACCCGCCGACGAAAGGAGGCCTATGTTTCGCATTCTAAAAAAGAGCCTCAAGACCGGAGTCGTGACGGGCCAACACCCCGATGCCGCGCAGCCCTCCGAAGCCCTCACGCAGGAGGTGCACAAGAAAGCCTCAGCATTCAATCGATCGCTGGCCATCCGCGAGGTCGACACCGGCTCCTGCAATGCCTGTGAGATGGAGATGAATGCCTTGACCAATCCTGTCTACGATGTCGAGCGGTTCGGCATCCACATCGCGGCCTCGCCGCGCCATGCCGACGCGCTGGTTGTCACAGGACCGGTCACCGTCAACATGGAGCGCGCATTGAAGGATGTGTACAAACAGACGCCTGATCCGAAACTGGTGATCGCACTGGGCGACTGCGCCATCAACTGCGGCGCCTTCAAAGGGAGCTATGCGGTGACCGGGCCGGTCGATCGGCACATCCCCGTCGATGTCCGCATTCCCGGTTGCCCCCCTCGTCCGGTAGAAATCCTGAAAGCGCTGACCGATATCCAGAATAGATCACAGCCGGCTTGAATGGAACCAACCCGCAATCATCCCCTCTGCCAGTCTTTCTGACGAAGTCGGCGAAGTGCGCAGGGAAGGACAGAGAGATTCCGTCAGGGTCCGATTTGCAATCAGCGCGCAGCCAGCCGTATCATCGGCCTCCATGCAAATCTCGGCACATCATCACGTAACAGCGGCGACGTCACATCTCCGATAAGAGCGGGCCACCCATGAACTGTACAAAGTGCAAAATCAGAGCGGTCATCGATTTGCCGCGCCATAATGCCGCCTTCTGTAAAGACTGCTTCAACTACTATGTACATGACCAGGTCGGCCGGGCCATCAAGTCCGAGAAGATGTTCGGGAAGGACGACCGTATCCTCGTCGCGGTCTCCGGCGGCAAGGACAGTCTGGCGCTCTGGGATGTGCTCCTCAAGATGGGGTACAAAGCCGACGCGCTCTACGTAAACCTCGGCATCGGCGGCTATTCGGAAGTGTCCCATGCGAAAGTGGTCAAGTTTGCCGAAGCGGTGGCCGCTCCGCATGGCGCCGTCCTGCACGTGCACACCGTTGAGCAGGAAGCCGGAGCCGGGATTCGCGAACTCGCCATGCTGATTCACCGCCCGACCTGTTCAACCTGTGGCACCATCAAGCGCTACCAGTTCAATCGCGTCGCGCTGGAGCATAAGTACGATGTGATGGCGACGGGCCACAATCTCGACGATGAAGCAGCCCGCCTGCTGGGCAACGTGCTCCGCTGGCAGGAGGAATACTTGGACAAGCAATCCCCCAACTTGCCGGCGTCCCTCGACGGATTCGCCAAGAAAGTGAAGCCGCTCTTTCGCTTGTCCGAGCGAGAATTGGCCGCCTACTCGGTGTTGAACCGGATCGACTACATCGTCGAAGAATGTCCAATGGCAAAAGGCGCTCGGACGCTGCTCTATAAGGAAGTGTTGAATCGGCTCGAAACCGAATCGCCCGGCACCAAGCAGGCCTTCTATTGCGGCTTTCTCGACAAACAACGCAAGCCGGAGGCCTCTCCGACTACGATGGCCGAGAAAGACCAGGCCATGCTGCATCCCTGCACAGCCTGCGGCCAACCGACCACCGCCGAAGTCTGCTCCTACTGCAAGATGATGGCGCGAGCCAAAGCCCACGCATCATCATCCCTCGGACTCCAGAGAACCGATGGTGACTCAATCTAGAGAATCCTCGTGCCTGTTCATCCTCATCCTGGGGCTCTTCCTATTATTGGACCTGCTGGCCTCAGGCCCGACTGACGCGCAAGAATTTCCCGCCGCCACGCCCGTCGGCACCCACACGGTCGGACTTAGGATCGGGGCGTTTTCCCCGATACGCGTGCTGACGAGCCAGTCGTCCAAGCTTTTCGGGGAAGCCCTGGTGCCGTCCTGGATGGTTACCGTCACCGAGCCAATCGGCTCCGGCTGGTATCAAGGTCACCTGGCGCTCGGCGCGGAACTCGTGACGTTCCACACGCGCAATCCCATTACGGCCTATGGCGTCGGATTTACTCCGAAACTGGTGTTCACCTCCACGGCATTTGGACCGGTCCACCCGTTTCTCGAAGCCGGTGGAGGTCCGGCATGGACGGATCTTGGCGGCCGAGTTCCTGAACAGCCCGGACAGTTTAATTTCCTCGTCTGGGGCGGCGCCGGCTGCTCCTATTCACTGACCCGCGCTTGGTCGATCGACGCCGGCTATCGCGTGATGCACATCTCCAACGCCGGAACCCGTCAACCCAATTCTGGACTGAATTTCGGCCTGCCCTTCCTCGGCCTCTCCTATCGGGGATTCTGACCCGGTCAGTCTCATTGCATCCATCATACAGGGCGTTCTTGGCTTGCAATGAGGGGATTGACCCCGTAAGCTGCGGAATTATCTTCTCTCCCAGATCACCCAACTTGAAAGCACGCGACCATGGCGACTTCAGAACGCGACTACTATCAGACACTCGGTCTCCCTCGCACCGCCACGGCTGACGAGATTAAGAAGGCCTATCGCCGCCTGGCCCGCCAATTCCATCCCGACATGCACGGCGGTGCGAAGAAGGCCGAAAAGTCCGAGATGGAGAAAAAGTTCAAGGAGATGAACGAGGCCCACGAGGTCTTGTCAGACCCGGAGAAGCGCAAGAAATACGATCAGCACGGCGCGCAATGGGAACAGGCCGAGGCCTACGAGCGCGCGCGCCAGGCCGCCGGAGCTCAGAGCCGGGGCCAGGCGCATTCGTTTAGTGGCGAGGGATTTTCAGATATTTTTGAAAATCTCTTCGGGGGCCGGGGGCGGGCGTCCGGCCAGCAGGGCTTTTCGGCATCCGGAGAGGATCTGGAGACGGAAGTCGACCTGTCGCTCCGGGAAGTCCTCAGCGGCGTCACCAAACGCATCAACCTTATGGAACCAACCCCCTGCTCCACCTGCCGCGGGAGTGGCGCGGTGAAGAACCGCCCCTGCCAGGCTTGTCTGGGATCAGGGCACCGGATGGAATCCAAATCCATCGAGGTGAAAATTCCCGCCGGGGTCCAGAATGGGACGAGAGTCCGTGTGCCGGGCAAGGGCCAATTAGGGGTGAACGGAGGTAGACGCGGCGATCTCTACTTGCATGTGACGCTTATGCCGGACAAGGTGTTCCGACAACAGGGTAGCGACCTGCATGCGATCCTGCCCGTATGGCCCTGGGAAGCCGCGTTGGGAACAGACGTCATGGCCCCCACATTGACCGAGCCGGTACGCGTGAAGATTCCTGCCGGCAGCCGTGCTGAAAGCAAGTTACGCTTGAAGGGGAAAGGACTCCCGACTGCGGCCGGAGGCCACGGCGATTTATTCCTCACGCTGCAAATTGTCTTGCCCTCCCCGCTGACTGAGGGCGAGCAGAAGTTGTACGAACAGCTCAGCCACTTGCGAACCGGCGACCCGCGAGCGGAGATACTGGCGGCGGCCCAGCGAAGCTCATAGCCTCCACGGTTCTGGACACGAGACCCCTGCATGCCCCTCACCGAATATGCCCTGCTGGCCTTCAGCTCTCTGTTTGTGATCGTCGATCCCATTGCGACGGTCCCGGCTTTTCTCGCCATGACCCCGCGCGATACCCTGCAACAACGCCTGCGCATGGCCCGTGTCGCCTGCCTGGTGATGGTCGGGGTGCTCGCCGGGTTTGCGCTGATCGGCCAATCCCTATTTCATCTGCTGGGGATTACGCTTCCTGCCGTGCAGGTCGCCGGAGCCCTGGTGCTGCTCCTAGTGGCGTTGGACATGCTTCGCGCTCAGCGTTCGCCGGTCATGGAAACGGCTGCCGAGACCGCCGAAGCCAGCGGGAAAGACGATATTGCCATTACCCCCCTGGCCATCCCCATGCTGGCAGGCCCTGCGGCCATTTCTACGGTAATTTTGCTGGATGCCCAAGCAGCCGGATGGGCGCAACGAGGCATTTTGCTCGCTTGCCTTGCGGTAGTCGGTCTGGCAAGCTACATTATCCTGGCGCTCGGGGCGAAGGGAGCCAAGTGGCTGACCCCGATGGCCGAGAAAATTATTACGCGCCTCATGGGGCTGTTGCTGGCTGCCCTCGCCGTTCAATTCTTGTTTAACGGACTCAAGGGAGAAGGCGGCCTGTTACAGCAATAACGGAGTCTTCATCATCATCCAGCGAATTTAACCGAAGGAGGACACATGCAACGATCCCGCGCAACACTTACGACTCTGACCATCGCCGCCGCGGTGAGCTTGACGCTCGGCACAGCTGGCGTCTGGGCCGAAGGCTATGGCAAAGAAGGGCACGCCAGCGGCGGCGGCCACACAGCCATGGGCGGACATGGCATGGGCGGCATGATGCACAGCAGCACCGGCCACCTCATCCGCCACCTTCTCAAGCACGAAAAAGAAATCGGACTCAGCGCCGAACAGGTTGCCAAGCTGAAAGATATTCAGCTCAATCTGGACAAGACACGGATCAAGGCAGAAGCAGATATCCAGGTGGCAGAACGCGAGCTCAAAGCTCTGACGGACGACGAAAAGTCTGACCTCGGCGCCATCGAAGCCAAATTGAAGCAGAGCGAAGATATGCAGGTTGGCCTGCGGATGACTTCCATCAGGACGAAACGCGACGTCTTAGGCCTTTTGACGCCGGAGCAACGCGCCAAAGAAAAAGCTGAGCACGACAAGGTCATGCAAGAACACAAGTCCGCCGGCAGCGGACACGGCGCACCCCATGGCGGCGGCGCAGCAAATCCTCAC
>JBEBHO010000140.1:0-7497 GCA_040081095.1 Nitrospira sp.
TGAGGACTCGGCAAGCTCAGGATGGATGTGGAACAGAGGAACGAACAGCACCCAGAGCACGACCCATACCCGGATGATGACGGGCGCTAGTCGGAGTGTCAGGGTACTGAGCACATTACGCATTGGATCTTCTCATCTTCATAGTGACGCTATCATAGTCGCTGACTACTGTACATGCGATCCGTCTATCGGTGACGAGTCACCCGTAAGGCATTTCATGGTTCCGTGATGATCCGTCCGCCTGGTTGTTCTTCGCTTTCGCCCCATTCCGCCACGGCCTGCGCCATTTCGGCAAGGCGTTGTGCGGCGCGACCAAACACGGTGTCGGGCGGATATTCCCCATCGATGCCGCGTTCACCGGCTGGCACTCCAGTGAGGAGCTCGATGGCCTCTTCCAATGTGTTCACTGCGTAGACGGTGAACTGTCCAGACTCCACCGCTTCGACCACATCACGGCGAAGGGCAAGATGTTTGGTGTTGCGCGCCGGAATGATCACGCCTTGTTTGCCGGTGAGGCCGCGGCGGGAACAAGATTCAAGAAACCCTTCGATCTTCTCATTGACGCCGCCGATGGGCTGGACCTCGCCCAATTGATTCACGGACCCGGTGACGGCGAGATATTGCCGGATGGGCAGATCGGCCAGGCTGGAGAGGATCGCGGTGAGTTCGGCGACGGCGGCGCTGTCTCCCTCGATCTCAGAATAGGTCTGCTCGAATGTCAGCGACGCGCTCATCGCAAAGGGATGCAGTCCGGCAAACTTGCCGGCCAGATACCCGGCGATCGTCATGACGCCTTTGCTGTGGATTTCTCCGGCCAGTTCCGCTTCGCGTTGCACGTCGATGACGCCTTTGGTGCCGACATAGGTGCGCGCCGTGATGCGGGTGGGGCGGCCGAAGGCATAGTCGCCGAGTTCATGGACGGAGAGGCCGTTCACCTGGCCGACGATTTCGCCGTCGAGATCGACCATCAAGGTGCCTTCTTTAATGTCGTCCTGAATCCAATGCTCGACCAGATTCGATCGATGGCGTTTGTGCGCGATGGCCCCATCGACATCACCGCGCGTGACAAACGAATGACTTTCTTTCCTGGCCCAGTACCCGGCTTCGCGGATGAGGTCGCTCACGAGGCTGAACCGCAGTGAGAGGCGGTCATGCCGGTCGGCAAAGCGAGACCCTTGTCGAATGACTTCGGCCACCGCATCGGCGCCGAAGTGCGGCAACCCTTCTTCACGGCAGAGCTTCGCGATGAAGCGGGCATATTGGCGATCCTGCCGTTCGCTCCGGACCACTTCCGTGTCGAAGTCCGCCTTCACTTTGAAGAGTTTGGCAAAGCCTTCTTCATATTCCTGCAGCAGGTGGTAGATCATGGGCGGCCCGACCATGATGATTTTCACTGTGACGGGGATGGCCTGAGGCCGGAGACCAGCCGTCGAGAACCCATAGAATTCGCCGGGGTCTTCGATTTTCACTTCAGCGGTTTTGATCACCCGCTTCAGCGCATCCCAGGAGAACGGTTGGTGCAACATGTCCAGCGCGTTCACGATCAGGTAGCCGCCGTTGGCTTGGAGCACGGCGCCGGCGCGAATTTCCGTGAAGTCCGTATACATGACGCCCATGTGAGCGTGCCGTTCGATCTTGCCGATCAGGTTTGTATAAGTCGGGTGGGATTCGTCGATGACCGGGGCCCCGCCATTCGCATCGTGCTCGACGATGAGATTGACGAGGTAGCGGGTCATGTCAGGCCGGCGGAGTTCCATGCCTGGAATGGGTAAGGTCGGCCCCTCGTGTGGAAGAAAATCTTTGTAGTGATGGATGATATTGTCCTGCACGCGTTCGAGGTACGCGCAGACCGATGGGAGGTCTGCGTAGGTCCGCCGCATCGTTTCATAGCGGCCTTCGAGCACGTTGGTCACCACTTGGTGATCGAGGTGGCGGCGCTGCTGCTCCATCTCCTTGTCGAGACTGTGCAGCCGCACATGAAAGTCGCGGATTTCGCCTTCGAGCGCGAGCCGCCGCTCGGTCAAGTCCTGCTGTTCCGGCTCGGTCATGGCCTCCATGGCTTCGCTGGTCATGGGCTGGCCGTCTTTGAGGGGCACGAGCCCGAATCCGGCCGGCGTTTCGTCGAATCCGAACCCACGGGTGAGGCTCAGTTTGGTGAGCTCTTGAAATAAGATCTTCTTCTTGGCTTCCGTTTCATCGTGCAGCTTCGCTTTGGCGTCGAGGTACTTCTTGCTTTCGAAGGCGGCGGGGATGTCGCGGCGCAAGCCTTCGATAAATGCGGCCATGTCCCGTTTGAAGGCACAGCCCTGACCGGCAGGAAATGACAGACTGACCGGCCGTGAGGGGTCCTGAAAATTATTGACGTAACACCAATCGGCAGGCGCCGGGGCCGCCTGGGCCAGACGTTTCACCATCTGACGAACCAGGGTGGCTTTCCCGGTCCCGACCGGCCCTGAGACATACAGATTGAATCCCGGGCTCTTCATCGAGAGACCGAATTCAAGCGCCTCGACCGCCCGTTCCTGGCCGATGATATCGGTGAGCGGTTCGAGCTCACTCGTATCGTCGAACCCCAGCTGCGTGGGATCGACGGTGGGCGTGAGCATCGAAACGGGCACTCTGAATTTGTCGCTATTCATCTACAAGGCTTTCGTGGCGACCACGGGGAGTGGCTGTACCGTGGTGGCTTGCGGGCCTTTCTTGCCTTGTTCCAATCCAAATACCACTTCCGTTCCATCTTCGAGCTGTTCGAACGTCAGGCCATGGAGTGCATTCGTATGGAAGTAGACCTCGCCGCCGCCCTCTTGGAGGATGAATCCGTAGCCTTCGATGGGGAATAGTTTGCAGATGACTCCGCGATGGGGAGGGACCGGTGACAAGCGTACTTCGGTCTCTGCGCGTTTCTCGCGATACTTGCGCAGCTCAATCGTCACTGCTTCAAAGCTGCTTCGGATGGCTTCTTCGAACGTCTTGTCTTCCTTGCGGGCCGTCAAGGTATGGCGGCCGGGGAGTGTGACGACCACGAGCGCCTCGGCGACGTGGTCCTGCTTTTTGTGATGGCGGTTCTTCGTCAACGTGACACGGCCATGGGTGAGGTCGTCATGCCCTCGCCCGAGATCTTCCATGCGGGCTTCGATTTCCGTCTTCCAGCGGGGCGTCATCTCAACATTGCGGCTTTGGATCTCTAAGTCCATGTGATGTCCTCCTTGTGCTCATTGATCTATATCAGCAAGGCCAATGCCGCCTGCGTGAAATCCACCGGCTGGAGAAAGGCGTCGAAAAGAGGCCATCGTTTCCCCGTTTTATTAAATAACGAAGTCCTCTCTGTGGCAGGTCACAAGGCAGAGTGACGCCTTTCTCCTCAGTGAGCGTGTCGCAGGTGAAGCGCAATGCGTCAGTCGGAGGGCCGTCATCTGGTTCGGGGTAGCGAAAGCGGGGGATCCCTCGGTGGGGGCAATACTTCCGGCGGTCTCCCGATGGTTCCTCGATTGGAATGTGACTTGCGTGTCTTTCCACTATGCCAACGTTGAGGAAGCAAGCACTTGAAGACTACCTTCGAACGCGTTTGGGGCCGGAGGTTACGCTCCTTTCGTTTGGTGTGATCGGCAAGGCCAGTTCGGAGGGGGCGCATAAACAGTATGGGTATGGGACGCCGGTGAAGCTGGTGTTTCGTGTCGGCCAGCAGATTCGTTCGGCTGTGCTGGAAACCATGAAGCCCGGTCCCTTCGGTCACGAACATATGGCGGATCGGGCGCAGGCGATGCTCTGGGATTTTGAGTCCTACGGGCGACTACCCCGGCATGTGAAGGCGCTCGATGTCGGGGCCTTTACCGGTACACACAAATTGTTCTCGGTTGCAGAGGGGCAGGAATACTTTGTTCTGAATCAGTGGACCGAGGGGAAGAGCTATCACGAAGATCTTGAACGGCTTGCCAAGGGACGATCGCTCAGGCCGCTCGATCGAAAACGGACTATCGCGCTCGCACGCTACCTCGCGCAGATCCACGCACGAAAAAAGCGGGATGCCGACTTGTATCGTCGCCGCTTGCGGGAATTGATCGGCCATGGCGAATGTATTATGGGTCTCACGGACAGCTATCCTGAGCGGTTCGGGTTTATCACAGAAGATCTGTTGCGCGGGATTGAAGAGGCCTGCAACCGCTGGCGGTGGCATCTGCGCGGGCAGGCAAAGCGGCTCTCGCAAGTCCATGGCGACTTTCATCCGTGGAATGTGCTGTTTCAGCAGGGCCCTGAGTTTGCGGTGCTCGATCGCTCGCGCGGGGAGTGGGGCGAGCCGGCGGACGACGTGACGTCCATGACGATCAACTATCTTTTTTATTCGCTCTGCCGATGGGGAAGATTGAAGGGGCCGTTCGAAGTGCTCTTTCGCCTGTTCTGGGAGGAGTATGTGAAAGCGAGCGGCGATGAAGATGTGTTGGCAACAGCCGCCCCGTTCTTTGCATTTCGCGGTTTGGTCCTCGCGAGTCCGGTCTGGTATCCCACCTTGCCGATTGGCGTGCGCCGAACTATCTTTCGGTTTATGGATCAGGTCCTCGCCACGCCGCGCTTCGATCCCTCCCGGGTGAATGAGTATTGCCAATGACTGCACCAGCCTTCGCCATCTGGGTCACGGGCCTGCCTGCTTCCGGTAAGAGCACGATCGTGCGTGCGCTTAAGCCAAGGCTTGAAGCGGCAGGTTTTACCGTCGAGGTGCTGGAATCGGATGAAGTCAGGCGCGTGCTCACACCCGAGGCGACCTACTCGCAAGCTGAGCGGGATCTGTTCTATCGCGCGTTGGCTGTGATGGGCGCAAAGCTCGTGGCCCATGGGGTGACGGTGATTTTCGATGCTACGGCCACGAAGCGAGTCTATCGCGACTTTGCCAGAAGTCTGATTCCACGATTCATGGAAGTAGCAGTCGAATGTCCGCTAGAAACCTGCATGCAGCGCGACTACAAAGGGACGTACAAGCGCGGACA
This sequence comes from Nitrospira sp., assembly GCA_040081095.1. GTDB lineage: Bacteria > Nitrospirota > Nitrospiria > Nitrospirales > Nitrospiraceae > Nitrospira_D. The sequence goes on from JBEBHO010000140.1 coordinate 4,980, forward strand.
ACGTGGGGAATCGATAACGGTCCCTGGGCTACAGGAACCCTACGAAGCGCCGGTTAATCCTGCCCTGGTCATAGATACGACAAAAATCGAGACGAGTGAAGCTATAGAGAAAGTCTTGGCGGTTGTGCAGGACCGGCTTCTTCAATAAGTAGCTCTAGTAGTATCCTCTTGCCTCATCCTTCCTACGCAGATACCGAATAAACCATTTGCCCGCGTGCTCTGCCACCTGTTCCAACGTGCCTGACTCTTCAAAGAGGTGCGTCGCGCCTGGAACGATGATCATCTTCTTCTCGCAGGTCAATAGCTCATAGGCTGCTTGGTTCATCTCGATCACCGGCTCATCCCATCCGCCGACAATCAAGAGCGTGGGCGCGGTCACTGAGGGGAGGTAGGGTTCTGCCAAATCTGGCCGCCCCCCTCGTGAGACGACGGCTTGGATTTTCGAAGGGTCTCTTGCGGCCGCTTGCAGCGCAGCACCGGCTCCGGTGCTGGCGCCGAAATAGCCAATGCCCAGTGTTTTCGTCCTCGGTTCTTCTTCCAGCCAGGCTTTGGCCAGCAACAAGCGATCGGCCAGCAGATCGATATCAAACACCTTCTGTCGATCATTGGCTTCGTCCGGCGTCAATAAATCGAGGAGAAGAGTTGCCAAACTTCTTTGTTGGAGCTGGCGGGCGACGAAGTTGTTTCGTGGGCTTAACCGCCCACTGCCACTGCCATGAGCAAATACAATGATGCCACTTGGATCGTCCGGGAGGCCTAGAATGCCTTCCAAGGCCAGCGTCCCTTTGACAATCTGTGCGGTACTCTCAAACTTTGATGATTTCATAGGTCTTAGCTGTCCATAATTGTACGCATCGAATAACCATATATTTTATTGGAGTAATTTGTTCGATTGTCTGGTTGACATCTATGTTTTTCGTCAGGTTTTGCTGCTCCTCTGATGTTCAAATCGATCAGAATTCTTCAGGAATCGATGCGACGAATAACATTGAGCGTATAAATGCGACAGGGTGTACGAAAATGAACGTGTAAGTAGTCTCCACAGAGACAAATTTGGGCTGTTGTTTATATAAGTGATTGATAATTATAAATCTGTAATGCTGGATCATAACTTGCTCAATCCCCCAGGCATACGTCAACTTTCACCTGGGGAGGAAAAATCATGGGTTGTCCGAAATGCAAAGGCTTGATGATGTTGGAACGCTTCTCGGATTTCTTCTTGGTGTTTTACGCCTGGAAGTGCGTCAATTGCGGAGCGATCATCGATCGCACCATCTCTAACAATCGCAAGAACAGCTTGGCTGCCAAAGCTGCGAAGGAAGTCGAAACCGCCACCGCTGCCTAGCCGGTTGTTCGCTAGGCATTGGAACTCCAGCACGGCGTGTTCGGCATCGCCACACCGCTAGGCAGTACCGGCTGGAGTTCTCAGGTGGACTTTCAAGAAATAACTGCCGTTGGCCTGATCGCTTCAGGCCGTCGTTTCACTCTCCATTCTTCTCGTCACTCGCCGGCTGTCGTTCGCCGGCAATCGACGTATTGAATTCTTCGCCCACATCGTTCGTCTCGAACTCTCATATCAGCTATCAGCGTGAGGCTTTCTTCTTTGCCACGGCGCAAGGCGCCGGTCGGTGCAGTTCTGTCGGCAGGCGCGTCTGGTTATCAAGACAGGCGGTGTCCAGCTGCGCTTGGGTCAGTCCGGTCGCTGAGGCCAGGTTTGCTCCGAAGAAATTCGCCTGATGGATATCGGCGGCATCAAGCCGTGCGCCACTGAGATCTGCTCCAGCGAACGAGGCTCCGTGCAGCTTGGTTTCCTGCAGATTGGCGTGGGTCAGATTGGCCTGGCTGAAATTTGCCTCACTCAGATCGGCGCCAACGAGATTGGCCGAGTCAAGCGTGGCTTCGTTGAATTGCGCCCGTAGCAGAGAGGCTTTCGGGGCGTAGATCTCGTGCAGCGCGGCGTTGGTGAAAACCGCGTCGGCGCCATGCGTGCCGATCATGACGGCGTGATGGAGATTGGCATCGCGGAAATCGGCTTGATCGATGACGGCCTTGTAGAGAATTACCATGCGCATTTTGGCCGATTGCAGAGAGGCTTTGATCAGCCGTGCACCTTCCAGGTTGGCGCCTTCAAAATCTGTTTGTGCGAGCTTGGCGCTCTCCAGGTTTGCATGGCGGAGATCCGCTCCGCGGAGGATGGCGTCGCGAAGGTCGGCATGTCGAAGGTCGGCATCGTCCAGATAGGCGCTCTCCAGGTCCGCTTCCATCATACGGGCGTGATTCAGATGGGCACCGTCGAGCAGCGCCCCCTGCAGGTTGGTTTGGAACAGGGTGGCTTTCGACATGTCGGTCCGGCGAAGATCCGCGCCCATCAAGTCGGCTCCGGTCAAGACGGCTCCCTGAAGATTGGCCCCGTACAGGTAGCTGTCGACCAGCGTGGCATTGGTAAAGTCAGCCGATGAGAGATCGGCCCCTTCGAAGTGGGCCCGCTCGAAAATGGAATCGTGCAATTGGGCGCCGG
>JBEBHO010000170.1:0-1943 GCA_040081095.1 Nitrospira sp.
CTGAGGAGTTGGTGCCGCTCTGGCAGCAATGGAGTGCGGCGCCGGCGGAGGTGATCATCAAGCCGGAACAGGCTTTTGCACGCGCGCTGACCATCGCGGGAGGAGACGGCGTCGTAGTTGTGACCGGCTCGATCCATCTGTCGGGAGTCCTCCGACCACTGATCCGCGCCAGATACGACACCATGAACCGCAACGAGACAGCACTGAGAGAATATACATGACAACACAGCGGTATGGCACCTCAGCCCATACGTGGAGGCAAACCCAACGAGTTCTTATTGTGGATGACGATTCGAACGGTCAAGAGAGCCTCAAAGCCTTCTTTAGAGACCGGCAGTGGGACGTCCTGGAAGCCTCCTCAGGCCGGGAAGCGCTGGACATCTTGGATCGTCACGGAGTCAACGTGGTGCTCTTGGACGTCGCTGCGCAGGGAGTGGACGGCCCGGAAATACTCAGAGCGATACGGCAGCACGTTCGAGACCTGCCGGTCGTGATCATGGGCGCACTGATGACACCAGAATTACGGCGTGTGTGGCGTAGCCGGGGAGCCATGGAATGTCTGACCAAGCCGGTTACGCCACAGACTCTGTCTGCTCTGCTTAGTGCGTTCGCGCCGCCGTCAGGGTTTGCAGATAGTTGAGCGCCGGAGGTAACAACATGTGCTGGCTTGAAATGGGGGAAAGATGAGTTACAACACGCAACGCTATCGAGGTATTTCTCTGAGTCGGTTGAGGAGACTCTTCCAGAAACTTGGGGGATTGACGGTATTCTTCATCGCGCTCGGGTTTTCCGGATTCCTTCAGGAACGTGGCGCTTCCGCTCAACAAATCATACTCCAACCGGATCATGCGACGCCTGGGGCGACGGTGGTCGTGAGCGGCAAAGGCTTGGGCGCATTCAAATCCGTCCAGTTCAATAAAGTCACCTTCGCCGGGATGCCGGCGCTGATTCAGCGTTGGGAATCCCACCTGGTCGAGGTGAAGGTGCCGTTCAAGGCCACGACCGGTCCCGTCGAGATGATGATCGGGAAGAAGAAACTGTCCGCCGGGACGTTCACGGTGGTGAGGCCGCGTATCGCGTCCATCACGCCGACCGAGGCGGAGCGCGGGACGATGGTGACCATCACCGGCGAGCATTTCGGCGCCACCGCCGGTGCGCGCGATCCCAATACAATGTTCGGTGTCAACGATGTGGTGATCGGCGGCGTGGTCGTGCGTCCCCGCCGGTGGAAGGACGATACAATCGAAGTCGAGATTCCGACGAATGCCGCGCCCGGTGAGGTGGTGGTCCGGTTGGCGTCGTCCGATCCGCTGGCCGATGGCTCTTGCTGCGCGCCGGTCGAATATGTGACGAGCAATGCCGTGTCGCTGGCGCTGGTGCCGAGTGTGCGGGTGGATCCGATGGAGGGACCGGCTGGTACCAAGGTGGTGTTGTTCAGCCAAGGGTTTGGCACCAAGGAGGCTGATGATGCCCTTCTTATCGGGAACCGCCCGACGACGATTGCTCAGTGGAAAGACGATGTGATCGTCGTCCATGTTCCGCTCGGCGCCGAGTCTGGTCCAATGGTGCTCCGGCAGAAGGGGCGTCAGCGGACGTTGGGAAACTTTACGGTCCATACCCCCAAGGTATCGTCGATGTCGCCTCCCAGTGCGCCGATCGGCACACTCTTGCGCATCAATGGCGAGCACTTCGGGTTCTACTCCGAAAGCGGCTCGACTCCCTATAGCTTCATGGACTTCAATAAGGGCGAGAATCGTGTCGAGATCGGCGGGGTGCCGGCGGTGATCTATCGCTGGAACGACGACCGTATCGACGTGTGGGTGCCGTTCAGCGTGAAGAGCGGTCCCGTGCGGATCTATCGCAGCGCGACCAAGCCGAAGGCGGACGGCTCCTGCTGCGAGGAACGCGGCGAGCTGGTCACTGAGGCTGGGACCTTTACGCTC
>JBEBHO010000287.1:0-1931 GCA_040081095.1 Nitrospira sp.
TCTCTGCCATACCGGCGCCCATAAAATTAACAACGCCATCGGCCAGGTGCTCCTGGCCATGCGGATGAAGAAGCCCAGGATCATCGCCGAAACCGGCGCGGGGCAGCATGGCGTCGCGACGGCCACGGCGGCTGCCATGTTCGGCCTGGAATGCGAAATCTATATGGGGACGGAGGATATGCAGCGGCAGGCGCTGAATGTCTTCCGGATGCGCTTGCTCGGGGCGAAGGTGACGGGAGTCGACGCCGGCAGCCGGACGCTCAAGGACGCCATCAGCGAGGCCATGCGTGACTGGACGACGAACGTCCGCACGACTCATTACATACTCGGGTCGGTGCTGGGCGCGCATCCCTATCCCATGATGATCCGCGATTTTCAGGCGATCATCGGACAGGAGGCCCGCAAGCAGATTCTTGCCGCGGAAGGAAAGCTGCCCGATTACCTGGTGGCGTGCGTCGGCGGCGGAAGCAACTCCATCGGCTTGTTCCACGCGTTTCTCGGTGATAAAAAGGTCAAGATGGTCGGGGTTGAGGCGGGAGGCACCGGCATTGAAAGCGGGAAACATGCGGCACGATTTTTCGGAGGAAAGCCCGGCGTGCTCCAGGGCACGATGACGTATCTCCTACAGGACGAAGACGGTCAGATCAATTTGACCCATTCGGTATCGGCAGGGCTGGACTATGCGGCCGTGGGACCGGAGCACAGCCTCTATCACGACTTGAAACGGGTTCAATACACCTATGCCACTGACGATGAAGCGTTGGCGGCGTTTGATCTGTTGGCGACGGTGGAGGGGATCGTACCGGCCTTGGAAAGTGCGCATGCGATCGCCGAAGTTGTGAAGCTGGCGCCGAAGCTCAAAAAGTCCAGCGTCATCATTGCGAATCTTTCCGGTCGTGGAGACAAGGATGTTCAGCAGGTGGCGCGCATGCGAGGGGTGACGCTATGATCGGACGGATTGAATCGACCTTCCAGCGATTGCGCCAGGCGAACAAGAAAGCCTTGATCGCTTATCTGATGGCTGGCGATCCCAGTCTGGCGGATACCGAACGGCTTGTGGTGGAGATCGAGCAGGCCGGCGCTGACATCATTGAACTGGGCGTGCCCTTCTCGGATCCGATCGCCGATGGTCCGGTCATTCAGTTGGCGGCTGAGCGGGGCCTGCGAAGCGGCACGTCGCTCAAGAAGATCCTGGCCATGATGAAGACGCTACGGACGCGCACACAGGTTCCGATCGTGCTCATGGTCTATTACAATTCCATCCATGCCATGGGACTGGAAACGTTCTGCCATGAAGCAGGGGCGGCAGGGGTCGATGGACTGATCGTTCCCGATATGCCTCCTGACGAGGCCGGTCCGTTGAAAGGGCCTGCTGCCGCCGCAGGGTTACGGCTGATTTTCCTCCTGGCGCCCACCAGCACCGCTGATCGACGGACTTACGTGGCGAAGGAGTCCCAGGGGTTTCTCTACTACGTTTCGCTCACCGGGATTACCGGCGCCAAGATTCAAAATATGGCGGAAGTCGGCAAGAATGTCGCCAAGATCAAGAAAGTCACCAAGACGCCAGTGGCGGTCGGATTCGGCGTGTCGACGCCGGACGATGCGGCTCAGGTGTCGGCGATGGCGGATGGAGTCATTGTCGGAAGCGCGATCGTGAAGCAGATCGCGACGCACCAGCAATCCTCGGATATGCCGGCGAAAGTCGGCCGGTTCGTTGCCTCTCTGAAAGCGGCGATGAACCAGAGCGTCTAGATTCGGGGCAGAGTCTTGAATGGATCAGGTGGATAGGGCAGGAGCTACCGCTTGCCGGAACTTGTTGTCGGCGGCATGTACTTGATCATCTCATCGGTCAATTCGGCTGCCACGTCCTTCAAATTCGGCTTGAAGAACATATAGCTGCTGGCCTTCTCATGCCTGGCTTTCCAGACGGT
>JBEBHO010000194.1:0-1931 GCA_040081095.1 Nitrospira sp.
CCGGCCTGCTCATAGCTCCGGTCATAGTAACGGCGCATCAGGATTCCGAGACGGTCGGGCGGCAGGAGTGCCGGCAGGATGCCGTAGAGAAACATATGGAGCTGAGCCAGCAATCTGACAATGGTCCCGACGAGTTTTGCGCATCCCGTTACGATGAGGGCCAGGAGATGCATGGCTATCCCTTTGACGGCTGCAGCAACGGCAGCAGATGCCTGGCCGCATCGGCGGCTCCGGTGCAGGCCGGTGGCGGGGCGGCTGGTTTCGGGAGTGCGAAGGCTGCTCTGATCGCCGGTTCCCAGCGGCTCTGCAAGAAGTCCTCTTGGGACAGTTCGACTCCGCGGCCATGCCGCCTCAGATAGGCGACGATGGGCTCTTCGTCGGCGAAGTTGTAGCGGCGAACGTAGACCACCGGAGTCCCGACAGCAACAGCTTCAATGGTAGTTCCATAGCCGGGTTTGGTCATGATGACATCGGCGGAGGAGAGGAGCGTGCTGAAGCGCTCAGATAGGCCGGTGAGCGAGTGCACCCGGCGACTTTTTGCCGGCACCGGACCGGGAATAAGAAAGTGGAGATTTTGCATCGCGTCCATGCGGTCAAACGGGATGTGTTCGAGCGGGATTCCTCCGAAGGCCATGAGCACGAGCGCGTCGTCAGTTGTGCTGTGCAGTTGCGCCCGGATGCGATCGCGGGCAGCGGGGAGTGGATCCGCAATCGGCCCGATATCGTGTGCGCGAAGAAAGGCCGGCATCGGCAAGCCTGGGGTGATTCGTAGAAGAAGATCCGCTTGTTGATAGGCCTGGCGCATCTCTTCAAGAATAGCGGTCTGCCATGGCTGCGCAGGATCGACATGCTCCTGCAAAATGTCATCCCAATTCAAGCTGGCGAGTGCGACGGTCGGCACGCTCGCGGCGGCTCCGGCGGCCATAGCCAGGTATGGCGTGTTGCCAAGGACGAGATCTGGGCCGGCTTCCAGAATGGCGGCGGTCTCCTCCTTGAGTCGCGCGTCCCAGTTCGCATGAAATGTTCGGTGCGCCTGCCAGGTGGCATCCCAATCCATCGTGAGGGGACCATGCTGTAGGCACCCGATGTCCATTTGCGCCGGACGCAGCTCCCAGGGCACGGTCATGCGCGACTCGAAAAAATCACGCGGGACATTCGTGCGGAGAATGATGCGCAGCGAGGGAATCCGCTTGCCCAATTCGTTCAGCACAGGAACGACCTGGGCGGCGTGCCCGAAGCCGTGGGCGGAAATGGCGGACCAGATCAGTGGCACTGAAGGGTGGCTCGTAATCTGTTAACTGTTGGAGTAATCGGACTCGAGCGGCGCAATGTTGTATTCGAGTTCCAGGTCGAATTCGTCGACGAGCTGATTGAAGGCCGAGGCCCCCATGTCCGATCGTACTTCATTCATGACCAGGTCGATCATGGGCGCGGCCCGCGGTCCGAATTGCGCGATGGCTGATTCAATTCGCTGCTTGGCTGTATCTAACGTCATATGTGCTCTCCGTGGTTAGCGTAGTCCTTGGAGCATCATCTGCATTTCGGGAACGAGGTCACGTCCGCCGTTGGCGCGTCCGGAGGCGGAGGCGTCGATACCGGCTTTCAGAACGGGTTTCGCTTCGTCGGGCCGTCCTAAGCCAATGAGGGCACGTCCGAGAGCCAGGTGCGACGCGACATGCACCGGGTCCAGTTGCACGGCGACCTGCAGATGCTCCACGGCTTCCTCAAGATTGCCGCCTTCTTGCAGAATTTTATTGCCCAGGCCGTAGCGCCCGAGAAACCCCTTGGGGTTTTTGACGACCATTTGACGAAAAGCTTCAATATCCATGTGCGCTCCCGGTGTGAGGGACGCATCATAGCATTAGCCACGGGCGTGAGACCAGACTAGCCCAAGCGTGAGCCAGTGTCAGCGATTTGGGGGGAGGGGCCGG
>JBEBHO010000065.1:0-26476 GCA_040081095.1 Nitrospira sp.
GATCTGGTTGTGACCTTGGGCGCGGGGGATATCTGGAAAGCGGGCACAGGATTATTGGCGCGATTGGCTCCCGATTCCACGACGTAGGCGATGGCTCGGGAAAGAAGGACAGATGCACAGACTGGTCGTCGGACCATCAATCAGCGTCGATTGGCAGCTGCGGTCGAGGGGGTTCGCGGGGTTGTGTCGTTCAATGCGCCACTCAAAGACTATACGTCCTTCCGGATCGGGGGACCGGCCGATGTGCTCGTCGAACCGGCCGATGTCGAGGATGTGGCCCGTCTTGTGCGGCAAACCAAGGCGCAGAAGCTTCCGCTCTTTGTGGTGGGCGGGACGAATCTCCTCATTCGCGACAAGGGGATCAGAGGCGTCGTTGTTCATCTCGGAAAGCTTCGTGCAATCAGAGAGGAAGCGGGAGCGGCCCTGTATGCCGAAGGAGGCGTGGGGATGCCGACGCTGATCGGGTATGCCATCCGGCATTCGCTGGCGGGACTGGAATGGGCTGCCGGCATTCCCGGCACGGTCGCAGGATGTGTCGTGATGAACGCGGGTACCAGGTTGGGCGAAATGAAAGATTCGGTCAAAGCCGTACGGCTGGTGAATCAGAAGGGTGAAGTCGTCGATATCCCGGCCTCGCAGATCCCCTTTGCCTATCGCCGGGCGACATTGCCCGCCGGAATTGTCGTGGGTGTGTGGATGCAGCTGAAGACCGGCGTGCGCGCGACGATCGAGCAAGTGGTGAAAGACTATCTGCACTACCGCCGTGACACGCAGCCGTTGGCGCTGCCGAGCGCCGGTTGTGTGTTCAAGAATCCCCCCAAGGATTCGGCGGGGCGCGTCATCGATGCGGCCGGCCTCAAAGGCGCCCAGGTCGGCGATGCGCAGGTGTCGGAGAAGCATGCGAACTTCATTGTGAATCACGGCCAGGCCAGCGCCAAAGATGTCTTGGCGCTGATCCGGAAAGTCCGTGCGGCGGTTGCGAAGCACACCGGTGTGAAGCTGGAATTGGAACTCAAGGTTGTCGGACGGGCGTAAGCGAGGAATTGGCCATGGCTGATCGTCAGGTACTCACGAGTAAGCGAATCGGGGTGTTGATGGGCGGACAATCGTCCGAGCGCGAGATCTCCCTGCGCACCGGGCAGGCGGTCCATCAGTCGCTTCTCCGCCGCGGCTATCACGCGGTCGCGATTGATGTGGGCCCCGATCTCCATCGGGATTTGACGGCGCACAAGATTGAGGTGGCTTTCCTTTCTCTGCATGGCCCGGGCGGCGAGGATGGAACGATCCAGGGATTCTTGGAAACGATCGGGATCCCCTACACCGGATCCGGCGTGCAGGCGAGTGCGGTGGGGATGCATAAGGTCACGACGAAAACTCTGGCGCTGAGGGCGGGAGTGCCGGTGGCCGCTGGCACGGTGGTGCGGCGGGGGGAACAGCCTTCGCTCGCGATGGCGCTGAAAGCGACCAAACTGAAATTGCCGGTGGTGGTGAAGCCGGCGTCACAGGGTTCCACGATCGGCGTCACGATCGTCCGCAAGCCGGCACAATGGAAGCCGGCGCTCGCATTGGCCCACCGCTACGATCCGGATGCGATGGTCGAGGCCTATATCCCGGGGCATGAAACAACGGTCTCGATCCTGGGTGGGGCGTCAGGCCAGCTCACGGTATTACCGGCGGTGGAAATCGTGGCGCCGGACGGTTTCTATGATTTTTCGGCGAAGTATCAAAAGGGCAAAACTCAGTATCTCTGCCCGGCTCCGCTGCCGGCCAAGATTCTCAAACAGATTGCCGAATTGGGGCGCCGGACCTATGAGGCGTTGGGGTGTGAAGGGGCCGCGCGTGTGGATTTCAGAATTACGCCGCGGGGCAAGCCCTACATGCTGGAGATCAACACGGTGCCCGGCATGACGGAGACTAGCCTGCTGCCGATGGCGGCCAGGCAAGCCGGGATCGACTACGACCGCTTGGTCGAGTGCATCTTGCAGTCGGCGCTAGATCGTGCCGATCGCATGGCTCTCGCCGGCAAAGGATCGCAGGCATGAAGAAGTGGACGATTGCGCGACGGAACGCCGCGAGGCCGACCGGTCCCCGACAGAACCAATGGAAAGGGGCTCGCTCGAGTCATGCGACGAACCAGGAGCGCGTGACGCGCCGCGCGCAAGTGGTCGCGAAGGGCCGGCAGCTCGTTCGATGGGGCGCGATAGGCATAGGGGCGATCATCGCCGGCTGGGGGGTGGTCGTTGGAGCGCAGCATGCCGGCCCAATGCTGCAGCGGCTGCTTGAGATCAAGACGGTGACGGTTGAAGGGGTGCACCAGATCGGGCGGCAGGAGCTGGTGGATCGATTGGCGCTGAAGCCTGGCACGCCGCTTCATCACATTGTGACGGCGGCCATGAAGGAACGGGTGGAGTCTCATCCGTGGGTCAAGGAAGCGGTGGTCACCCGGGTGCCGTTTCATGAACTGCGGATCTCCGTGGTGGAACGTAAACCGGCCGCCATCGTGCACGCCAATGCAGAGAACTTTTTGAGCGATGAAGAGGGGCATGTGCTGGCGCGATTGGGATCGGAGGACAACGTCATGTTTCCGGTGGTCACGGGTCTGGACTCGCGAGAGCTCTTGCGCGGGGATGCGGATGTGCGTCACGCGGTCAAGTCGGGCATTGAGCTGGCCAGGTTGGTCGGACAGACCATCGACGGGCGGCTGCAAGTCAATGCGGCGAATCCTGCAAACCTGGTGGCGTCTGTTCGCGGGATCCAATTTCAGTTTGGTGAGGACACAGTCAAAGAGCAATGGGACCGGTTTCAACGGATCAAGCCCTCACTGAAGACCGTGACGTTCGACGGGCATGGCCGGGGTGGAAATGAAATCGATCTACGATACGAGAATCGCGTCATTGTGCGGGAAAGGGGGTGATCGCGGTGCCTAAACGAGATCAAATCCTTGTGGGGCTGGATATTGGAACGACGAAGATTTGCGCGATCGTCGCGGAGATCACGGATGACGGCGCGTTGAACGTCATCGGGGTCGGCGCTAGTCCGTCCCGCGGATTGCGCAAAGGGGTGGTGGTCGATATCGAGAGTACGGTGGAGTCGATCAAGAAGGCGGTTGAAGAGGCCGAGCTCATGGCGGCGGTCCAGATCAACTCGGTCTATACCGGCATTGCCGGCAGTCATATCTCCGCGGAGAACTGCAAAGGCGTGGTCGCGCTCAAGAAGGCCGAAGTCACGCGCGAGGATATTCACCGGGCGATCGAAAGCGCCCGGACGCTGGCGGTGATTCCGCACGAGCGGCGCATTCTGCACGTCTTGCCGCGCGAGTACATGGTCGACGGCCAGGAAGGCGTGCGTGAGCCGCTCGGACTGTCCGGAAACCGGCTGGAAGTGAATGTGCATGTGATCACCGGTGCCGTGACCTCCGCGCAAAACATCATCAAGAGTGTGAATCGTGCCGGACTTGATGTGGTGGACATCATTCTCCAGCCCCTGGCCTCCAGCGAAGCGGTGTTGAGTCAGGAGGAGCGTGACCTGGGTGTGGCGATGGTGGATCTCGGCGGCGGGACGACCGACCTGGCGATTTTCCTCGATGGCAGCATCCGGCATTCGGCGGTCCTTCCCATCGGCGGGCAGAATCTGACGAAGGATCTGGCCATCGGGTTGCTCACCTCACAGACCGAGGCCGAGAAGATCAAGATGCAGTATGGCATTGCTAGGACCGACCTGGTGACCGGACACGAGACGGTCGAAGTCCCATCTGTCGGCGATCGTCCGGCCCGGACGTTTTCCCGCCGGGATATCGCCGAAATTCTCGAACCGCGTGTCGAAGAGATGTTTGAGCTGGTGCGGCGCGAGATCGCGCGGGCCGGCTACGAGGGAATTTTAGGTGCCGGCGTCGTCTTGACCGGCGGCACGTCGCTGCTCGAAGGGATGCCGGATGCGGCGGAAAAAGTGTTGAACCTGCCGGCTCGCCGCGGGACGCCGTCGGGCGTCGGCGGGCTGAGAGATATCGTGAGCAATCCCGGCCATGCGACCGGTGTCGGACTCTTGTTGCATGCCCGGAAGCACGCGGACGAATTGGAAACAGCGGGGCTCCGGAACGGGGGGCCTTGGACCAAGATGGTTGGATGGACGAAACGGGTGTTGGAGGTGTTTTAACTTTCGCGCGCGGCATGGTGCCGCTCGGCGATCACAGGTGAGGAGGTGCCGCAATGTTCTCATTCCAGGAAGATGCGTTGTTGCCGGTCAGGATCAAGGTCGTCGGCGTCGGCGGGGCAGGGTGCAATGCGGTGAATACGATGATCGGGTCCGGGCTGGCCCGGGTCGATTTCATCGCAGCCAATACCGATCTGCAAGCGCTCGATCGGTCGCTGGCTCCGTACAAGATTCAATTGGGGCCCGAGCGGACTCGTGGACTGGGTGCCGGCGCCCGTCCGGAAATCGGGAAAGATGCGGCACTGGAAAGCAAGGATCATATCCGGGAATGTCTCGAAGGCGCGGATATGGTGTTTGTCACCGCCGGTATGGGCGGCGGCACCGGCACCGGAGCCGCTCCGATCGTGGCCAGCATTGCGCGGGAACAGGGTATTCTCACGGTGGGGGTGGTCACGAAGCCCTTTCAATATGAAGGGCAGCGCCGCCACAAGCACGCCGAAGAGGGCATCCGAGATCTCCGTCGTCATGTCGACACGCTCCTCGTGATTCCGAATCAGCGGCTGCTGGGGATCGTCGATAAGTCGACCCCCTTGCTCGAGGCTTTCAAAGTGGCCGACGATGTGTTGCGCCAGGCGATTCAAGGTATCGCCGATGTGATCACGACGACCGGCCATGTGAACGTCGACTTTGCCGATGTGCGGACGATCATGTCGCATACGGGCCGCGCCGTCATGGGCATGGGCATCGCGCGGGGCACCAATCGCGCGATCGAAGCGGCGCAACGGGCCATCTGCAGCCCGCTGCTGGAAGAAGGCAGCGTGCAGGGCGCACGTGGTGTCCTCCTGAACATCACGGGTGGTCCGAATATGACGCTGCATGAAATTGAAGAGGCGGCTTCCATCATTCAGCAAACGGCCGATTCGGATGCCAATATCATTGTCGGCCAAGTGATCAATCCCGACATGGGCGATGATCTGGTCGTGACGGTGATCGCCACGGGCTTTGAATGTGAAGAGGAGATGGTCTCGATGACGGCAAGCGTCGAACAGACGTCGGCCCGCGTAGCGAAGCCGGTGCAGCCGGTCTTGGCCGGTGTGGGCGTGAGTGCTGCGATGGCCATGGCCGATCGGCCGATGAAAGATCTGGATCGTCCGACATTCCTTCGGCAGCGGAACGAGGCCCGTGAGGCTATCGATCGGGCCTTGGTGGCGGAAGATGAATGGGATGTGCCGACGTTCCTACGGAAGCAAGTCAACTAGACGCGAGAGCGGCCGGACTGAACGAGTGGATGGGACGATGGGACGTGCATCGGTGATCACGGTGCCGGCGTTTGCTTCTCCAAGAAGCGGAGTCCGGCACTTCTTTGGCACGAGAGCGCATGCCGATCAGTTGCGGCTGGGAACCGGCGCGCCGATTCGTGTGCCCGGTGCTCCGGCACCCTGGCTCTTATCGGTGAAACAGGTTCATGGGACTGACGCGCTCATTGTCGATCGCCCGCTGACCGGTCACGACCGGTTCGACGGCGGGTGGGATGCGTTGGTGACAGATCAGCCGGGCACGATGGTGGCGGTGCGCACCGCCGATTGCGTCCCGGTGCTGGTACACGATGCGCGGCGGCGAGTGGTCGCCGCAATCCATGCCGGATGGCGCGGGGCCGTTGCCGGCATTGTGCCCAAGACGCTGATGCTTATGCAGACACGTTTTGGGGCTGAGCTCGGCCAACTGCATGTCAGCATCGGTCCCTCTGCCGGCGTCTGCTGCTATGAAGTGGACGAACCGGTGCTGGCTGAAGTCCAGAAGCGATTTCCCTGGTGGGAGGCCGTTTTGCGTGATCATCGAGGCGGCAAAGCCCGCCTTGATCTCAAAGGGCTGATCAGGCGACAGGTGCAGGAATGCGGGATTGAGGGAGGGCGGGTTACGAGCGTGAATGTCTGTACGATCTGTCACGAAGACCTCTTCTTTTCTTATCGCCGCGAGGGCAAGGTGATCGGGACGATGGTAAGTGCGATCGGCTTGTCAGCCACGCAGTAGAGCGTTAGTGCCGGAGCCCCTGCCAATTCCCGGGAGCTTCGTTTAGAATATGCCAACGGGATTGATGATACAGGTGCGGAACGATTGCCGGTGCAGCGATTATGGAGCAGGACGCAGATGATTCTCTTGCCCGGCGTGTGCATCAGATCTTGGACCGGATCCGTTGTGCGGCGGAACGGGCTGGCAGATCACCGGAGACGGTTCGGCTCGTAGCCGCGACCAAGACGGTCCCGGCGGAATGGGTCAGAGAGGGCCTTCACGCCGGCCTCTCCCTTCTGGGGGAGAATCGGATGCAGGAGGCGCTGTCAAAAATCGCGCTGCTTCGCGACCTGTCGCCCCGGTGGCATTTCATCGGTCAGTTGCAACGGCGGAAAGTGCGCGACGCGATCGGAACGTTTGAGCTGATTCACTCGGTGGATTCTGTCGAGCTGGCACAAGAAATCAGCCGCCGTGCCGGTGACGCTGGTGTGAAACAGGCGGTGCTGCTGGAAGTGAATATTGCCGGCGAAGCCAGCAAGGCCGGGTTTCAGCCGGATGTGTTGATGCGGGACCTTGCGATTCTCGGCGGCATGCCGCATCTTCGGGTTCAAGGGCTGATGACGATACCGCCCCCGACGATCGAGCCGGAAGAAGCCCGCCCGTACTTTCGTGAGCTTCGTATACTCGGCGCACGGATTGCCTCAGAGAAGATTCCGTCTTTGGTGATGCAGGAGTTGTCCATGGGCATGTCGCAGGACTTTGAGGTCGCGATCGAAGAGGGCGCCACGCTGGTGCGTGTCGGCACGGCGATCTTTGGAGCGCGCCATGTCTAAGCCCGGCATTGCAGAAAAGATTGCGTTTATCGGTGGCGGCCAGATGGCCGAAGCGCTGATCGCCGGGCTTGTTTCGACTGGTTGCTGCGAGCCCGATCAGATCTGGGCCACAGATCCGGTTGCGGCGCGCTGCGATATGTTAAAGCGCCTCTATGGTGTTCGTGTGGGCGGGACGAATCGGGAGGCGGCTGCTTGGGCGGGGATTATTGTGCTCGCCGTCAAGCCGCAGATTCTTGATGGAGTCATGAAAGAGATTGCCGCGGAGTTGCAGCGCGCGCTCACCGTGTCCGTCGCCGCAGGAATTCCGATCCAGACCATCACGGGCGCCGGCGGCACAGGGACGAGAGTGGTTCGTGCCATGCCCAACACGCCTGCCATGGTACGGGAAGGCATGACGGCCCTTGCCATCGGACCGGGTGTGTCCGAAGGGGATGCCGGTCTTGCGCGCACGATGTTTGAATCGGTCGGGAAGGTTGTGGCCGTCGAAGAGCGTTTGATGGATGCGGTTACAGGGCTCAGCGGGAGCGGACCGGCGTACGTCTTTCTGGCTATCGAAGCGATGGCTGATGGCGGTGTGAAGATGGGATTGCCCAGAGCGACGGCAGAGGTGTTGGCCGCGCAAACTGTTCTGGGTGCCGCCAAGATGGTGATCGAAACCGGAGAACATCCCGCTCGACTCAAGGATAAGGTGGCCTCGCCAGGCGGCACGACGATCGCCGGCCTGCATCGGCTGGAAGTCGGAGGCATGCGCGCCACGCTCATCGATGCGATCGAGGCGGCGACGAAACGATCTCAGGAGCTCGGACGCTGATGACTGTTGTGGGATACTTTCTGAATGCATTGTCCTCGACCGTGTATTACGTTCTGGAGCTCTATACGTACATTGTCATTGCCCGCGCACTCATTTCATGGGTCAATCCTGACCCCTGGAACCCGATTGTGCAATTCCTAGAAAAGATCACTGAGCCAGCGTTGGCTCCTATTCGGCGGCTGATTGGCTGGCGGCTGGGGATAGATATCTCGCCGATCGTCCTCATTCTGCTTTTGACATTTCTGCAAAAGTTTCTTGTGCCGACGCTGGCTCATCTGGCAGCGACTATTGGATAAAGATTGGATTGGAGGGATGTCATGAAGATCACACCGCTCGACATTCAACAGATGGTGTTCCGCACGAAGCTGCGCGGCTACGATCGTGAGGAGGTCAACCGGTTTCTCGAAGAGCTGGCGCAAACCGTGGAATCGTTGAATCGCGATAATGCGATGCTGCGGGAACGGCTGGTGATGACGGAGCAGCAGGTGTCCGAATTAAAGCGGACGGAGACGACGTTGTCCAATACGCTTGTTGCGGCACAATCGCTGGCCGACGACGTCAAGCGCAGCGCCAACCGCGATGCGGAGCTGATCGTCAAGGAAGCGGAGCTGAAGGCCGGCGAAGTCATTCGTCAGGCGCGGGTCGAACTGGGCGAGACGCAGCGGGACCTCTCGCAGTTGCAGAAACAGCGGTTGCTCATGGTCGAACGGATGCGCGCGACGCTCCATACATTTGAGCGTATGTTGGATGTCGAATCGGCGGAGGCCTATCAGGATAGCGGAGTGGTTCCTGAGGAAAAGATGGAAGGTGAGTCGAGTCCGGCTCGCTAATCATCGTTCCGTAGTGTGTTCGGCCATGCTAGAGCATGCGATTACCGTGTGCTCGTTATCTTCGTGAGTCACTCACCCACCATGCCGAATTTCCCCTTGATTCAGTCGGCGCTTGAACAGGCCGTCACGGATGGCGTGTTTCCCGGAGCCGTGCTGGCGGTGCGTCATGGCGGTGACCAGGCCGCTGTTTTTGCCGCTGGACGGGTGTCGGCTCATGAACCGGCTCGGGCTGTTCAGCCGACGACGGTCTATGACCTCGCCTCGCTCACGAAGCCGCTGTCTACAGTGACCGCACTGGTGCTTCTCATGCAAGCTGGGCGATGTCAGCTGCAAGATCAAGTGGGCTCACTGTTGCCGGAGTTGGCTGATAGTGCGATTGGCGAGGCGTCGCTCTGGCATCTGCTGACGCATAGCTCAGGCCTACCTGGCTGGCGAGGATTTTATGAACGGTTGAGTCCAACCGCGGTCATTCCTGCTACGGAAGAAGAGCGCTCCAGCGCACGAAACGCGTTGGTAGAGATGATTCGTGACGAAGCCCTGATCTACGAACGTGGGACGCGAAGCCTGTATAGCGATTTGGGTTTTATGCTCTTGGGCATAATTGTGGCGCGATGCAGCGGAATGCCGCTTCAGCAATACTTTCGTGACTACATTGGCCATTTGGCAGGAGCATCGCAGTTAGGGTTTGTGCCGACAGAATGGGCGGAGAGGTTTCTTCAGCAGGCCCGTCGCCTTGGGGGCGATGTTGCGCCGACAGAACATGATGCCTGGAGAGGCCGCCCATTGTGCGGTGAAGTCCATGATGAGAATGCGGCTTCTTTAGGCGGGGTGGCAGGGCATGCGGGACTGTTTGGAACAGCGGAGGCTGTGCTGGCAGTGACAGGAGCGTGGCTTCAGGCTTATCACCGGCGGTCGTCGGTACTTGATCCCGCCCTTGTCATGGAGTTCACCCGTCGACAGTCTGCTCTCCCGGGGTCTAGTTGGGCTTTGGGGTGGGACACTCCATCGCTCCCATCATCAGCAGGAAGGTTTCTGCCGGAAGTTTCGTTTGGCCACCTGGGGTATACGGGAACCTCGGTCTGGATCGATCCGGTTCACGAACTGGAGATCGTATTGCTTTCCAACCGTGTGCACCCAACCAGGAAGAATGAGCGGATCAAATCGTTTCGGCCGATGATCCACGAGCTTGTGTATCGGGAATATATAGGAATTGATTAGGCGGGGTCCGGGTAGTCGATCCAGGTTTCTTTTTCGGCAAGATAGCGGGTGCCTCTGAAATTGGCTCTCGTTCGCATGCGCAAGAATCCCATCCCTTGGAGCTTCTCAACCACCTCACGCACCGCAGCACCGATGGTCGAGTGTGTTCCCCCCTGGACGGTGAGGGCCTCGTACATGATTTTCCCCGAATAGCCCGTGCCGGTTCGACTCACCAAAAGGGCGCGGCTGAAATAGCGGTCGCTTGGGTCCACACCTTCCAGTTGATGCTTCTCAACAAGCCCTTCTTTCTTCATCATGAGGGGTAACGCGCTCATCGATTCCTCCCAAGGGTCCGCATTGCGACTAGGAGCGAGATTATAGGCGGCTGGCTGTGCGACTGCAACCGCGTTGACAAGCTCAAAATCCTCTCACTAAGATGGCCCCCGACAGCCGATTCCACTGAGATTCTGCGCGACCGCATGAACATACCGAACAGTCTGACGATTTTGCGGATTCTTCTGATCCCGGTGTTTATAGGGTTCATGACCTATAGGCAGTATGGATATGCGCTGGCAGCGCTGCTCTGTGCCGGTGTTACGGATGCGCTGGACGGGTTTATCGCGCGTATGACTAATCAGCAGACGAAGCTGGGCGAGATCCTTGATCCGCTAGCGGATAAGCTCCTGCTCACCTCGGCCTTTCTCACATTGGCTGCCCTTCACTTGGTTCCGTCCTGGGTTGTTATTATCGTCGTCAGCAGAGATCTGATTTTAATGCTAGGCACAGTGGTCGCGCATGTAACGAACGTTGCTATCGACATTAGGCCGACGGTGTTAGGTAAAGGCACAACGCTTTGCCAGCTGACCTATGTGTTGTTGGTCGTTGCCATGATTTGGCGTGGGATGAAGATCGGCGCGTTGTTTCCGTTGCTCGTGGTCATGGTGGCGTTTACGCTGGGGTCGGGGCTCCACTATTTATATCGCGGGTACCGGCGAACCCACTTGAATGGCTCCTCCGGCTGACCCCTATCCGCCCGCCCGCAGTCGGATCTTGCCTCGTCCTCTTCCTGTCCGTGTAAATAATGCATTTATTTTGACAGGGTTTTGACCCCCCAGTAGACTCACCACGTAGTCGCACGTTTCTCATCTAAACGGCTCAGAGAGCCACAACAGGATTACACACCTATGGCTACGTTTGCATACGTTGGACGAAGCAAGTCTGGAGCGGTCAAGAAGGGCGAGCTCGTCGCCAAGAGCCGCGATGAGGCGGTTGACCAGCTTCGGAAGCAAAGCGTGGTGGTGACGAGCCTTGAGGAGAAGGGGTCAAAAGAAGGGTTCAAGCTGAGCTTCGGCAACGGAATGACGGAAAAGGATCTCGTCGTTTTCACCCGGCAGTTTGGAACGATGATCAACGCGGGCTTGCCCTTGATTCAATGCTTGGAGATTCTCTCGACACAGTCTGAAAATGCCGCGCTTCGAAAAGCCGTTGGTGAAATCAAGGGAGCCGTTGAAGGTGGATCGACCTTTTCCGATGCGTTGCGGCGGCATCCGAAAATTTTCGACGATCTCTACTGCAATATGGTGAATGCTGGCGAAGTCGGTGGATTGCTGGATACGATTCTTGCGCGACTTTCCAAACACATCGAAAAGGCGATGAAGCTGAAATCCCAGATTAAGAGCGCCATGGTCTACCCGGCAGCTATTTGCGGTATTGCAGCGATTGTCATCACGGTGCTGATGATCTGGGTCATCCCGGTTTTTGAGAAAATGTTCAGGGAAATGTCGAATGGAAAAATGGCACTGCCAGGACCAACGCAGCTCGTCATCGATATGAGTAACTTTGCGCAAGGGAATTGGTACATTATTCTTGGTGCGATCGTCGTCGGTGTGATCGCGTTTAAAAAATACTATGCGACGGCTCCAGGCAGGCTCATAGTCGACAAGATTGTCTTGAAACTGCCGGTATTCGGCGATCTGATTCGCAAGGCATCGGTTGCCAAGTTTACGCGGACATTGGGCACCTTGATCACAAGCGGAGTCCCTTTGCTTGAGGCCTTGTCGATTTGCGCGAAGACGGCGGGAAATAAAGTCATCGAAAATGTGTTGATGGATGCCCGAGTCAGCATCAGCGGAGGGAAGACGATTTCGGAGCCTTTAGCAAAGAGTGAGGCATTCCCCAAAATGGTGACGCACATGATTGCTGTCGGTGAGTCGACAGGTGCGCTTGACAACATGCTGGGCAAGATCGCTGATTTTTATGAAGACGAGGTTGATGCGGCGGTGACGAATCTGACGGCATTGCTGGAGCCGATGATGATGGTGTTTCTCGGCATCACGGTTGGGTTCATTGTCATCGCCATGTATTTGCCGATCTTCACGATGGCTTCTGCGATTGGGTAGCATTTTTCGTACGGAGCCGGTAGTTCACGCCATCCAAAGGGTGCCGGCAGACAATTTGCCGGCACCCTTTGGTCGGATAAGCTGCAGGTAGCACTTCCTCACCAAAATCCGAACTGGCAACGAGCCGGTTAGCTCTATTCTAGAGCCGCATCGAACGGATTTATCCTCCTAGATTTCGGAGCCCCTGTGGTTGAAATTAAAGCAAGAATTCAATGGCTGATCGGCCTGAGAGTCCTCGTCGTGACACTCTTGCTTGGGCTTTCCCTGACTTTCCAAGTCACCAGAGGGGAACAGGTTGAGACGTTCTATTCTCTGATCGTGTTTACCTATGCGGTCACGATCATGTATGCGCTCGCTCTCCGTTATGTGACTACCTCCGAGGCCTTCGCCCAGTTGGCCTGGGTTCAAATCGGCATCGACTTTCTTCTTGAAACAATTCTAATTGCAAGGACGGGAGGGATCGAGAGCCCCTTTCTTGTGTTGTATGTGATCTCAGTCACGTTGGCGAGCCTCATTCCTCGGCGGAACGTCGGTCTCCTTACTGCTAGCTTGTGCGTGATTCTGTTGGGTCTGCTGACGAATCTTCAATTGTACGGGTTGACCGAGTCCTGGGGGTGGCTGCCCAGAACGCGTCTGAGCGCACCCGAAACTCTCCAAACATTTGGAGTCCACAGCCTGGCATTTTTGGTAGTGGGTGTTCTGAGCGGCCTCTTAACTAAGCAGCTCCAGCGGGCCGATCATTCACTCAAGGAGAAGGAGCAAGGTCTTAGCCGGCTCCAGGCCTTCCATGAAAACATTGTTCACAGTATTAGCAGCGGTGTGTTTACCACCGATGATGGTGGACGAATCACCTCCTTCAATCCTGCCGCTCAGGAAGCTACGGGATATAATCTGGCGCAGGTCCTGGGACGGCCCTGGCGAGAGGTGTTCAACTGGCATCCTGATCGCTCATTGGATGCGCAGGACGAGGGGGCTGCACATATGCGGTTCGAAGTCGAGTGCACCCGTGCGGATGGAAGCCGCTTGGTGCTGGGGATGACTCTCTCGCCGCTTCAGGAGCGTGGGAAAACGACGGGGGTGGTCGGTGTCTTTAAGGACCTGACACAGATCCGGGATCTTGAAGAGGAGATGCGCCGAAAAGATTGGCTGGCCAGTCTGGGGGAAATGTCGGCCGGGATGGCCCACGAAATCCGCAACCCGCTCGGCGCATTGGCCGGGGCGATGCAAATGTTGCGGAAGGATCTGCATGCCGATGAGACAAGCCAGCGCTTGATGGACATCGCGGTTCGAGAAGCGACTCGCCTAGATACGATTATCACGGAGTTTCTACAGTACGCACGGCCGCCAGCGCTCAATTTGGCCGAGCATGATTTGAACAAACTCCTTGCCGAGACGCTCGATCTGGTACAACATGAAGCTCGGGCCAGAGTGAATATCCGAATTGAGGCAAAGCCGTCTTCCGAGGCGTTGGTTGGTCAGGTCGATCAAGATCAGCTAAAGCAAGTGTTCTGGAATCTCGCCACGAATGCGTTTGACGCCATGCCGAAAGGTGGGCTCTTGACGATCGCGACCGGTAGCCGATCCATTGATGTCAGTGGACGTAAGGGAGATGTCATCGAGATTTCTTTCCAAGATACTGGTGAAGGAATCTCCAAGAAGAATCTCGACAACATCTTTCTTCCGTTCTTTACGACGAAGAAGCAAGGCTCTGGGTTAGGGCTTGCGGCGGTACATCGGATCGTCGATTTGCACGGCGGGTGGATCAAGGTGGAGAGTCGCGAGCATGAGGGGTCTCGGTTTGTCGTGTGCTTGCCTCGTTTGGCCGCTGTCGGCATGAGGCTCTGGCACGAAGGTAGGGAGCCATGGAAAAGATCCTAGTCGTCGATGACGAGCAGAGTTTGCGGGAAGTGTTGAGCATCATGCTTAAACGGGCCGGCTATGCCGTCACGAGCGTCTCTGACGGTGAAGAGGCCATCGAACAACTACAGAAAGAGATTTTTGACCTGGTCATCACTGACCTGCGGATGCCCAAAGTGGACGGGATGGAAGTGCTTCGGGCCGTGAAGTCCGCGTCCCCTGAAACCGTGGTGTTGATCATTACAGCGTTTGCCACTGCCGACTCGGCCGTTGAAGCGATGAAGCAGGGTGCGTACGACTATCTGACGAAGCCATTCCAGGTTGACGAAGTGCAATTGATCATCCGGAATGCGCTCGAGAAGCGTCGGTTGACGACAGAGAACATATTGTTAAAGCGTGAGATGGCGAGCCAGTCGTCCTTTGCCCAGTTGGTGGGGCAGAGTGAGGCGATGCAGAAGGTTTTCGATGTTGTAAAGAAGGTTGCCGACTCCAAGAGCAACGTCTTGATTTGCGGTGAAAGTGGAACGGGCAAGGAGCTTGTGGCGCGAGCCATCCACTACAATAGCGCACGTAGCACCATGCCCTTTGTGGCGGTGAATTGCAGTGCGGTACCTGAAACGCTCTTGGAGAGCGAGCTGTTCGGCCACATGAAAGGTTCGTTCACCGGAGCAATCTCCAACAAAGCCGGGCTGTTCGAGGTTGCCAACGGAGGCACGATCTTTCTTGACGAGATTGGCGACACGACGCCGACGATCCAAGTGAAATTGTTGCGGGTCATACAGGAACGTGAGTTTCGTCGAGTCGGCGGGACTCAGGACATCAAGGTCGACGTGCGCATTGTGGCTGCGACGAATAAAGACCTTGAGAAGGCCGTGGCGGATGGCTCATTCCGAGAAGATTTGTACTATCGATTGGATGTCATCCCAATCCGTCTCCCCCCGCTTCGATTGCGTTCCGGCGACATCCCGCTGCTCGTCGCGCATTTTCTCACGCGCTTTTCTAAGGAGAGTGGGAAACCCATGCCCGTGATCAGCCCTGAGGCAATGCAGGTGCTGTTAGGGCATGAATGGCGTGGCAATGTGCGAGAGCTGGAAAACTTGATTGAGCGAGTGGTCGCATTCTCAACCGGCGGCCCAGTGACGGACACTGACATGCGTGGATGGCTTCATCGGACGGTGTCGCCGCAACAGCAGGGAGGGCTGCCGACCGAACTGCCGGAAGATGGATTGGACCTCGAGGGAATGATCAACGGCCTTGAGAAGGACCTTTTGCTGAAGGCGTTGGAGCGGACCAAGTGGGTGAAAAAGAAAGCAGCCAGATTGCTCCGGCTCAACACCCGATCATTCCGCTATCGTCTTGAGAAGTATGCTATAAAGGGAGGCCGTGACTAGACCGCACGAAGACTCGCCCAATCCCCCTCGATCCGCCGTCACCGTATTCGCTCCAGCCAAGGTTAATCTGATTCTTCGGGTGCTCGATCGCCGCCCTGACGGGTTTCACAATGTGTGGAGTCTGATGCAGACGGTTGGGCTTGAAGACGAAGTCACTATTCGTTTGGCCCCGCAGCATACTGAGATCCGGTTACAGTGCGATAGCCATTCGCTTAGCGTCGATCAGACCAACCTGGTCTATCGTGCTGCGGCAGCGGTGCTCGTGCACTTGCAGCGAACGATCGGGCTCGACATCCAGCTGAAGAAGCGCATTCCAATGGGTGCTGGCCTTGGTGGCGGGAGCAGCGATGCTGCGGCAACCATTCTTGGAATCAATCGACTTCTGAACGTAGGCTGGTCAGCTGCCCGGATGGCGGAAATCGGTCAAGAGCTTGGAAGCGACGTGCCGTTCTTTTTTCATGCGCCGACTGCGGTGGTTGCAGGCCGAGGGGAGCAGGTCGGGGCGATTCACGTGGCCGACTCCCGTTGGATCGTGCTCGTGTATCCGGGGTTTCCCGTGGAAACGAAATGGGCCTATCAGCAACTGTCCGCGACACGGCAGGGTGTGACGCCGCTTTCCGAACGATGCATCCAACTTGAGTCACAGGGCCGGACGACATGGGATGATGTGATCAGTCTGGCTTCGAACGATTTCGAGGGCCCGGTGTTCGTGACGCATCCTGTTCTTCGGCAGATTAAGCTAGACTTGTTGAGCCGCGGTGCTCAGTTGGCTTTGTTATCAGGCAGCGGAGCGACCGTCTTTGGGTTTTTCCAGGGGGAAGATGGAGCCCGCCAGGCGGCCGCTCATTTTCACGGGCGTTCGGAGCTAAAGGTCTTCATAGCGCAGACAGCTTCCGGGTCATTGCGCATGGAGTGATTCTCTTCGGATTTCCCAGCAATCGGTTGACAAGTCTGCGCCCTTTCCGATAAAGTCCGCCACTTGGTTGGCTTCTTCCGCCGCGAGCCGTTAACGAGGTGGCCGAGTTGAGTGACTCTGTCTATCTATCTATGCCCGCCGGTAAGTCAATTCATTTACGAATTCAGTTGTTTACAGGAATAGATCGGATCGTCTGAGACGTTGGTGATGAACAGAGAACTGAAAATATTCTCTGGGAACGCTAATCCTGCGCTTGCCCACGAAATTTGTGCCTACCTTGGGCAGAAGCTCGGGGAGGCGACCGTGTCTTCATTTAGCGACGGAGAAATTCGCGTCAAAGTCGAAGAGAATGTGCGGGGAGCTGACGTCTTTGTCGTGCAGTCGACCTGCCAGCCGGTGAACGATTCGCTGCTGGAGCTGTTGATCATCATCGACGCGCTGAAGCGCTCGTCGGCGAACCGGATCACGGCGGTGATTCCCTACTTCGGATATGGTCGGCAGGACCGGAAGGATCAGCCGCGCGTACCGATTTCAGCAAAGTTGGTGGCGGATCTGATTAGCACGGCAGGGGCGGATCGCGTGTTGACGATGGACCTCCATGCGGGGCAGATTCAGGGGTTTTTCAACGTGCCGGTCGATCACTTGTATGCGTTGCCGGTGCTGTTGGACTACATCACGAAGAAGAAGATTGCCGATTTGGTAGTCGTGTCGCCGGATGCCGGCGGCGTGGAGCGTGCTCGCGCCTTTGCCAAGCGGTTGCAGGCGAATCTGGCCATTATCGATAAGCGCCGCGAAGGTCCGAATCAAGCACAGATCATGAATATCATCGGTGATGTGCAAGGGAAGAGCGTGCTGCTGTTGGACGATATGATCGATACGGCCGGAACGATCGTGCAGGGCGCGCAGGCTTGCGCCGATAAGGGCGCCCGGGAAGTGTGGACCGCCTGCACGCACGCGGTCTTGTCAGGGCCAGCACTGGACCGCATCACGAAATCCTGTCTGGCGCAAGTGGTGGTGACCAACACGATTCCGTTGCGCGGGAAAGAGCAGGCTTGCCCCAAGTTGCAGCAGCTATCAGTCGCGCCCTTGTTGGGCGAGGCCATTCGACGTATTCACGAAGACGAGTCAGTCAGCTCATTATTTGCCTGAGCCCTCGAATCACTGGGGCCAGATCGACGTAGGAGAGACGGAGGAGCATCATGAAATTTGATTTAGCAGTCACAGTGCGTGAGCAGGCAGGCAAGGGAGTCGCGCGCCAGCTGAGAAAGAACGGCAAGATCCCTGCGGTGCTCTATGGTCAAGGGGAGTGCGTACTTCTCACGGCCAATCCCGATGAACTGGTGAAGATTCTCAAAGCGCAAGCAGGCAGCACGGTCCTTATTTCACTGACCGTGGACGGAGCCAAGGCCAAGGCCAAACGCACGGCCCTGTTGCGCGACTATCAAGTCGATCCCATTACGGGCAGCGTGCTGCACGCCGATTTGTTTGAAATTTCAATGGACAAGCCGATTCGCGTCAAGGTGCCGGTGCATGTTGTCGGTGCAGTGCCTGCCGGTGTGAAAGAAGGCGGTGTCTTGCACAACAACACGCGCGAACTTCACATCGAGTGTTTGCCGGCGGTGTTGCCGGACCAGATCGAAGTGGATGCGTCGTCCTTAGGCATCAGCCAGGGCATTCACCTCAAGGATGTCGCTCGGCGCGAAGGTATCCGATTCCTCGACGATGAGGATCTCATGATCGTCAGTGTCGCGGCACCGATTTCCGATGCCAAGCTCGAAGCGCTGTTGACAGGCGGAGCCGCCACAGGAACCGAACCGGAAGTTACGGCGAAGGGCAAGGAAGCGGGCGAAGGCGGGGAGCCTGCGAAGGCAGGCGCTGCCGCAGCGGCTGGCGACGCCAAGGGTGGCGACAAGAAAGCCGCGGGTAAAGACGCTCCCAAGGCTGAGAAGAAGGAAGCTGAAAAGAAGAAGTAACGGTGCATCTCCTCGTCGGACTGGGCAATCCTGGCAAGGCCTACGCCCAGACCCGTCACAATGTCGGTATGTGGACCATCGAGCGGGCCGCCGCTCGATGGTCTATCCGTCTCGCCCCACGCGGCACTGCTCAGCGAGGATCCGGTCGGCTCGGCTCAGAGTTCATTGAGCTTGCCGGTCTTTTGGACTGGATGAATCTTAGCGGCCCCCCTCTCAAAGGCTTGCTGCGCGAATTCAAGATCAAGCCGGACAACCTGATTCTCATTCATGACGATCTCGATTTGGAGCCCGGTCGCCTACGCATCAAGCTCGGCGGCGGACCTGGCGGGCATAACGGAATCAAGTCGGTGATCGAGGCGCTTGGGACGCAGCAGTTTATCCGGGTCAAGATTGGAATCGGTCGGCCGGCACCTGGTCAGGATGCTGCCGAGTATGTGTTGCAGCCTGTCATGCAGGATGAGATGGCGGGTATTGCCCCGTGCTTGGAGCGAGCCGTGGATGCGTTGGAGTGTCTGATCCATCGAGGGCTTTCTACGGCCATGAATCAATTCAATATCCGCGAGAAGTCGTCAGAGAGCCAAGGCGGGACGTAGTGATACAACTCACGCGTCAATTCCGAAGCGGGTCAGATCGCTGAATGAGTCAACGAACAGGAAAATGAGGCTCTTGGATGTGTAGAAATATCCGCGCAATCGTATGTCTTCTTGTGAGTGTTGCCGTTTGTGAAGTTGGGTTGGAGGGGTCTGGCGCGGCAGGAGAATTTGCTTTCGAATCGGTCAGAATCAGAGGAGGCGTCAGCGGGGGGTCTCCGCTCGGTCGAGAACGGCAGAGCGATTTTAATCAGATCGATCTTGCTACCACGATTCGCCTCCCCTGGGAAAAAGAGCTCGGTGGGGGCTGGGTGCTCGGCACCAGAATGCTGGCTTCAATCGGCGCGCTTCGAGGAGCCAAAGAAACGAATGGAATTATGACCGTGGTGCCACTCGATATTGTCTTGGGCCGCAAGGATGGTTTGCTGGCGATCGATATGGGCGGAGGAGGGGCGCTCCTAAGCGATTACAAATTCGGCCGGCAGAACTTCGGCGGCGCCGGACAATTCGTCTGGACATTCGGAGTCACGAGCCGTCTCGCCGGTCCGTTGGGACTCGGGTATCACTTCCAACATTACTCCGATGCCACGCTCTATGGGCAAGACAGCCGTGGGGTGGATCTCCACCTCATCGAACTCATCTATTGGTTTGACCGAAGAGAATAAGCATTCGTGTAACTCATTCAATTGACAGTAACTTCGTTGCTGTGATACCGTCCACCGTTCTCACGCCTCATATAGAGGCACCTACACCTCGCTCCGGACCGGATCCGGGGCCTTTGTCCAGGAGGATTGCTGCATGGAGCTGTACGAGTCTCTGTTTATTATTCGTCCGTCCGTCTCCGATGAGGAGACGAATACCCTGATCGACAAGATGAAGACCGTGGCCGATAAGACCGGCGCGCAATTCATCAAGGCCGAAAATTGGGGTAAGAAAAAGCTTGCCTATGAAGTGCGGCACGAGCGGAAAGGCACCTATGCCTACTTCTACTTCCGCGCACCCAACACGACGGTTGCCGAACTCGAGCGGGCCTATCGTCTGGAAGACAACATCCTGAAGTTTTTGACCGTCCATCTTGAAAAAGAGTTAGTCCCGCCGCGTCCGTTGGAAGCCTCAGCGCAGGAGACCGACGGTGGCCGGATTTAATAAAGTCATCCTCATGGGCAACCTCACGCGGAACCCCGAACTGCGGTATACGCCGAGCGGGACTCCGGTCGCGAGCTTCGGACTGGCGGTGAGCCGGCGGTTCAAGCAGGGTGAGGAGCTGAAAGAGGAAGTCTGTTTTGTGGACATCGTGGTGTTCGGCAAGCAGGCTGAACATTGCGGGCAGTATTTGAGCAAGGGCAATGGGGCGATCATTGAGGGGCGGCTTCAGCAGCGTCGCTGGGAAACCGAAGACGGCCAGAAGCGCAGCAAGCATGAAGTGGTGGCCCAGAGCGTGACCTTCATGCCGAAGCGGCAGGATGGCGGCGGGGCCAGTGGCGGGCCAGGCGCTGAACCGCCGATCCATGACGAACCCAGTTATGAATATGACGAACCGCATTGATGAGGACGAACGAGGAGGCAGTGATGGAACGAACAGGTGGAATGGGCGGCGGTGATCGCCGTGATGGTAACGGGGGCGGCGGGCGGTTGTTTCAACGGCGCCGGCCGTGTCGGTTTTGTCTGGAGAAGGCCCCGATCGATTTTAAGGATGCCGGGTTGCTCCGGAATTTTCTCACGGAGCGCGGACGGATCGTCCCGCGCCGGATTTCCGGGAACTGCATGCGGCATCAGCGCGAATTGACGATTTCGATCAAGCGCGCCCGGCACATCGCGATCATCAGCTTTGCCGAGGAGCGATAACGGGCGTGGGCGAACGTGACGGTATGAAGGCGTGGGGAGCCGGCGTGTCGCCGGAGATCATGATGGATCTGCTCACACCGCATCTCGCAGATATTATCGTAGACGGCTTGTCGCTCACGGGGGATGTCACCGCAGAGGAACTGGGGCTGACTGACGCAGACACGCAGCTTGAGGGCGCGTTGGCCATCGGGTTGGACCTGAACAAGGTCGAACGAACCATTTGCGTGACAGGAGTGGTGGAAGGCACGGCGATTCGGGAATGTGTGCGTTGCCTGACCCATTTCTCCGAGCCCCTGGCGTTTGCGCTCCGCGTGGTGTACGAACCGGAACCGAAGGCGGTTTCGCCGGCTGCGAAGCGAGTCGATCACCGCAAGAAGGCAGTCGAGCCAGTGGATGTCGAGCCCGACGAGACGGATGACGAGATTTATCATTATGAGGGTGATCACTTGGAGCTCGCACCGATGTTACGGGAGCAAGTGATCCTATCGAACCCGATGCATCCGTTGTGCAAGGACAGTTGTGCCGGATTATGTCCCCATTGCGGCAAGAATTTGAACGAGGGGCGGTGTGCCTGTCCGGAAGCGGCGCCGACCACTCCGTTTCAAGTATTACGGAGTCTGAAGACTGAACAGAAGTGACGTCGGGGAGCGGATCTCCCGGCGGTCTTTGAACGTGGGAAGGAGTTGTCATGCCTAATCCGAAACATAAACATTCACGGGCGCGTCGCGACAAACGGCGGACCCAAAAGCTGCGGATGACTCCTCCAGGGATGTCCGTATGTCCGCAGTGTCACGAACTGAAGCTGCCGCACTATACGTGCTTGAACTGCGGAACGTACAAGGGTAAGGCCGTCATTCAGGTCGAAGAGGCCTAGCAGGACCGCGAGGATAGATCTGGCGGGGCCTGATGGCTCCGCCACTTTTCGCCCCGGTTGTGCATTTCGTGCGTCTGCGCTAAGCTCTCCGCATATCGGAGACAATCACGGGTGCCACGCGTGTTCAGCCACCTATTCCAATCTCGAGTTCACTATTCCCTATGAAGATCGCGCTTGATGCGATGGGGGGGGACCACGGTCCCGCGCCCTGTATCGAGGGCGCCATGCAGGCCGCCAAGGAACTCGACGTCGAGATTATTCTCGTCGGCGATGAGGCCGTCTTGAAGCGAGAATGCGCTCGCCTCGGTGCGACCGATGCCCGTCTCTCGATCCGGCACGCGCCTCAGGTTGTCGAGATGCATGAATCGCCGGCGGCGGTCGCTCGCAAGAAGCGGGATTCATCGATCTGGATCGCGACGGAACTCGTCAAGAACGGAGAGGCCAGCGCAGTGGTCAGCCCCGGTAATACCGGCGCAAGCATGGTGGCGTCATTCTTCGTGCTGGGATTGACCAAAGGGGTCGAGCGTCCCGCCATTGCGACCAGCCTGCCGACACTCACCGGCGAAGCCATCATGCTGGACGTGGGCGCCAACGTCGACTGCTCAGCCAAACATCTCGAACAATTCGCCTTGATGGGCAATGAGTACGGGAAGCATCTTTTTCGCAAGCCGAATCCTCGTGTCGGCCTCCTGAGTATCGGCGAGGAAGACAGTAAGGGGAATGAAGTCACCAAAGAAGCGTTCAAACTCTTGAAGGCCAGTTCGTTGAACTTTATCGGCAACGTCGAGGGACGCGAGGTCTACAGCGGATCGGCGGACGTGGTGGTCTGCGACGGGTTTATCGGGAATGTCGCCCTGAAAATTTCAGAAGGCGTGGCTGAGACGATCAAGAAACTCCTGCTCAAAGAAATCTCCAGTTCATGGCTGGGCCGATTGGCCTATCCA
Source organism: Nitrospira sp. (assembly GCA_040081095.1). Classification (GTDB taxonomy): domain Bacteria; phylum Nitrospirota; class Nitrospiria; order Nitrospirales; family Nitrospiraceae; genus Nitrospira_D. The sequence goes on from JBEBHO010000065.1 coordinate 22,620, forward strand.
TTGATCGCGGGGCCGCTGCTCAATCTGAAACGCAAGATCGACTACGCCGAGTTTGGTGGCGCGCCGTTGCTCGGCGTGAACGGAGTCACCATGATTTGCCATGGACGCTCATCGGCGAAAGCCATTAAGAATGCGCTCCGTCGCGCCAAAGGCATGGCCGAAGGGCGTGTCCACGAACTGATTCAACGCGATATCGAAGAGAGCCTGGCTAGTCCATCGCCTGCGGAGCCCTCTGCATGAAAGCCCGCATCACGGGAACCGGATCCTACGCCCCCTCTCGCATCATGACCAATGCGGAGCTCGAACGCATGGTGGCCACGTCCGATGAGTGGATTCGCGAACGGACGGGAATCCGCGAGCGCCACATTGCGGCATCCGGCGAAGCCTGTTCGGATCTCGCGGTCCAAGCCGGACGGCGCGCGTTAGCCGCGGCCGGGATTGCGGCCTCGGATCTCGACCTGATTCTCGTCGCTACCTGCACGGGCGACTTCCCGCTGCCAGCGACGGCCTGTCTGGTGCAGCATCAATTGGGTGCCACGAAGGCGGCGGCCTGCGATTTGTCGGCGGCTTGCTGCGGCTTTGTCTACGCCTTATCGGTGGCGGATGCGTATGTGCGGACCGGAATGCGGCATGTGTTGGTGATCGGGTCCGAGGTGATGTCATCGATCACCGATTGGACCGACCGGAATACCTGCATCCTGTTTGGTGATGGAGCCGGGGCTGCGGTGGTCAGTGCGAGTGAAGGCGAACGAGGCATTCTCTCAACGCATTTACGGTCGGATGGGAGTCTCTGTGAATTGATCGCGGTCCCGGCAGGCGGGTCGCGGATTCCGCCGTCCGAGAAGGTGGTGGCTGAACGAACGCACTTCATCAAGATGAAGGGGAACGAGACGTTCAAGGTCGCCGTACGGACGTTAGAAGAAATTGCGCGCGAGACGTTGGCGGCGAATCAACTGCAGGTCGAAGATGTGGATCTCTATGTGCCCCATCAGGCGAATGTGCGGATTCTCAAAGCGGTCATGGAGCGGCTCGGTCTGCCGATTGAGAAGGTGATGTTGAATCTTGAGAGGTATGGGAATACGTCGGCCGCGTCGATTCCGATCGCGCTGGATGAGGCCGTTCGTGCGGGACGCGTTCAGGATGGGTCGCTGGTCATGCTGGGAGCATTCGGGGCCGGGTTGACTTGGGCGTCGGCGTTGATCCGGTGGTAGCGGCAACGATGAGCGGGCGCACATGGCTCCAAATAACTTTTCCCGTTGACATTCCACGTCATTTCTAAGATATCTACCCCCCATGAATTCAGGCATCGGATTGGTATTCCCAGGACAAGGGTCGCAGTCGGTCGGCATGGGCAAGGCGCTTTGCGAGGCGTATCCCAAGTTGAGGCAGGTCTATGACGAGGCTTCGTCTGTTCTCGGCTACGACAGTGCGGCGCTCTGTTTCGAAGGGCCGGCAGAACGATTGAATCTCACAGAGAATACGCAGCCTGCGTTGTTGGTAAGCAGCATCGCCGCCTTCAAGACCTTGGACTCGATCGGTCTGAAGCCAGTTGCCGTGGCCGGGCATAGCTTGGGTGAATATTCGGCGCTCGTGGCGGCAGGCGGTGTGTCATTTCGCGATGCCGTCGGGCTCGTGCAAAAGCGCGGGCGGTACATGTCTGAAGCGGTGCCGCCAGGCACCGGCCAGGTGGCGGCGTTGCTTGGATTGACGCCGGACGTGGTGCGGGAAGTGTGTCGTGAAGCTTCGTCAGTCGGCGTGGTCGCAGCGGCCAATTTTAATTCACCTGGGCAGGTGGTCATTGCCGGTGAGAAGGCGGCCGTTGAGCGCGCGATTGAACTGGCCAAAGGCAAAGGCTGCAAGAAGGCGATCCCGTTGCCGGTCAGCGTCCCGGTCCATACGCCATTGATGCAGATCGCTGCTGACCGGCTGTCGAAAGATCTGGCGGTCGTCCAATGGACTGACTTGGTGACGCCGCTGATTAATAATGCCGAAGCCAAACCGATCAGCCGGGCGGCTGAGATTCAGCCTTCGCTCGTTCGCCAACTGCCGTCGTCGGTCTTGTGGGAAGATTCGGTGCTGGCGATGGCGAAACTGGGCGTGACGACCTTTATTGAAGTGGGGCCTGGTACCGTGTTGACCGGCCTGATCAAACGCATTCTTCCGGATGCAACACTCTTGAACGTTCACGATCCGAAATCGTTGGATGCGACGCTGCAGGCGCTCGGCGCCGCGCATCCGGCCTGATAGTCACGCTTAACAAGGAAATCGGCATGTCATTGCAAGGACGGGTTGCGATAGTCACAGGGGCAGCGCAGGGCATCGGTCGGGCGATTGCCGAAGCGTTGGCGCACGCGGGCGCCGATATCGTGGTTGCCGATCTGGATCCGAGCCGGTCGCAAGAGACGGTAAAGGCGATCGAGGCGTTGGGCCGGAAAGTGCTGAACGTCAAGGTGAACGTGGCGGACGCCAATGATACGAAGGCGATGGCCGATCAGGTCATGAAAGCCTGGGGCAAGATCGACATTCTGGTGAATAACGCCGGGATCACGCGTGATGGATTGCTGCTTCGGATGAAAGAAGAAGATTGGAACCTGGTGCTGCAGGTCAATCTGAACGGCACGTTCAATTGTACCAAGGCGGTCTTGCAGCCGATGACCAAGCAGCGGTATGGTCGCATCGTGAACATTGCGTCGATCGTGGGCGTGATGGGCAATGCCGGCCAGGCGAATTACGCCGCGTCGAAAGCGGCCGTGATCGGCTTTACCAAGACGGTCGGACGCGAATATGCGACGCGCAATGTGACCGTCAACGCGGTGGCGCCGGGGTTCATCGATACGGCGATGACGCATGGCTTGTCGGACGATGTGAAGGAAACATTGCAGAAACAGATTCCGTTGGGACGATTGGGCACGCCGGCCGATATTGCAGCGGCGGTGCGCTTTCTTGTTTCGGATGAAGCGGCGTATATTACCGGTCATGTTTTGCATGTGAATGGCGGCATGTTAATGGTATAGATGGTCCCCTAGATTTGGGAACAACCGGCTGCAGCATATCCCCATGGTGCAGCGCGGTGTCAGTCATGTTGGGGAAGGAGGTAGGCAGTCGATGGCAACTCTTGATGAACGTGTGAAGAAAATTATTGCCGAGCAGCTCGGCGTTGAGGAAGATGAAGTGGTGCCCGAAGCCTCCTTCGTCGAGGACTTGGGAGCCGACTCGCTCGACACCGTCGAGTTGGTCATGGCGCTGGAAGAAGAATTCGAGATCGAGATTCCTGACGAGGATGCTGAAAAGATCCTCACGGTCGGGAAAGCCTTGGATTACATCAAGGAAAAATCATAAGCGGTACGTATGGCTGAGCGATCGATGCGGCGCATTGTCGTGACAGGTTTGGGACTGGTCACACCTCTTGGGACCGGGGTGGAGAAGACGTGGGCTGCGCTCTGTGCCGGGCAATCCGGCATCGGGCGAATCACCAAATTCGATCCCGCTGCCTATGACGCCCAGATCGCCGGTGAAGTGCGCGATTTTGATCCGGCCCAATTCATCGAAAAAAAAGAAATCAAGAAGATGGATACGTTCATCCACTACGCCGTGGGCGCCGCCCAATTGGCCGTGGATGACGCAGGATTGAAGGTGGCTCCGGAAGAAGCCACAAAAGTCGGCGTCTATATCGGGTCCGGTATCGGCGGTCTGGGCGCGATCGAGCATTACCATGATGTGCTCAAGGAAAAAGGTCCCGGTCGTGTGTCGCCGTTCTTCATTCCCATGACCATTATCAATCTGGCCTCGGGCCAGGTGGCGATTCGCATCGGTGCCAAGGGCCCAAATTCCTGTGCCGTGACGGCTTGTGCGACGGG
>JBEBHO010000108.1:0-7390 GCA_040081095.1 Nitrospira sp.
TCTTGACGCGCTCGTTTTGAGCAGCCACGGCTCTCTTGATGCTGGCAGTGTGCGAAACGTGGTTGCCGCTCGACTGGAACGGCTTGGCTACCACATCGTAACCGATGCGAACCAGCCGCATGACGTGACCGTGAAAGTGAAGTGCGAAGAAGCGAAAACCTGGGAAGGCACGCAACGTTCGGGCGGTGATGCGGATATGATGGATGCCGCCGTGCGCTTATGGAAAGGACCGGCCTGCCAACTGGCCTACCGTTTCGGCACGCGCTGGGCCGACTGGCACCATGAAGTCCGCACGATCTTCAACAATCCACTAGAGGCTGCGCGTCAAGCAGGACAGGCCGACGCAGGGGCGTATGCGATCGCGGCCCTTGCCCAACAGTTGCAGACAGACTCATTTCCATTTTTGCTCACCGCCGATTGGGGCCAGTCCGCCAGGCTGGTCAAGGCGTTGGATGAACCCGGCACAACAGCGTCACAAAAACAGACGGTCATCGGACTCCTGGGTCAGATGCTCGCAGTGGAGGCCATTCCTCGACTGACGGTTGCGTTGAAAGACCCTGACCCAACCGTATCCCTGGCTGCAGCGAACGCGCTGGGTACCATCGGTCACGAAGATTGCATTCCCTCGTTACTCGCGCTGTTCAAGTCGGGTACCCCTGAGCAACACCGCGCCGCCGCCATCGGCCTAGGCCGCCTTGCGCCACTGCACCTCCAGAGTGACATTGTGCCGACCTTCATCGCCGCCCTGCCGAAGGAGCCGGTCCCGAATCAGACGATTATCGTGAGGGCGCTCGGAAAAACCACAGACCGTCAAGTCCTCGCCCCGCTCAAAGGACTGCACCGCTCCCTGTTGAAACAGGCGCGCTCCGATAGCAGTCCGGAGATCAAAGAGCTCCTGGCCACTCTCGGCATCGCGCTCGACGGCTTCGACGGCGTACACACAGAAGAATAAAGAGTCCAGACGAACCGCTGAGTGTGGTTTGTCTGGTTGATCTGATTCGTCCGGCCCGATCACTCGTCACGTCTCCACGTTCAGCGTTCGTCCTGTTCAATCGCCTCGAAAAGGCTGTTGACGGGAGTGAACACTGACTTGGGGTAGAACACCCATTTGATGAGATGGCGCGTGCGATAGCCGGGATGGCCCTTGGCTCCTAGTTGGGAAGCACGATGGTTCCACTCCACGATGCGCTCGGAACTCGCCCAGGGACGGGCCAGAAACCACTCTGCCAGCGCCGCGTTGTCCTCTGACTTTCGAACCGCCGCGAGAAACTGAGGGAGGGTGAGATTGAAGTGCCGAAGAAACGCGCCATCGATGCCGAATCGGCTCCCGAACGCCAGTCGATAGACACAGGGCAGCTCCTGCGCGAGAAACCGCCGCGCCTTCTCCGCGAACCGCGGGAGCCAGACACAGCCGGCCAGTTGATCTTGAGGACGAGGGAGTTGCATCGGCAGGCGACTCTATCATCATCCCTCAGGATGATTCCACGACGCGGTGCGACGCGCGTGCCGTACAACGACGAGCGCGTCGCACCAGCCAACCTCTACTAGAACTGCACGTAGGCGTTGATCGCCGCCAGGACCTGATTGGAATTGTGTCCGTCGTTATACGGGCTGCGGCTGCCCACGAGCCAGTCGTACCGCACTTCAGGACGGATCGTGAGGTTCGGATGCGGGTAATAGTTGATCCCACCCGTGAGCGAATAGAAGCTTCCCGCGAACGGCGCCAGGTTCGGGTTGCCACGATCCGGCGAACCGCCCACGCGGGTACCGGCTTCGTCGCGGAACCACTCGAACCGCAACCCAGCTTTCACTTGCTCATGCAGACGGTAGTACAGATATTGATCGATACCGTACCAGCGTGCGATGCCGCCGCCGAGTTTGCCGTCTTCCTGATACGCATAATAGTGATGGAAGACATATTCGAGATTCTTGGTCGGGTTCACACCCACGATCGCGCTGTACCGGGTCCGTTGCTCATAGCGCAGCGGATTCGCCGACGGCTCTTCGCCCGTAATCACCGCAAACGACGCCGTCACGAGCTTCTCGCTCGACGCATACGCGGCCTTCATGACATAGGCCGGCTTGTTGCTTTGCCGATCCAGCGAATCCCAGCCGTTGACGAGACCGCCCTGCACGGTCCATTGCGGCGAGATATTCCAGGTCGCCAATCCGCCCCAATGGGTGAACGGACCGGCAAACTGATAGGAGTAGGCCTTTGAATAAAAGAAGTTCGACGTGGCCGGCACGCCTTCATAGCCGATAATCGTATAGAAATGTCCGGCTTTCACCGAGAACGTCTGGTTGCCCGCCTCCGCATACATCTGCGGAAGCGCGACTCCATGTTGCTCATGATTCCACTTGTGAGAACCGGACTGATTGCGCTCAAGTCCGTTGCTCTGCGTCAGAAAGTAGTCGTATCCGTACATGACATCGACCCGCCCGCCCACATCGATGCCACTCGTGCCACGCAACGCCTTTTCGACAATCACGTACAGCTGATTCAACTGCGGCCTATCGCGGTCCACCGCATTGTACGGTCCGTTGAAATGTGACGTCGGGCTTGACCCGTTAAACGTGTACCCGCCGTCCACCCAGCCCCGCACGGAAATTGGCCAGCTCTCAGGAAACAGCCGATGAATGGCGGCCGGGCTCGCGCCGGAGGAAGACGGCTCTTCCGCCCACGCCATGGATTCAACCGCGCTCACACAACCCACAACCGCACAGATTCCCACTATCGTTTTCCACACCGACATGCCTACCTCCCTATTCCAGAACAACATCCTTGCCGCGGCCACTATGGCCCGCTCCCGCCGTGCCCGATCAATCACGGGAAACCCTTGGCAGGCGTGGCTCAGCAAGATCGGGGCCATTAGGATTCCGGCGGCTGAATCGTGTGAAACACAAGCCAGCCGGAGCACCACCCACAGCGCGCCTGGCCGCGATCCGATCGAGCCATGTGCACAAAAGCAGATAGGTGTGGGATCGCCTGTGGCAGGAATGAAACAGCGACCATCACACCCGGGAACGAATCAACGCATGCGGAACGATTACCGGAACGCGCAGGTCGCCACATGGTCATTCACCATTCCGATGGCCTGCATGTAGGCATAGACGATCGTGCTGCCGACGAACCGAAAACCGCGCTTCTTGAGATCCTTGGACAAAGTGTCGCTCACCACATTCGTGGCAGGCACGTCCGTCATTCGCTTCCACCGATTGACGATCGGCTCTCCGCCGGCAAACGACCACACATAGGCATCGAAGGAGCCGAATTCTTTCTGCACCGCCAGAAACGCCTGCGCATTGGTGACTGCCGACTCGATCTTGAGCCGGTTGCGGACGATGCCGGGATTTTTGAGGAGCGTGGCTTTCGTCTTGGCCGTGAATCGCGCGACTTTCTTGGGATCGAACCCTGCAAAAGCCTTTCGATAGCCGGTCCGCTTCCGTAAGATCGTGTCCCACGTGAGCCCGGCCTGTGCACCTTCAAGCAACAGCATCTCGAAATGCCTGCGATCACGATGCACCGGCTTCCCCCACTCCCGATCGTGATAGCGGATCATGTGCGGTTTCTCGCCGGCCCAACTGCAACGGACGGTCTCGCTCATATCGACACTCCCTCTCCTTGCTCCTTGTGACACCATTACCCCCTGCGTCGGCTGCGAGTCACAGGCTCGACCTCGATCCACCATTTCGGCTTCATCCGGCCAAAGTCGGTGCGGGTATGACGGCGCAACGCCTGTTTGGAATCCAGCACCACCGGCCCGCGTGAGCCTCGCCGGAACACCACCCAATGCCAGAACGCGCAGCCCTTCTCACGATGCCACTTGATCGCGAGCAACGCGACATCCGGCAAGGCGGCCCAGGAGACAAACGGTCGTTCTCCGTGACTCGCCCGTATCTGATATCCGGCCAGCAACCGGCGCACTGGCTGCGTATCCGACCACAAGCGGGAGTCTTCCGCAGAAATGCCCAGTCCGTTCGCCATACGTTTGGCCTGAGCGTAGCTTACCCCTGCGAGCGTCGCGACGCTCGCAATTCCGCAGCCGGTCCGTTCGCGTTGCACCACCGGCTTCATGACAGCTCCAGCTTCAGCTTCCGGCCTCCGGAAATGCTAAACCCCTCACGTTGATAGAACGCCAGCGTCCGATCGAATTCCGGCAGGGGCGGAGTCGTGACTTCAAGCCTCCGCCATCCACGCGACTGTCCAAGCCGCCTGGCCTGTTCCAACAACAAAGCACCCACGCCCTGTGAGCGATACGCCGAGCGAACATAGAATTCAGGGATGGTTCCATACACGCCTTCCGTATAAAGCGCATAGCTCTGATACAGGGCCAGAAAGCCGATCGGCATGCCGCCGTCACAAGCCAACAGCACCGAGTAGAGACCGTCCCGTAGCCAGGCCGCGGCACGAGCTTCGGTTTCCGCCTGATGAAAGTTGAACGCCTTGGCCTTGACCGCCGCCATGATTTCGTGGAGCAGTTCCCCCACCAGCATAGCAACGGCAGCAGCATCCTCCGGTTGAGCCTGCGCAATCTGAATCGACATCCGCTACCCCATCAACGTCTCGAAGAGCGCGTAGCCCTCGGACCAATCACCGAGCCCACTGTCGGCATTGATATGTCCGGCTTCGCCGACATCGACACACCGGCTGCCCCAAGCCGTCGCACAGGCACGCGCATAGCCGATGGAACCGAACGAATCATTGACGCTCGCCACGACCAACGCGGGAAATGTCAGCTGTGTCGTCGGCACTGGCACAAACCCTTTGGCGGCAGCAGGAAAACTGGGGCTGGCCGGTTCAGGAATCGCCACGAGGAACGCCCCCTTGATCGGCGCACGTGACTGCCCGGCCCAATGAGCCACAAGCAAACAGGCCAGGCTATGGGCGACCAATAGGGGAGGAGCCTCGCAGCGCTGCACCGCCACATCGAGCGTACGCACCCAATCCTGGCAATCCGGCGCATCCCATTGGCCCAGCTCCACCCGCCTCCAGTGAGGATAGCGGGCCTCCCACAACGTTTGCCAATGACCGGGACCGGAATTGCCGAACCCCGGCAGCACGAGAACAGGACTATCCATCACCATCCACTCACTCGGCCTTCTTGCGCCCAGTTACCGCAACCGTTGCATAGTAGACGGACCGGCTCTGCGGATCTTCGGCACATTCACCATAGCGCTGCAGATCCGCTTCACTCACGACGCCCGTCGCCACATACTTCTCCCGCAACTGTTGGGTAGACATGGCCATCATCGTCGCCAAACCCGAGCCACCGGCAGACACCGGCGCATCGTTCTCCATGGACAAGTCGCAGAGTCCCCGCATCTGCAAGAGTGGCAACAGCGTGAGTCCCAGCGCGTAGTCCATGCCGCGGCTTTCGTACATGCGATGAATCGCCTGGTTGATCTGCTGCATCGCCGCGAGCTGCGCAGCCGTTCCGGCAATGCCCCGCGAAGCAGAGAAGTCCGGCTCTTCCAGGACGATCCATCCACCGGGCTTCAGCGCGGCCAGCATCCGGGACAGAGCGATCTCGTAGTCCGGCAGATGAATCAGCACATAGCGCGCATGGACGAGATCGAATGCGCACGGCGGCAGCGACGCGGTACGAATGTCCCCCTGCTGGACTTCGACATGCGCCGGATACGGCCCGGTGAGAAATTTCGTCGAGAGGTCGAGGGCGACGACATGCCCCGAAGGCCCGACTCTTTCGCCCATCCATTGCATCAATGACCCGGCGCCCGGCCCCACTTCCAGACAACGCCATCCGGCCGTGAGCCCGGCTGCATAGAGCCGGCGGCGGCTGGCCGGATCGAACTCTCGCTCGATCGCCTGCAACCGCGTGAGTTCCAGTTGATCTTCTGCCGAGGTAAAGACGTAGTCAGATTGGCTCATATCTGGTCACCCGTGCGATCTACTACTCCAGCTTTTTGAAACACTCGGCCCCAATCACCGCCCGCAGGCGGCGACAATTCATCACGCGCGTCGAGCCCGTCACATCGTTCTTGATCACCACCACATACGATTCGCCGCCGGCACACTCCACATTCCAGAAGACATTCCCTGTGGCATCTTCTCCCTGAAAAAATGTGCGCGCGACGGTCCGACAGCGATGGCCTCCGCTTTTGATGAAGACGGCCAGCGTCTCGCTCCGCTCCACTTCAGGCATGGCCGCGAGACGATCCTGCGCCGGATTCGCCCAGGCCGGCGACAGGCCGACTCCCCACACAACCATCAGCATGATCCGCCGCACCATCTCAGATTTACTCGAGTCCAACAATACCCTCACCGGATAGTTAGAGAGTTATTTCGCCGACCGGCATGAGACATTCAATGATGATCTTGGCATCGCCGAGGGGATCGATGGTGAAGGGAGCCGTCTGCTGGCGAGTCACCGCTGTCGTCAATCGCTCGGCCGCCTGTCGCACTGCCAGCGGAAACGAGGAGTCCTGCTGAATCCGGCTCAAATGCACCAGCGCACCACCCGGCCATGCCGGTTGATTCTGCCGTATCAGCCACGCCTCATCGGCCAGCGCCACGGCCCGCCGCGCACAGACACGCGCCTTGCCGGTATTACCAGCGCTCCAGGCCGCGGCAGCCGCAGCCAATTCTCCGGTGATCAATTTCAGCGGCGTCATAGCAGATTGCTGTTTTCCACCAGGCCTAGTTGATTGTTTCACACACTGAAAGATCTGTAGTCAATTGACTTCAGATGCCAACTGCCTAATTTCTTTACGATCTACGTAGAAACCTGCCTCTCGTTCCCTACACCAGTGCCTTCGCTTCAGGAGAAACACCACCCTCCTCACGAGCAAACACTCCGTATTCCCGGCAAATATTCAAATCGCAAAGATGGCACATGCCTTGCTCAAGTGAGGTGACAGATCAGTCTTCTCGACAGCGCCTTGCACTGCTCAGACAGGCGATCCAGAGCTCTCTCACATCGAAGTCGCGCAACGGCACCGTCATGGGTTTGCCCATGTACCTACGCATGTCTGAATTCGAAGAACCCGACAACCATCATGTTGTCACATGTTGAACCACTAACAAGAGGCAGTCGATGAACTGGATACAACTTCTCGCAATGGGCCTGGTGCTGGCGGATAGTGCGGCCTGGGGAGCCACATTAACCTGGAACGCCAATACCGATGTCGATTTGGCCGGATATCGCGTCTATCAATGCAGCCAGCTTCCCTGCGGACGGGCGAGCGGTACCGCCACTCCCCTGGCAACCCTCGGCAGAGTGACGAGCTTCAATATCGGAACGCCCGCAGCCGTTCGGTACTTTGTCGTCACCGCCTATGATCTCACCAATAACGAATCCAGCGAGAGCAACGTCACGACCTATACCCCGGTGCCCGGCATTCCTTCGACGCCGCCCCCCGGGCCTCCCCC
>JBEBHO010000291.1:0-7348 GCA_040081095.1 Nitrospira sp.
AGTGATTGTAATCTCAGCGTCGGGGCGTAGCGCAGCCCGGTAGCGCGCCTGCTTTGGGAGCAGGATGTCGGAGGTTCAAATCCTCTCGCCCCGACCAAATCGCACTTCAGGCGTGCCGCACGCCACTTTCTTTTTTCCACTCTGAGCGGTACGCGAGCAACTCAGGTTCGATGTGCGCCCGTAGCTCAGTCGGATAGAGCATCAGCCTTCTAAGCTGAGGGTCGTTGGTTCGATTCCAACCGGGCGCACCATATGATTGATTAAGCATGCCACGGATTCTTCGTCCTCGCATTCTCCTCATCCTCTCTCTCTCCGCCCTGCTTTTGTACAGCCTTGTTGGATTCTTGGGTCTGCCATACATCGCCAAGCACTACGTGGTTCCTGCTCTTGCTGAAAAGATTCAGCATCCCGTGGTGGTGAGAGAGATTGCTCTCAATCCGTTCACCCTTGCCCTTACGATCGATGGATTGGAGATTCGGGAGGCAGATCAGACTCCGATCTTGGGGTTTGAACAGTTTGTTGTGAATCTTGGAGCAAAGACGCTTCTGCTTCAAACCTACGCCTTTGATGAAATTCATCTTGTGATGCCGTTCGTCTCGATGAAGGTCGACCGGGCCGGGAAAATGAATCTGCTGGGGCTGGTACCTCCGTCTGATCCGACCGAAGCGCCTTCCGCCGAAGCGCAGGCACCAGCTGCCCGCGGGGCCGTAATGCCGCTGGAGATCGGCTTGCTGAAGATTGAGCAAGGGATCGTCGAATTCCGTGATGAATCGAAGCCCAAGCCGTTTGAAATGACGATTGTCCCGATCCACATTTCTCTGCGGAACTTCAGCACGGTACAAGGCGGAGAAAATGCCTATGCCTTTACAGCCGAAGTCGGCAAGAGGGAAACGCTGGCCTGGGAAGGCCGAGTCGCGCTGGAGCCAATTGAGTCTGACGGAAAGTTAACTCTGGCCGGGGTGCAACTGAAGCCGCTCTATCAATATGTCCAGGACCGAGTCGGGTTTGAAGTACGCGATGGGCAACTCTCCGTCGAGGGGCGCTACCACGTCGATCTCAAGGGGGCGGTCCCGAACGTCACCGTACGCGACGCCAAGGTGTCGGTGGTCAATCTGGCGATCGGGGAGAAGGGGCCGGAAGATCCCGTGATCTCAGTCCCTTCCTTTGCCGTCGAGGGGATCGCCTTTGATTTGATCAAGAAGCGGGTTGATGTCGCCCGCGTCCATTCCGCTGATGCCCGGTTTGAGGCATGGATCAACCCTGACGGCGTGTTGAACTTTCAAGAGTTGTTCGTGTCACCGGGTGCGCCTGCGCCTGTTCAGGCACAAGATCGCCTAGGTTCTGGTGCATCGTCTCCTCCAAAGGAGAAGCCCTGGACTGTGGAGATCGTCGAGGTGGCGCTGAGTAACTATCGCGCGATGTTTGAGGACCGCACTCTGGCACAGCAGAGTCATCTCGAAGTGGAAGGGATGAATCTGACCGTAAAAGGAGTCAAGCTGCCTCTGAAAGATCCTTTGCAGATCGACCTCGCTCTGAAACTGAATCAGACGGGACGGGTGGGTGTCAAAGGCACGGTGCAGATCGATCCGTTGGTAGCTGACCTGGATATGAGCTTGAAGGAGATCGGCTTCCGGCCATTCCAACCCTATGCCGATCCCTTCGTCGACGTCGATATTCGCGATGGGGCGCTGGACCTCTCCGGGAAGGTGCGTTTTGTCAAAGACCATGGCAGCAAGCCGCTCCTGACTTTTGAGGGCAACCTTGCGGCACATCGGTTGGCGATCACGGACCGGAAAGAGTTTGACGATATTCTTTCTTGGAAAAGTCTTGGGCTTACCCGCGTGGTGCTCGCTGTTGACCCCACTTCGGTGAGAGTCGGAGAAGTGGCATTCGTGGAGCCAGCCGTGACGGTCATGGTGCAAGCGGACGGCACGATGAACCTCTCTCAGATTGCGAAAGCCAAGCCAGGGGAGTCTGCGTCGCCGGCAGAAACGCAGCCTGCTCCGTCCGCGCCCGTGAAGTCGCAAGCGGGCCTGTCGGCTGCGATCGATGTGGTGAAAGTGACGAAGGCGTCGATGACCTTCCGTGATGGGTCGATACAACCGTCAGTCAAGATTGGCATCACGGATCTCACCGGTACGATCAAAGGTTTGTCATCGAAGGAGATGGCGAAGGCCGACGTGGAATTCACCGGGAAAGTGAACCGGGTGGCCCCGATGCAGATCGCGGGCAAGATCAATCCCTTGAGCGGGGATGCCTATTCAGATGTCACGGTGAAGTTCGACAACATCGACCTTTTAGCCGTGGCGCCCTACGCCGGCAAATATGCAGGGTATCCGATCTCCAAGGGAAAGCTGTCGCTGGATCTCGCCTACAAGGTGGCCCAGCAGGAGCTGGTGGCAGAGAACAAGGTGGCTATCGACCAACTGACGTTTGGTGAAAAAACGAATAGTCCCGATGCGACCTCCCTTCCGGTTCCCCTTGTTGTCGCGCTCCTGAAAGATCGTAAAGGCCGAATTGATATCGATCTGCCGATTCGAGGCGATCTGAAAGATCCCGATTTCAAGTATGGGAAAGTGGTGATTTCTACGGTGTTGAACCTTCTCGGGAAAGTCGTGGCCTCGCCGTTTTCGTTGATGGGCAAGCTGATCCCAGGAGGCGGTGACGGGGAGGACCTCCAATTCATTGAATTTGTCCCCGGTGGTACGACGCTGTCTTCGGATGAACTCAAGAAGATCGAGGCGTTGATCAAAGCTTTGGAAGAGCGTCCGAGCCTTCGGCTCGAAATCGCCGGGACTGCTGATCCGGTGCGAGATCGACAGGTATTACGCCTTCAGAAACTCATGGCAGAAGTGCAAGCTCGATGGCGACGAGAGAGGGGAAGATCTGTGGCAACGGAGGACGCCCTGTCGTCGGCTGATGAGCTGCGGTTGATTCGAGAGCTCTATGATGAGCATCAGAAACAGGCCGCCGGGTCTGTCCCGACGCCCAGGGCCGATGTGCCGGCGAAGTTGCCGACGCCTGAGGAAATGAAGCAGATCCTTGTTGCCGCGATGCCCTTAGATGAAGAGGGGCTTCGCAATTTGGCCAGCCAGCGGGCTGAGCAGGTGCACGAGCAGCTGACCGGCGAGGGGAAGCTGGCCGATGAGCGGGTCTTCTTGCTCGATGTCGATGTGACGGTCTCGGATCACGAGCAGATTCGTACGAAGCTCTCCATTGCCGCGGCCCCGTAAGGGTGGCGAAAGATGTGCGGTTCTTTTGGCGGCCCACCACCAACTTCAACTATAGATGGCCCTGGGGCATATGCAGGTATGGCTACTCTCTCAATGGATGGGGCGTATCTGGGTATGGATTAGTCGGGGAAGCGATTAGTTTCAGGCGATATTGGGGCCTGGCTTGTCGCGTATTCCTAGCGAAGGCTAGCCTACTTTGCGTAGCGCATCCTTGTCCCTTGGAGAAGAGACAGCTCGATTTCTGACGCTGAGAGCTCTGAAGGGAAGAGGACGCCGGAGATCTTGCAGGCGTTGATGGAGGCGCCTCTCAAGTTCGACTGGCTAAAATCAATCCCGCGCAGATCGGATTGCCGGAAGTAGCAATCGCTGAAATCCAGTCCGGTGGCATCCAGGCCGCGAAGATCCAGTCCTCGCAGATCGCAGCTCTTCAAGTCGCACGTGTCGCCTGCGGCCTTCTTGACATTGAATTCCTTAATGCAACCTTCGCGGAGCAATTTGTACATCGGATCATTTGAGATCCGCAGTGCGATCGGACTAGCCTTTGTCTGCTCCATATCTCCTCCTGTGCCGGTGGGCTCTGAGTTGTATCGGCGGCAGAAGGGGAATGCTTGAGCGGGGAAGGCATGATTGTCTGCCTGATAGGGGAGGGGTTGAACTCTTTGGTCTGAACTCAGTAATGTACCGCTTTAGGTGTGCCGTTCAATAAACGAACTTATTATCCTCTGAGTTGATGAAAGGAGTGTCATATGGCCATCCGTTTAGGAGATGAAGCGCCGAATTTTACGGCCGAAACGACCGAAGGCACGATCAATTTTCACGAATGGCTTGGCGGGGGGTGGGGTATTCTCTTCTCCCATCCGAAGGACTATACGCCTGTCTGCACGACCGAACTGGGAACCGTGGCCAAGATTACCCCTGAGTTCAAGAAGCGGGGAGTGAAAGTCATTGCGGTCAGTGTCGATCCATTGGATTCGCACAAGGGTTGGATTAACGACATTAATGAGACGCAGCACACCACGATGAATTATCCGATCATTGCCGATCCGGACAAGAAGGTTGCGACCCTCTATGACATGATCCACCCGAACGCGATCGACAACATGACCGTCCGGTCAGTCTTCATCGTCGGGCCAGATAAGAAGGTCAAGCTAACCTTGACCTATCCGGCTTCATGCGGCCGTAACTTCGATGAACTGCTGCGGGTGATTGATTCGCTTCAGCTGACCTCGAAGTTCAAGGTAGCAACACCGGCGAACTGGAAAGATGGCGAAGATTGCATCATCACTCCGGCCGTGAATGACGTGGAAGCCAAGACGTTGTTCCCGAAGGGGTTTAAGACCGTGAAGCCGTACCTGCGCTATACGCCGCAGCCGAATAAGTAACGATCGATCAAGCGTTCTCTAGAGGGCGGGAGGTGCGACGCATCTCTCGCCCTTTTGTTTTGTGAGGGATTGCTGCAGCCAGGTGCTAGACCAACAGGAGGCCAACGGTTCGGGCCTTGGTCCACTCGGGGCTCTTCAAAAAGGCCGCGCAGGCTTCGGTGCTTCCCGGAAAACCGGACAGGACATCCCGAAGCCATGGATAGGGAGCGGCCAGGCCCTTATGCGGTGAAGCCTGCTCCAGTAGGGTCTGAAACCACCGCCCCTCCGTTTGGGAAAGCCGGATCTTGGTTTTGCCAAATCGACCATGGAGCGTGAAGGATTGCCCCGTACCCTGTATTACCGGCAACTCGCCTAGCCAGACCAATCGGCGCTCTAACGATGGGTGATCGGGTCTCGCTGGTGTGCGGAGTTGGGTTCGCACCCAATGCTTGGGGACTTGCGGTGTCGGTACCTCATGGTCAAACCACTGTCGGACATCCATCGTCAGTCCGCGTCCTTCCAGAAAGTTCAACATGGACCGTCGTAAGCCTTCCCCCAGCCATGCCGGAGATTTCCCAACACGGTCTTGATGGATCAAGTCATTGTCGGCAAAGCCCTCAAAGGTTGGCCCGAGAATACGCAGACCGTTGGCTTTGGGATCGAGGCCGACCGGGCTGTGGGCCGTGGTGGTGAAGCGATGCCAGAAGGCAGATTGCATGAGGTCTGCGGCAAAGAGTTGTCGCACCCGCTCGAGTGCGTCAATTGCTTCTTGGATAGTTTCCGAGGGAAATCCGTACATGAGATACGCATGAATCATGATGCCCGCATCTTTGAAGGCGGCCGCGACAAGTGCGGTCTGATCAACGGTGATGCCCTTCTTCATTTTCTCCAGCAGGCGATCTGACGCCGCTTCCAGTCCTGCCGTCACGGCGATGCAGCCTGAGGCGGCCAGCAGCTTGCACAGGTCCGGTGAGAACGCTTCTTCGAAGCGGATATTGCCCCACCAGGATATGGTGATATCCCGTTCGATCAGCGCGAGTGCAAGCGCTTTCAAGGCCGCCGGTGGCGCCGCCTCATCGACGAAGTGGAACTCGCGCCGGCCGGTCTCTGCGATCAACTGTTCGATCTGCTGAATCAGTCTGTCGGTCGGCGTCATCTCGTAGCGGCTGATGTAGTCGAGTCCGACATCGCAAAATGTGCACTGCTTCCAATAGCAGCCATGCGCCACAGTCAGTTTATTCCAGTGACCTTCCGACCAGAGGCGGTGCATGGGGTTGGTGCTATCGAGGATGGTGAGGTAACGGTCCAGCGCGAGTCCCCGATAGGTTGGGCACCCAACATCGTTCATGCTGAAATTAGCGGTTGAGGGATCATTGGCAAACACCACGCGTGTCGTGTCTCGGTAAAAGGTACGGCAGAGTTCTGTTCGTGGCCGTGTGCCCTGGAGATATTCAATGAGCGAGAGGATCGGTCGTTCGCCGTCGTCCAAGGTGATGAAGTCGATATGATCGAAGACGCGAGGGTCGCTGACGCGGCGTAATTCGGTATTGGCGTACCCGCCACCCAGCGCGATAGGGAGATCTGGTTGTCGCTGTTTGATGGCCTGCGCGATGCGAAATGCGCCGTAGAGATTGCCGGGAAAGGGAACGGAGAGACCCACCAATGTCGGATTGACCCGGTCGAGGTGTGGCCAAAGGGCATCGAGTAAGAATTCATCGGTCAGGCTGAGCGGTTCATCAAGAGCCGAGGCCATGCGATCGAAGGAGGAGGCGGAGTGGGCGAGATGCTCCGCGTAGCGGCTGAGGGCGAAGGAGGGGCTGACGGTGGCCTGAACTAAATCTGCGAGGTCTTCAAGATACAGTGTCGCCCAATGTTTCGCTCGATCTTCGAGCGGAACCGACGGTGAAAACTTATTTTTTCCGAGGAATCGTGGACCTTGAGGCAGAAAGCCACGGCGAAGGATCTGTGTGGTCGCCGCTGGATTCGTGTCTTGAAGGAAGGTGACGACGGTTTCAATCGTCTGCAGGTACACCTGTTCGTTTTCCAGCATAGCGAGGGCTTGCGGTGGGACAGCCCCTTCCTGTTCGCGGACAAGACGGAAGACAGCTCGAATCCCATCGCGGCTGAACAGGCGTCGCACCATTTCTATGCCCAGGTCGGCTTGTTCGCAGGCGATGCCACGTGACTGCAGGAATCCGGTCAAATAGGCGGTGGACGGGTACGGAGTATTGAGCTGGGTGAGCGGGGGAATTAATAACAGGACTCGGGGCGCAGCCATGACCTCGACATAGCATACTGTCAGGCGGGAATGCTATGTCGCCGTGCCTGATGGCACGGATGTGTGGGCCTGGAACTTACCGCTTCGTGTCAATAATGCTGCCTAGCATATCGTCGGCCGTTTTCAGGGTTCGAAGATTGGCTTCGAATCCACGCTGGGCCACGATCTGACTGACGGCTTCTTCCCCGAGGTCGACATTGGACAATTCTACCTGCGCCGCTCCGTACCCACGGTCCTTCAGCACCGACGGCCCGGCGGAATCATCCTTTTGGACAACCGGCAAGACCCCTCCGGTCCCGACTTCGACGGACTCTACTCGTGATTTGTGGAATCCATCCGTATTCACATTGGCCACGTTATTGGCAGAGACGTCGAGCTTCTTGGCGAAGGCTGTCAAACCTGATAACGCTGTATCGATGGCGGACATCATAACGCACCTCCTAGTCCCGCTCCGAGATGATGTGCCGTGGGTCTAT
>JBEBHO010000076.1:0-25975 GCA_040081095.1 Nitrospira sp.
AATCCGTTCAACCAGCGCGTGCACGGGGGCTCGGAGTCTTCCGTCTCCCATCATGGGTGAGGGCACCGGTCCGGCTTGAGTCGTACCGGCCGCGATGGTGAGGGGCAGGGTGTTTCCATCATGAGCTTGTCTGGTGCATGCACGGAATTGTTCAGCTTTGGCGGCATCGCTCGCGAGCTTCTCTTCAAACGAGGATCGATGCACATCGAGATCATGCCGCAGATCGATGAGCGACGATGTGCAGGCAGTCAAAAGCGGCAAACTGAGGAGTGTGATGAAACTAAGGCGAACCATGAGTGTCTCCGATCGGCAGGTACTACTTCGTAAAGGCAAGAGGCGGCATATGTCCCACGTTACGGGGAAAGGTGGGTCGTCAACAGTCAATCGTCAAGCGCCTGGGGACGGAGCGATTTCACGCATGGCTGACGAATGACCGTTGACGAGATGCGCCTCTATCCGTGCTTCTTATCCTTCTGCATGATCTTGTCCGTCCAGGCCAAGAGGATGGCAGAGCCGAGGAAGGTGATGTGGATGAAGATCTTCCACTTGATGTCTTCGTAATTTTCATTGTGAATATTCACGAAGGATTTCAAGAGATGGATGCTGGAAATCCCGATCAACGAGGCGGCCAGCTTAATCTTGATCGTGCCGGGGTCGATGTGGGTCAGCCAGTCAGGGCGATCCGGATGTTCTTCCAGATCCAACTTGCTGACGAACGTGGCGTACCCGCCGATGATGACCATGGTCAACAAATTGGCAACCATGGTGACGTCGATCAAACCCAGCACACCCAGCATGAAGATGGTCTCTTCCTGCTGGTTGATGTGCCGAACCATCTCCCAGAGCTCGATCAAAAACTTGTAGGCGTAGAGCAGCTCCGCGACGATGAGCCCTCCATAGAGCGGGGCTTGAATCCACCGGCTGGCAAAGACGACGAGTTCAAAGACATGTTCGATCTGGGCGACGGCGGTACGTTTCGCCGCTGCCGGCTGGTGGGACGGGGACGAATGCTCGCTGGACATCGGGCCTCCTCGACAGTTCAGGGGCGCTCCTGGAGCGCGGTCTACGCAGCGTATCCTAAAGAGCGTCTCACGACCTGTCAATTCAGATGAGCGAACCCGGTGGCGCGGCGAGAGGCCGTGCGATGTTAGGCCGCGCGGGCAGGGACCGGCTGTGTGGCGGCTGTGGGGGGTGCCGGTGAAACAGAGGTCGTTGTTGAATGCGTTTTGAGCAACGAGGTGGCGCGTTTCCCGGCGAGGCGAATCTGCTCGGCCCCCATGCGCGCGGGATGATCCGGAGGGAGTTGGTGGAGCAAGAGATCGGCAAATCCATTGATGGAGGTCAGAAGGTTATTCAGATCGTGGATCAGCCGAGGCATCGCAGCCGCTGCAGGCGATCGAGGGGTGGTGTCCTTGAGGATGCCGGTCCGCCCATTGACGCGAGCGAGGGCCCGCTCAATCACCTGACCATGATCCCCGTCCGTCGATGGCAGCAGACAGAGCGCCTCGTGCGCGCCTTGTCGCAGCGCGTGAAGCAGGACGGATGGTTCCATCCGCATCACCAGGGCGATGATGGCGGTCGTGGGGGACATGCTGTGGATGGAGCGTAGGTCAGCTCCCGCCCCTGCTTCGTCTACGAGTACGAGGTCGACACGGTGGGACCGAAGATAGGCCAGGACACCGGACAGTGTGTGAACGGTGGCGATATGCAGCGGCTCAGCAAAATGTGCGCGCAGCCATCCATCCGGCGCCCAGGCTAGCGAGTCGTTCGATTCGAAAAGCACAATGGTGGTTGGCTCGTGTTGTGTCATCGGTGGTTATGCTGCTGTGCGATCGTCTGAGCGATTCAGCCAGCGCGCGAGCACTCGCTGGAGATCCTGGCTCTTCACCGGTTTGCTCACGAAATCATCCATGCCTGCCGATAGGCAGTGCTCGCGATCTCCCGCCATGGCATTGGCCGTCATGGCGATGATGGGCAGGTGCTGACTCGCGTGTTCATGTGAGCGAATCAATTTGGTCGTCTCAAATCCGTCCAGCTCCGGCATCTGACAATCCATGAAGACCAGGTGATAGGCATGCCGCGCGAGGGCCAGCAGCGCCTCTTTGCCGTTCCCGGCCACATCGACGCGGTAGCCCAGCTTTTCCAGCATCTTCACGGCAACCTTCTGATTGATCAAATTGTCATCAACGACCAGGAGCAGGAGTTGCGCGCGTACTTCGGCAACCTGGTGGCGTGTAATGAGGGCATGGCTGGCAGAGTCGGCCTGATCGTGCGGCGGCAGACTCAGCGATTGTCCCATGACGAGGCGGAGGCAGTCGTAGAGGTGGGCCTTCCGTACCGGCTTGGTGAGATATCCAGAGAAACCCGCGGAGTGAGCGAGTTTCGCATCGCCCCGCCGGCCCATCGACGTGAGCAGGATGAGCTTTGTGTGGGCGAGCGCGGGCTCTTCCTTAATCGCCTGTCCGAGCTGCAGGCCGTCCATGCCGGGCATTTGCATATCGACGATGGCGAGGTCAAATGGCTTGCCGTCGCGCGCAGCCTGCCGTAGCAGAGCAAGGGCGGCGGTTCCGTCCTCCGCGGAATCGTGGGGCATGTTCCAGGCAGAGGCATGATATTGGAGCAAACTTCGATTCGTCGCGTTGTCGTCGACTAAACAGATGCGCAGGCCATCCAGGCGGTCGATGAGTGCGTGGGGCGTAGCCTCCGAGGCGTCCGCTTGCGCCTCCAGGAGAAGGGTAAACCACACGCAGGTGCCGGTGCCGGGGATCGAGTACATGCCGATGTCCCCGCCCATCAGTTCCGCAAGCCGTTTGCAAATGGCCAGGCCCAGGCCGGTCCCGCCATATTTTCTGGCCGTTGAGCTGTCGGCTTGGGTGAACGATTGAAATAGCTTGGCTTGCGCCTCAGCATTGAGGCCCACTCCGGTATCGATGATCTCGAACCGGAGCTTCATGGCGGAGGACTCTTCATCCACCAGCATGACTTGAAGGAGGACTTCGCCTGTTTCGGTAAATTTGATGGCGTTGCCGATGAGATTTGTCAGGATCTGTCGGATGCGGCCTGGATCACCAACCACGGCGGTGGGGAGGCTGGCGGCAATGAGTCCGACCAGTTCGAGGCGTTTGTTCTGGGCTGCGGGGGCCAGCAGCTCCAGCGTGTCTTCGATCGTCAGGCGCAGATCGAACGGGATGCGTTCGATGGTCATCTTGCCCGACTCAATTTTTGAAAAGTCGAGAATGTCGTTGATGATCCGCATCAGGGACTCGCCGGAGTGTTTGAGCATGCGGACGTAGTCTTGCTGTTCGTCCGTCAACACGGTATCGAGCAAGAGACCGGTCATGCCCAGCACGCCGTTCATTGGGGTGCGAATTTCGTGGCTCATGGTGGCGAGGAACTCGGATTTTGTCCGAGCCCCGGCCTCGGCGGCGTCCTTGGCATTGATGAGCTCCCGCTCCATCTGTTTGCGCGAAGAAATATCGCGGCAGGTGGAGAGGGTGGTATGCGCGTTAGTGTGGGGATCGATTAAGAGCGTCAGGGCCACATCCACGTCGAAGGCTTCTCCGGATTTCAATCGTCCGACCAGTTCTCCTTGCCAATGACCGCTGGTGGACAGCATCGGGAGGTAGATGTGCTCGATCATGGCCGCCCATTCCGGAGGGTAGAGCTCCCGCCAGCTCTTGCCTAGCAACTCGTCCTGTTTGTAGCCGTACATCGCTGCATGAGCGGGGTTCATATAGGTATAGCGGCCATGCTCGTCCAGCAGGGCAAGACCGTCTCGCCCATGATCGATCGCTTGCTGTAATTTCAGACGGGCTTGTTCTGATTGTGTGCGCGCCGTGATATCGCGGATGAGTTTGGCCGATCCGACGATCGTGCCCGCGTGGTCCTTGATGGGCGAAATACTCAGCGAGACATCAATGATGCGCCCGTCTCGGCATTTGCGGCGGGTCTCGAAATGCTCGATCCGTTCATCACGGAGGAGGCGGCTGATGAGCTCCGTCTCTTCACCGGCGCGGTCTGGCGGTATGAGAACCGTGCCAGGTTGACCGATGATGTCGTCCGCTGTGTAGCCAAAGGTCCGCTCGGCACCGTGATTCCAGCTGGTAATGCGTCCCTGCAGGTCCTTGCTGATGATGGCATCGTCCGAAGACGCCACGATGGCGGCCAGGTGGAGTTGCGCCGTCTTCACCTGTTTGCGGGCCGTGATATCGACGATGGAGGCCAGCACGTGAATGCCGGCTGGAGTGGTGACGGGGCTCAAACCGATTTCGACGGGAACTTCACTGCCGTTTTTGCATCTGGCATAGAGCTCGCGTCCTGCGCCCATGGGCCTGGGTGCAGGAGATGCAAAGTAAGCCATGCGCATCTCGGAGTGTTGGGAACGGAAGTGTTCCGGGATCAGCAGCTCAACGGGTTGGCCTAACAACTCCTGCCGCGTATAGCCAAATAGCCTCTCCATCTGGCTGTTCACCAAGGTAATGGTGCCGGCTTGATTGACCATGAGTATGCCGTGCGGCATCGATTCCACCACCAGTCTGAACCGATCTTCGTCCTGCTTGCGCCCGGTGATGTCCTCCGTATAGAGGATGATGCCGCCGATGTCACCGGTTGTATCCAGCCAGGGACGTACTTCCCAGCGAAGCCAGATTTCCGATCCGTCTGTCCGAACGAACCGCTGCTCTTCCCGCCGCTCCACGGCTCCTGCCAAACAGCGCTGATGGACAGCTTGCCAGTCCTCCATGGTGCGGATTTCAGGAAAGACGTCGTAGTGATGTTTACCGAGGATGTCCTGATTGTCCAGTCGGTAATCCTGCACCCATCGACGGCTGACGGCCACATATCGGAGGTTTCTATCCAATATCGCGATCGGCGCAGGGGCATGCTCAATAAAGGACAGGATCAGATTGTGGCTGTGGGTCTGGGCCTCTTCCGACCGCTTGCGTTCGGTAATGTCAGTATGGGTGCCGACTACCCGGAGAGGTTTCCCTTCAGCTGTCCGCGCAATCACTCTGCCGCGGTCGAGGATCCACTTGTATGAACCGTCTTTGCAGCGCAGGCGGTGCTCATTTTCATAGTGAGGGACTGCTTCTTGGAAGTGGCGGTCAATGTCACTCATCACACGCGGGAAGTCGTCCGGATGGACGCGGGTGGACCATTCTTCAAGGGTGTCGCCGATCTCCTGCTCAGCGTAGCCCAGCATGTCTTTCCAGCGTGGGGAGAAATAGACCTTGTTCGTGGTCGCGTCCCAGTCCCAGACGCCGTCCCCGTTGCCTTCGAATGCATAGGTCCAGCGTTCCTCCATTTCCCGTAGCTGGTTTTGGTAGTGCTGCTGTTCCGTAATGTCCTGGACCATCGAAAACGCTCCGATGATCCGGCCGTCCGTGTCGCGCAGGGGTGTATTGATCCATTGGCAGGTGATTCTGTGTCCGGCCTTCGTGACATTGTCGTTGATGCTGTGCGCGGACGTATCGCCAATGATGAGGCGCTGCCAAACTTCCTCGACGTAGGAGTGGAACTTCTCAGGGATAATGAGCGAGGCATGACGGCCGATTGCTTCAGCCGCCGTGAATCCGAATATCCGCTCAGCGGCCGGGTTCCAGGAATCGACGAGAAACGACCGATCCCACCCGATGTGTCCGATGGGCATTTCTTTGATTTGCTGTTGGAGTCGCAACTCGCTCTTTTTCAGTCGCTCTTCGGCCTCATGGCGCGCAGAGAAGTCTTGAACGAGGGCGACGAAGTGATCGATGGATCCATCGTCACGGCGGACGGCGCTGGCCGAGATCGATGCATAGATGATGTGCCCATCCCTATGGATAAAGCGCTTGTCCATGGCGTAGCTGTTGATTGCTCCCGACATGACGCGATTGAATTGCGCGACATCGGCGGCCAGGTCGTCAGGGTGTGTCAATTCGCTCCAGGTCTTGGCCGTCAGTTCGCTCTGTGTGTAGCCGAAGATCTCGCAGAGGCGGTCGTTGACTTGGGCCCAACCCTTTTCCGGCGAGGTGACGGCCATGCCGACCAGACCGAGTTCGAAGTATTGACGGTAACGCTCCTCGCTTTGCCGGAGCGCGTCTTCCACATGTTTTTGGCTGGTGATGTCGTAGTTGACGCCAGTCATTCGGAGCGGGGTGCCGTCGGCATTCCTTGTGACGTGTCCGTATGCTTTGAGGATGCGGTCCGTACCATCGGGCCAGGCAATTCTGAATTCGATGTCGTACGGGCGTTCGTTGCGTAATGCCTGCTGAATGGCTTCATTGCACCGTGCTCGATCATCCGGGTGTACTCCAGCAAGCCAGGCGTCATACGCACCGCTAAAGTGTTCTCTTCGGGCCCCGTACAGGGCAAACATCCGGTCGTCCCACACCAACTCGTTTTGCGGAATATTCCAGTCCCATATTCCGATCTGCCCTGCGGCGGTTGCCAGTTCCAATCGTTCTGCCAGCTGAGCAAGCGACTCCTCGGCTTGTTTACGCGCGGTGATGTCTTCCATTGTGCCAACGTGGCCGGTCACCAGGCCTGAGGCATTTGTGAGCGGACGCGATCGGGAGTGGACCCAACGGATGGCTCCGTCCGATCGTCTGACGCGGAACTCCAGAGAAAATTCCCCATCGGCTTTTGCGGTCTGGTTCCAGGTTGCAACGACGTGTGACCGGTCTTCTTCAAGAATGGCACGGCACCACCCGTCGCCCAACGTGTCTGCGAGCGTGATACCGGCGATGGTCTGCCAGGCTGCATTCGTGTAAAGGCAGGCTCCCTCCGCATCCGTTTCAAAGATGCCGACGGGGGAGGTACCCGACAGGGTTTCAAACCGCACACTTTGTTCCTGCAGTTGTTGTCCCTGCCTGACCGCTTCAGCCAGATTCTCTTCAAGGCGGCCGGATTGGACCTCGACCGTCCGTTCCTGCGCGGCCAGGATGGCTTCGAGCGTCGCGACGCGGTCTTGCAAGGCGGCGAGGGTGACGGGGGCTCGTGTATTGCCGGAACCGGAATCGGACGTTGTTGTCGGCAGGATCAGTTGAGCGTGATCGAACGGAGCGAGGGCGAGCTTCACCGAAAGGGCGATGGTTGCGAATAAGTCGGCGGTGCTTTTGGAAACCGGGACTTTGGCAAAGAGGATGAGGGCGAACATGTCGCCGGTCGGCAAGAGTCCACCGCAGCCGAAGACCGATTGCACGCCAAATGGAACGACGAAGTCTTGTTGTCCTGGAATATAGGGACTGTTGACGGCATGAGGCACATGGAAGGCATTGAACGTTGTCCCGTGCTGATCCAGCAGGAGGGAGGTGGACGTGTCTTGAATGCCGGGCACATTAACCTGGAATTGGGCAAACAGTTGGGCGAACATCGGCAGCTGTGCTAGCGCGTCCGGTCCGGCCAGGGGGATGACTCGAAAGCGGCTCGACAGTGCGGGATTATTCCAGCCTGAGATGACGCCGGTACTGCCGAGGAGTGTGAGGCATTTCATCTCTGGTAAGGCTGGAGGTCCTCCCAAACTGGCATCGACGAGGGTTTGCAGCTCAGGCGCGAGGCGTGCGTAGGGGTGTGTTTTAAATGCGCGAACGAGGACGCAAGCTGGATCTTCATCCGGTCCGGTCGTGAGATTGGCATAGAGAAAGCGTGTGATCCGGTCAGCGACGCGTTCCATCGATGTGGCGCCTTCCCCGAGCTGGCGGATGGTCGTGCTGCAGAGCGCCATGTCTTGCAGGCGGAATGCGGATAAATCGAACATCAGCCCCTCACGTGACACAGCGCAGCCGCGATGCGGAGATCCAGGTCTTTGTCGGATGCTGGAGGCGCAAACTTGATGCGAATCCAATTGAGGCCGGGGATCGGATGGCGGAAGAAGACGGACGCGACGTCTGTCGCAGGGCAACGGTTCTGTATCGGTGTGTCAGGGGGAATCTTGAGCGGAGCAGAGATCGGAGCCTTGCCTCGTACCGGAGCGGCAGGGCTCTCTTATGAGGTTTTGGAAGCGAGCGGAGGGAGAGAGCCTTTGAAGCTTCCTGCGTACATTGCGGCAACTTGCGAGCGTCGTCCGATCTGGAGCTTTGAGTACATATTGGCGAGATAGTTCTTGACGGTTTTCTCGCTCAAGTCCAGGCGTTGTGCGATTTCCTTGTTGGTGAGTCCTTCGGCGACGAGCGGGAGGATGCGTTGCTCCTGAGGAGACAGCAGCGAGCGTTTCGTTGGTCCCGGTCCGGCTGACAGGCTTTTCAGCCACGACAGGGTATGGGTGGTGAGCCGTGGATCCATCAGAGGTTGGCCGGACGCGACGGTCTTGATCGCCCGGACGAGCGCAGCGGAGGCAATGTCCTTCAGGAGGTAACCTTGCGCTCCCGAGAGAATCGCTTCGAGCAGGGTGTGCTCGTCGGCGAAGCTGGTCAAAAATAACACGCGCGTTTCCGGGTGCGTGGAGAGAATGTCCCGGGCCGCATCGATGCCGCTTCCGTCCGGAAGCCGGATATCGAGCAGCACCACATCCGGCTTGGACCGGCGGCATTGGGTGAGGGCGTCCGCTTTGCTTTTGGCCTGGCCGACGACCTTCATGCCCGGGGTCAGATTCAGGACGGCGCTGAGTCCGATCCGGACGACTTCGTGGTCGTCGACGATCAGCAGGCGAAGGGGCGACGGTTTCGCTTTAGCGGGCATGCGGACCTCCTGTCGGGACATCGATGGTGATACAGGTTCCTCGTCCAGGGGCGCTGTCGAGGGTGAATTGCGCCTGGATGGTGCGGGCTCGGGCCGCCATATTGGCCAGTCCGTGGCCGCGGCGGCGCTTGCGTGCGGTGTCAAAGCCGGTTCCGTCATCGGTGATGCGCAGGTGAATGTGCGCGTGTGTCTGGGTCAGGCTGACCGAGCGGTGAGCCGCCGTGGCGTGGCGCAGACTGTTACTCAAGGCTTCGCGTGTAATGTTGAGGAGTTGCTCGCCAATGGCCGGGGCGATGGCTGCCAAGGCGTGCTCATCGAGCTCCAGGGCTGGCGCGTGGTGGCTCTCGGAGGAGAAGGAGGCGACAAGCTGTTTCAAGGCCACCGTAAAATCCAATGTCGGCGCCGTGCGGCGGGTGAGGTCGGTGATGAACTGCCGCACTTCCAAAACAAGGTGGTTCAACTGCCGGATGGCCTGTGTGACATGCTGTTTTGATTTGCGCGGGGCTTTCCCGGCCAGCAGTTTTCCGGCTTCGAGTTGCATGCCGACGGCATAGAGAGATTGGAGAATGTTATCGTGCAGGTCCTGGCTGATCCGTTCCCGATCCGCGAGGGCCTGTTTGCGGTCGGTGATATCCTCTACGACCGCCAGTAGCAGCGGCGAATCATGTCCGTGGACGCGCAGACGGCTCGCCCGTATGGAGACCCAGATGATTTTGCCGTCTTTCCTGACGTAGCGTTTTTCGTAGGTGTACTCGTCTCGCTGTCCTGAGAAAAACTCCTCGGTCAGCTCCAGATTTTTCGGCAGGTCATCGGGATGGGTGTAGAGCGCGTAGGTATTGTCGATCACTTCCCGCTCGGAATAGCCTGTGAGGGCACAAAAGGCCTTGTTGGCGCTGATAATCCGCTTGTCGGCATCGACGACGACCAGTCCCACGGGCGCGTCGGCGACGAAGCGCTGCCAGCGCTCTTCGCTTTCCCGTAACGCCGCTTCGGCTTCTTTCTTCTCTGTGACATCCGTGCCGACGGTGAGGATGCAGCGGGTGCCGTTGAGTTCGATCAATTCACTCGAGACGAGACAATGGCGCAACCGCCGGTCTTTCGTTTGAAAACTGAACTCCACCCCTCGGAGAGTGCCGTTTGCCAACAGTTGCGTGATAAATCGTGTGCGATCATCCGGCTTGGGCCAGAGCTGAATGGCGATGGTCGTGCGGCCGACCGCTTCGTGGCGCTCAAACCCGAAGATCCGCAACGCGGTATCGTTCACCTCGATGCAGCGTCCCGTTGCCAGTTCGGTAATCACGACCGGATGGGGACTTGAGCGGAAGGCAACCTCGAAGCGTTCTTCGCTGACGCGGAGGGCTTGTTCGGAGGTTTGTCTATCCAGTTCACCGCTCACCCAGCGGGCGATCAATAAGAGAAAATCTTTTTCAGCAGAGGTGAACGGGGTTTGGCGGGCGGTGGGGCTGAGGAAGCAGATGGTCCCGAAAACCCGATGTTCCCCGACGAGCTTGGTGCCAAGATAGGACTCAAGGCCGAGGGTCTGATACCCGGGATGGGTCTGCCATTCAGAGTGTGCCGCATGATCGATGGCCACCGGGCCCGATTCGTTGAGCGTGGTGCCGCAATACGACTTGCACAGGGGCAGCTGCATGCCGGGGGCAAACCGTTTGTCGGGATCCCAGGCGTGGGTGATGACGAGTTGATCTCCCTCGGCGGTTGTCATGAGTCCTACCGGGAGTTGAAACCGGCGGCATCCCAATTCCAACACGGTTTGGATTCTCTGATCGAGCGTGAGGCCCGATGAGGAGGTGGCCTCCTGAAGGGATCGTATCGCCCGCTCGCTTTCGCGGAGGGCCACTTCGGCTTGTTTGCGTTCGGTGATGTTGTGGGCGACCCAGACGATTTGCTTGATCTTGCCGGGCACGGGCTGCATCAGTGAGGTGTGGCCTTCAAACCAGAGGACCCCGGCTTTAACCTTCAGCGGGTATTCCACGTGCTGTGACTGGCCTGTTTCCACGGTTTTCCGAATGATGGCCAAAAAACTGTCAGCGTCGGCTTGGGGCAAGATTTCGTGCAGGAGCCGGTTTTTCAACTGCGACGCATCGGCGTATAAGAGTTCGTCTTCATGGCCGAGAATTTCCACGTAACGGCCATGCTCATCCAGCACGAAGGCCAGATCGGGCATTGCCGACGCAAAGGCGCGGAAACGGCTTTCGCTCTCGCGCAATTCCTCCTCTGCTCGCTGAAGGTCGGACTGATCGACGTAGAGACCAATGGCTGTAGAAAGCGCGGCCGTCTCGTCATAGACAAACATCGGCCAGAGCAGGAGGTCCAGCATGGCTCCGTCTTTGCGTTGACGTTGCAACGCCAGAGGACCATGAACCGTTTTGTTCAGGCCCTGGATCCAGAGTGCCTCAGACTCCGCTTCCTGTCCCTGGGGGACATAGGGCAGTTCCCGGCCCAGCACCTCATCTTCCGTCCAGCCAAAGAGCGCGGTCGCAGCCTGGTTCCAGCTCGTTACCTTGGCGTCTGCGTCCAGGCTGACAATCGGGAGCGGCGATTCACGCACCAACGTGTGGAGGAATTGCGTGGTCGCTCTGAGGCGCGCGTCGCTTTCGCGGATGGCCTCCTCGGTCTGTCGGCGGTCCGTGATGTCGTCGCAGACGACGAGGATCATCGAGCGTCCCCGTGGATCGGTGATGGCCCTCGCCCGCTCCCGCACCCAGATCAGCCGGCCGTCGCTCCGGACTTTCTGAATCTCCCACTCAAACGTTTGGCCGGGATGCCCGGCACAGATGCGTAATTGACTAAGGACGGTCTGATGGTCGTGGGGTTGGAAGACCGACAGCACGGATCGGCCGAGCAGCTCACTTGCCTGATAGCCGAGCTCTTCGGCGCCGAATCCGTTGACGGACAGCACCGTTCCATCCGGCGCCAGCGTGAAATACATGGAGGGGTTCTGCTCATACAGTGTGTGATAGCGCTGCTCACTGTCGCTGAGAGCCGCTTCCGTCTGTCGTCGGCGGGCGATTTCCTGCTCAAGCTCCTGCACGGTCTGTTCCAGCTCGGTGGTTCGCTCCCGGACGCGCTGCTCAAGTGTCTGCTGCAGATCTCGGAGGATGCGCTCGGTTTCTTTGCGTGGAGTGATGTCTTCGATGGTCCCGGCCATACCGCACAGGTCGCCGTTCTCCTCTGCAATTGCCCGTCCCCGGCAGGAAACCCAGCGGGTCGTGCCATCGGGGAGCATGATGCGATGCTCCATCAAGTAGGGCTGTCGGGTTGCCATGGCGGCGTGAATCGCCGCCTCAAGTTCAGGGCGATCGACGGGATGGATACGGCTGAGAAATCCGTCAAAGGTGCCGTCGAAGGCGCCGGCCGGGAGGCCAAAAATGGCATCGGCTTCAGAGGACCACTCGACCCGTTGCGTGTGGAGGTGCCATTGCCAGGTTCCGATTTGCGCGGCGGCCACTGCGCGATCAGCGGCTTGCGGGGTTGGTAGAGTCTGGGGCGACGCCATCACATGCGTAAGTGAGGCGGCCTGAGTGGTCAGGTCGGATATGGTAGAGGGGGAAAACCGGGTTGAGCCTGACATGGCGTCGTGTGGTCTCTTCGATGGTTCGTAAGGCCGTCCCTAGCCGGACAGCCTTCAGGCGGTAGCATAGGGCCTGGCATCCTCGAATTTCTAGAGGGGGGATCGTTCCTATGATGAGGAATGCGTAGACCTTACGGGGTCGGATCGACCGGCTGAGTTTGGCCGCTTCGGATATACCAGCTAACCGCTTCCGTGCGCCGCCGTACTTGCAGTTTGTCGAAGATGTTGGCGAGGTAGTTCTTGATGGTCTTATCGCTGAGACGCAGGCTGGCGGCGATCTCTTTGTTGGTCTTGCCTTCAGCGAGCAAGGGCAAGATGGCGCGCTCTTGTGGGGAGAGGCGTGTGAGTCGATCGGGGGACGTGCGGGAGCCGGTTTCGGTCCGATGGCGGATCCAATGCAGCGTTTGCTGCGCCACGCGCGGGTCCAGATAGCCCTGTCCGCTTGCGACGGTGCGAATGGCGTGAATCAAGTCCTGGGTACGGACATCTTTCAGCGCATAGCCATGGGCGCCACTCTGGACGGCATCCACCACCATGGTGTCGTCCGAAAAACTGGTCAGCATCAAGATGCGAGTGGCCGGCGTCGCCGCGAGGATCTGGCGGCAGGCGGCGATCCCGGAGCTGTCGGGCAGTTTCACGTCAAGCAGGATGACGTTGGGCTGGAGGCGTGCCGTCTGCGTGACGGCCTCTGCGGCTGAGGCGGCCTCCCCGATGACCTGAAAATCCGATTCGAGGTCCAAGAGCGTCCGGAGTCCCTGCCGGACCACTTCGTGATCGTCGACGATGAGAAGCGTAATACGTGCGTGTTTCATACAGGTGTTAAAATCGGCTCCAGTAAAAATTCCGCGGTGACCCGCGTGCCGTGGCCGGGTTTCGATTGCAGCAGCAAGCTGCCGCCAAGCTTTTTGGCCCGCGCTTCCATATTTATCAAGCCATACCCTTTCGGGCTGGAGTCGGTTACGGTGAATCCCTTGCCATTGTCGCGAATGCTGACACGGATTCGATTGTGGTGAGTCCGGACCGTCACATCGATGTGCGTGGCTTTCGCATGGCGGACGCAGTTACTCAACGCTTCACGGACGATGTTCAGGATCTCTTGCTCCTCTTCGCGCGTCAGCACATCGAGTGCCGTGTGCTGTAGCCCCAGCGAGACCGTCACCCCGCCGATTTGTTCATAGTTGCCGGCCAGTTTTCTCAGTTCCTCTTCCAGATTCATTTCCTGGATCGACCCGTCGGTCAGGCCTTTAATGATGCCGCGCACTTCGTGAATCAAGTGATTCAGCTGATCCACGGTATGGGTATAGGCGCGGTCGGTTTCTGCTTGTGGCGCCGCATCCACCCGGCGGGACGTGTCGAGGCTGAGGCCGATCGCGTAGAGCGACTGCAGGACGGAGTCGTGCAGGTCGCGGCTGACTCGTCCACGATCTTCCAATAAGGTGCTGAGACGTTCCTCCGTGGCCCGCAACGATACAATTAGGTCGCCGGATGTGCGGGGAATCGAATGCTGGAGCGAATTGTTGCGAGGGGATAGGTGTGCGGGCGGGTGTTCCGTATGTGGCCGCTTGTGATCCGACCCATGAATAAGACGCAGTCGTCTGGAGTCCTTCGACATGATCAGAACCCTCGCAAGAGGTGAGTGTCATACAGGCTCCTCTGCGTTGCAGGAGCGGCGAACGATGACCGGCATCATAGATGGGTGAGGAGGGGGCGCGTCACCTGGCGCAAGCGCCAGGTGAGCGGCCAATGCTGGCGGTAGCCGGGAAGGCAAAGAGCCGCTGATTGCTGTGGATGTCGGGGTTGCGCGGGAACCACAGGGCCTGGATGGACCTGTCTCAGGAGGCGATGAGCCCCTCCCCCAGAGCCCGTGCGACCGCCTGTGTGCGAGACGTGACGTCAAGCTTCTCGAAAATACTGCCGACATGAAAGCGGACGGTCCGTTCGCTCAGCCCCAGGATCTGAGCAATCTCCCAGTTGGTTTTCCCTTCTTTCATCCAGAGCAGCACGGTGAGCTCCCTGGGCGATAGGTGACAGGTGTTGCTGGGTACGTGCGGAGGACTCGGTTTTACCTCAAGCCTGGTGTGCATTTTCTCGACGCAGGCAAAGAAATAGCGAACAACATCGTGCGGGTAGTGTCCGCGCCGCGCCGGTGCATCAGTCGCCTGGCGCTTGTTCGAGGGCTTGCGGGAGGGAATCGTATGAGGCAGTTTGGACAGCGCGGTCCCGATCCGTTCCACGTCCCCTGTCCTCTCTGCTTCAAGTATTTGGTGCATGAGGGACAAGGCGGCAAGCAATTCTTCTTTTGAAAGACTCCCAAATACGTCCGTCACAACGGATTGGGGATTAAGGTCTGAGGTTGCCTGGCGGTGTTTCATGTGCGTCCTCGTTTCTGTGCGTCAAACATTTTCAGATGCTCCTAGTTCGATGCCGTGAATTTGAGCGGTAGTTGTTGGTAGCCGTACACCATCAGGCTTGTTGTTTGACGAAGCGCCGGCTTGCTTCCTCGCTCGATGACAGGGAAGCGATCAAGCAGCGTATTGAGCGTGATGGAGGCTTCGGCTTTGGCAAGAGGGGCTCCCAGGCAGTAATGAATCCCCATTCCGAAGGCGACATGGTTGCGTAAATCGCGGTCCAGTCTGAACTCATCAGGATTGGGGAACTCGGCGGGATCCCGGTTCGCTGCGCCGTAGTAAATGGTCACGAGCGATCCCTGTGGAATCGCGACGCCTGACAGCTCCGTGTCGCAAGTCGTAATGCGGGAAAGGCGTTGGAAGGGGCTCTCGATCCGGAGGGTTTCCTCAATCACTCGATCGACCAGGCTTCGATCTGCGCGCAATTGCTGCCAGAGATCGGGACGGTC
The DNA here is from genome assembly GCA_040081095.1 of Nitrospira sp. Lineage (GTDB taxonomy): Bacteria > Nitrospirota > Nitrospiria > Nitrospirales > Nitrospiraceae > Nitrospira_D. The sequence continues at coordinate 15,102 of JBEBHO010000076.1, forward strand.
AACCAGAATCCCGAGCATGTTGCCGATCAGGTTGGTCGTCGTTTCATTTCCGGCGATCAAGGCTAACATGCAAAAGCCGATGATTTCCGCGTCTGCCAGCGACTCCCCCTCGACATTCGCTTCGACCAAGGCAGTTATGAGATCTTCTGCGGGCTGCGTTCGCCGTGTGGCGGCCATCTGTCCGAAATAGGCCATCATCTCCTGGTTGCTCTTCGCGCGTTCTGCGGGCGTCATTGAGCTGAATGCGAGAAACGTGTCGCTCCAAAGCTTGAATCGGACGTAATCCTCTCCCGGAATCCCGAGCATCCTGGCGATCACCTTGACCGGGAGAGGAATTGCATAGTCGTGCATGACCTCTGACTCATTCGACGCGGCGATGTGATCGACCAACTCATTCACCACGGTCGTGATCCAGGGCTTCAGCGCCTCTACCCGCTTTAAGGTGAATGCTTTGTTGACCAAGTGGCGAAAGCGGGTGTGGCGAGGAGGATCGTCATGGATGAGCGCCAGACGAGGAACAACTTTCCCGGCGAGTGAATGATTTGACGCAAAGGTTTCATGGTTCCGCAGGGCTCCGTACACATCGCCATACCTCATCAAGGCCCAGGCCCGGACGGGTTCATTCGTGCCGGACACGGCTCCTGCTGGAAGGAACTCATAGTTCAGAGGCGATTGCTCGCGCAGCTCGTGATAACAAGGGTAGGGGTTCGCGATCACGTCTGGCGTCGACAACTGGTCTGCGGTGATCTGTATGGTATTCATGGTTTGATCCTTCCTATGACCCTGAGGGCCAAGCGCACATACATCGGTGGATCCGGTTCAATTCACTCATTGGATCAAATCCGTACTCGGAGACTGTGCCAATGCTGGAGCGGCCATAGGTTCGTGATAGAGCGCACCCACGCCTTCACGCACCAAGGTATCTTGCGATACGGCGACGTCGACGCCGGACACGGCGATGACAATATTTTTCCCGCCGAAGCCGAAACTATTGACCAACGCTCGATGCATCGTGCGGGGGCGTCCGATGCACGCCACGTAGTCCAGGTCACATTGTGGGTCCGGCTGTGTCAGGTGCAGCGTCGGCGGGATGAACTGATGCTGCAGCGCGAGGACGGTCCCGATGAGTTGAAAGGCCCCGCTTGCGGCAAAGGCATGGCCCAGCGCCGACTTAAATGAGCTGATCGGAACCCGGTAGGCCTGCGATCCCATCGCGGCTTTGATCGCCATCGTTTCAATCAGATCCAGTTCAACGGTTCCCAACCCGCAGGCGTTGATGTAGTCCACCTCTTCGGGAAACCAATGGGCCGCAGACATGGCTCGCTCAATCGAGCGGCGATGTTCTTTGCCGCTTTCTTCAGGGCGTGCCATGGAGAACGCGTCGGTGGTAAAGGCCCAGCCTTCCAGCTCGGCATAGATCCGCGCGCCTCTCCGTTCGGCGTGCTCTGCCTCTTCCAGAATGAAGCTGCCGGCCCCTTCTCCCAGAACAATGCCGCAACGTGTTTGGTCGAAGGGGCGAGGAAGGTTACGGATGGTGCCGCCATGGTCCGGGGCCAGGGTGCGGCCGGCATCCATGGCAGAGAAGATGGTGGGGTGCAGCGGCGCTTCGGCTCCGCCGGCGATGACAATGTCGACATCATGGCCTTGAATCAGGTCGTAGGCGCGGCCAATGGCATTGGCCGTGGATGAGCAGCCGATCGAGTAGGTTTCGCATTCGCCATGCGTCCCCAGGGCGATAGAGACTTCTGCCGACACGGCGTTCGGAAAGGTGGTGGTCATGGTGAAGGGGTTCGTGTGTTTGTATTGTTTGGCGAGCATCGAATCGTGCGCTTCAAAGGCTTCCTTCAGCCCGCCGACCGATGTTCCGAAGCACACGCCCACGCGATCACGGTCTTCGTGGTCCAGGTCGAGCGCAGCATCGCGGCCTGCCATGAGCGCCGCCGCCACGGCAAATTGCGAAACGCGACCCATTCGGCGAGCCTTCTTGGGATGAATGAAATCGGTCGGATCGAAATCCGTGATTTCTCCAGCGAGCGAGGCGTTAAAGGGTGACGTATCAAAGCTGGTGATAGGCTTGATGCCACTCTCACCACGGCTCAACAGATGCCAAAACATATCCAGATTGCATCCGAGTGGCGACACGACTCCTAACCCGGTAATGACGACACGTCGACGATGTGTCATGAGAGCACCTCCTCGTGCATCGCTGACATGGCGGCGCCTTCATCAAGGTGGCTCTGATGCCATGCGGCGAAGTGATCGCGGTGGGCTTGAGGGACGGACTCGTTCGGGTAGAACTTGTCGTAGAATCCCACATCCACGTGATGCGCTTGGAAGGCAATGACCGTTTTGAAGGCGTCTGTGTGTGCCGGGAACCGACCGTAGGTGCGATACACGTAATTGCAAAACTCAATGACGGCCTCGATCGTGCGTTGTTCGTGCGGTACGATTTTCGATGCGCCGTCAGGATTCATCCATGGCCGGCTTGTGGGCGTGGCGTAAATGCCGCCGAGCCCGAATTTTGAGTCGACCAGGCTGAGCACGGCCTCTTCGATTGAAGAGGTAAACGGCGGGCACGGTCCTTCCCAGTGATTGGCGAGTCCGACAGGGTTTGCGCGCACCCCCGCCACACTCGACGGCTGAAAGGTGAAACCCAGGCCTGAAAAAATCCGCGGCTCAAGACCGAGCAGATGCCGCCCGCTCCCCACGCTTTGAATGCCGCCGCCAAGGCCGATCGCTTGGGTCATCAAGAATAGGTTCTGGCAGACTAACCCTTGTTCCTGTAGTGCGGTGTCGTTGATCGCTGCGTCGAGGTCCCGGAGGGTCATTACTCGATTGGTGGAAGGATCGTCGTGCAGGTGTCCGCCGCGACTACGCCGGAAGGAATCCAGTCCGCAACCGGCGTTCCCATTGTCAGTATCGACGATGAAGTACCCGTATTCTTCGCTCAGCAGCACCAGGAGAAGATTGAGATAGACTCGCGCCACTTCTGTGACAGGGAGCATGTAGAGGGTCCCTGGGCGATTGGTGTACCACTGATTGAACGAGAGCATGTAGGGCATCCGGCGCGGAATCTCGAGCCGGCGTTGCTGTAGCGTGACGAGCTCGGGTGGAATTCCGCTCTCCGGGTGAGACACGGACGAAGCAAAGTAGACGCCTTCGTCGTCGGTGATAAAGAGCTTGGTGGTATTGGCGGCGCAAGCGCTGGCGACGGTCCGGCCCTGGAAGTTCATGATGGCCATTCCCTGGCCATCTTCACGGCCTGTCCGGCGGACGTACTGCATATCGGCCAGATGTTTTCCGGTCTCTCCGACGCCGGCAAATAACAGGTATCGGATTTCTTCTTGGCTCAGAGGAATCGGAGGCATGGTGCTTCGATAGCGGAGAGGCCCCCCGGGGAGTTCCATCCCGCACCCGAACCGGCGCGTTTTGCGCTGCTCCAACAGATCGAGCAACGTATGAACTGCAGCAGATTTCGCAATCTGACATTCAGCGGTAATCATGGGTGCCTCCTTGGTTGATGGAGAAGATAGGGGAAGTGTGACAAGAAGGGACCTACCCGGATGGGTAGGCCCCTGAATGGATGGATCTGGTAAATGAGAAACCGCTACGAAATCACGAAGGGGCTAATCAGTCGCAAGTGGGTGAGCGGTTTGAACGATGTAAAGCGATGTGGAAGAGGGTCGTTGTCGTAGTATAGGCGTAGGAGGCTACTTGGGAGATTAGGACTAAATGGAACGAGGTGGTCGTGAACTACGCGTGGCTATCAGGTGAGTCGGGGAACTGAATTTCTGTGGAAGCATACTGCCATTGTGCGACGGCCGACCAGCGGTTTTCCACCCCTCCGAGTTTCTGATAGATGTTTTTGAGGTGAAACTTAATGGTGTTCAGACTCACTTTCAGGATCATGGAAATTTCCCAGTTGGTCTTGCCCTCCGACACCCAGCGCATGATTTCTTCTTCCCGTGCGGTTAACTCCACCCGCCTGGAGGATGCATGAGTTCCCTGAGCCCACGTCGTCGCTCTCATATAGGCTAGATGAAAATGTGGTGCCAGAATCTGCATCATGGTCCGCAGCTTCCCCATCTGGCGCTGGTCGAAGTTGCTGAGACAAAAGTAGGTGCATGCGCCGAGGACTCCACGGACGCCGACGGAAAGGCAGGTCTTCACTCCGAAGTCGAGCTTCAGATTGGTCACTTCTCGCGGAATTGTTAGCTCCGGCGAGTCTTCACTTGAGACTGTTCCAATCTGAGTACGATCGAGGAGTTGGATGGAGGGATCCGTGACAAATCCTTGGGAGACATAGAGGTCGTTGAGCTCTTTGTTAAAGGACGTATAGGCAACATGTAAGGCACGCTTCTGAGTATTATAGGAACCACACGCTGCGAACTGATGGGGAATTAATGGAGCTACAGCTGAAGCAAGCGTTGGTAAGTGGTCGCGATTCTGTACGCCTCTGAGTTGGTACATGATTTCAGCCAGATGCTGAAATTCTTTGCGAGACGGGTACTGAAGGCTTTCCGGGCCGCGAAATATCACTGCATCCCCTTTATGCTCGGCACACTGTTCTTTATCCGGTGACTGGTGTGGTGGAGAGCGAGGGTGTTGAGGGGACACGACAACGACGCATGCTCGGGGAGTGTCTTGACCCCTTGCTGTGGGACTTGGGGTTGGATATAAGGCCGTTGAGTCCTCATACCGTCATGACCACGAAGGGGAAGTTCAAAGGACCAGACGGTTCTAGTAAAGCATATTGGGAAGGGCCAAATCCACCCCGAACTAAAGGGGGGTGGTCTGAAGTTATATTAAGGCCGTGTAACGCGGAGCTTAAGGATAGTCTCCTCGGTCAATCCTGCCGCGCGAAGTTCCTCCGCGGGGGCCTTGGCAATCTCCTCCACGCTGCCGAACTGTTTGAGCAGTTTGGTGCGTTTGATTTCGCCGATGCCGACGATCTGGTCGAGTTGTGAGGAGAGCAGTGCTTTGCCGCGCAGCTTGCGGTGGTAGCCGATGGCAAACCGGTGGGCTTCGTCGCGGATGCGTTGGACTAAGTGCGTGGCGGGGGCATTGGGCCTGAGCAGAATAGGATTCTTGCGTCCGGGCAAAAAGATCCGCTCATTCTTTTCGCCGCGCGCCTTGGCCAGGCCCATGATGGCCTGATCTCGATGTCCAACCTGTCTGAGGCCTTCCATCGCAGCGGCCAGCTGTCCTAAACCCCCGTCAATCAGGATCAGGTCCGGTCTGGCGAGATGTTCCGAGTCTCCGTACCGTCGCGCCACGACTTCCTGCATACTCGCGAAATCGTTCGCGCCGATGACGGTCTGGATTTTGAATCGACGATAATCCGCCTTCTTCATCTGACCGTCTTCCCACACGACCATGGAGGCGACCGATTGATTGCCCATGGTATTGGAGATGTCGAACCCTTCGATGCGCCGGGGCGCCTTTTCCAGATGCAGGAGCCGTTTTAGGTCTTCGACGGCTTGCCGGTCCAGCGCTTCATCGCGCAGGTGGTTCGCCACCGAGGCAGCCGCATTTTCTTCCGCGAGCAGGACCAGTTGATGTTTCGTTCCGCGCTCCGGGGCGAGGACTTTTACGATAGAGCCCCGCTTCTCGCTCAACCATTGTTCGATGAGTTCCGCGTCGGCAAGCGTCGTGGGTACCAGCAGTTCCTTGGGAGGTTGGCCGTCTTTGTTGTAAAACTGTTCGATGGCGGATCGGACCAGATCCTCATCGCTGACATCGGCCGACTGCGGCCAGAAGAAGTCCTTCCGCCCGATGAGCAGGCCGCCGCGCACAAAGAGCAGCTGCAAATCCACCGCAGTACCTTGTCTCGCCAGGCCGATCACGTCTTGGTCCGTCGAGGCCGTTTGGGTGATGCGCTGCTTTTCCAACGTGCGCTCGATCTTGAAGAGCCGGTCGCGTAACCGGGCCGCTTCTTCAAACTCTTCTCGCTCGGCCGCGGCTTCCATCTGAGCGCGAAGGTCGTCCAGCAGTTCATGGTCACGGCCTTCCAGGAACTGACGAACCTGGCTGACGATTGTGAGATAGTCCGCTTGCGATTGATTGCCGGTACAGGGCGCCATGCAGCGCTTGATCTCGAATTCCAGGCAGGCCCGTTCGGCTGTTCCGTCGATCTCGATGGTGCAGGTGGCGAGCGGGAACGATTTCTTGATGACCTTGAGTGTTTCGCGCAGCGCGCCGGCCGGCGTATAGGGACCATAATACAGCGCGCCGTCTTTTTGAACCTTCCTGACGATCGACAGACGGGGAAAGCGGTCTTTGATCGGCAGGCGGAGGTAGGGATACTGCTTGTCGTCGCGCAGCACAACGTTGAACCGCGGCCGATGGCGTTTGATGAGATTGCTTTCGAGGATGAGCGCTTCCAGTTCCGAACGGGTGACAATGGTTTCGAGATCGGCAATCTGGCCCACGAGCAAGGTCGTTTTGGGAGAATGGTCGGCGCCGCGTTGGAAGTAGGAGCGGACGCGGTCCGCCAGCGAGGCGGCTTTGCCGACGTAAAGCAATTCTCCGGACGGATCTTTGAAGAGATACACGCCCGGATTGTCGGGCAGGTGGTCGAGTTTGGATTGGAGTGTGTCGGTCGTCATAGGTCATCCGTCAATCGTAAGAATAGCAAGAACCGCAGTCCTTTATCTTCCCGTTTGACGAATGACGCGTGACCGTCACGCCTACTTCAGCGTGCGGAGGAATGACGGGCTCAGGCTGCCGCGCGCAACTTCGGCCACCGGCCCCTTCATCGTAAGGGAAAAGTCCGGCGCTACTTCGATATTCAATGTGCCGCCAGGCATTTTCACCGTGACCGGACTCTTGACCAGGCCCAGCCGAACTGCCGCGCTGGCAGCCGCACAGGATGACGATCCTGACGCCTGTGTTTCTCCGGCGCCGCGTTCCCAAATCAGGATGAAGATTTCCTTCGGGCCGGTTGGAATGGCCAGCTGCACATTGGTCCGTTTCGGGAAGAGCGCATGGTTCTCCAGGACCGGGCCGAGCTTCAGCAGATCTTCGCGCGACCAGGATTCTCCCGCTTGTTTGAAGACTACGCAATGGGGGTTCCCGACGCTCACGCCCATGAAGGACAACGCACGTCCGGCCGCGTCAATCGGCTGCTGAATCAATTCATCGACGGCCATGGTGCAGGGAAGCGCCGCAGGCTTGAAGGTGGCCTGTCCCATCTCCACGGTCACGGCACTCGCATCGCCATGACGATCGACATGCAGATCGATCGTGACCAGGCCGCCTTTCGTCTCGACGGTAAAATGTTTCTTCTTCGTCTTCCCCGTCGCGTGGAGATAACGGGCAAAAATACGCAATCCGTTGCCGGATTTCTCCGCTTCGCTGCCGTCCGGGTTGTAAATGCGCAAGCCGAAGTCGGCCTTCTTGCTCGGAACGAGCGCGAGAATGCCGTCGCTGCCCAGGCCCCAATTGCGATCGCAGATAGCTTTAATGTTCTTCGGCGTGAGTTTGAAGGTCAGCTCTTTGGGGTCCATCACGATGTAATCATTGCCCAGGCCGTGGCCGCGGAAAAATCCGTTCTTCATGCAGAGGCTCCTCTTGAGTGACTATGGACTGAACCGGGCGAGAAACGTAACACGAAGGAGAGGAGAAGGAAAAGGGGTTGGTGTGCCGCTATACGATCTTCACGCCGTCCGGTCGTTCGATCAGCTCGATCTCATACCCATCGGGGGCATCGATGAAGAGAAATCGGCTGCCTGATGAGGTCTGAGTCGGGCCGTCCGTGATTTTGACGCCTTTGGCCGTCAGTGCGGCGATGGTGTCGTCGAGGTTCTCCACTTGAAAGGCGAGATGGACCAGATCCTCCTGAACTTTCACCGGCCCGCTGGGCGGGAAGCTGGTCAGCTCGATCAGCTCGTCGCTGTTCGGAACTTTCAAAAATGCGAGGTGCGATCCGCGCGGCGAAGTCTTGCGCTCCAGGACCTCAAGGCCCAGAACTTCGCGGTAGAACGCGATGGTCTGTTCCATGTCACTGACGCGCATGCGGGTGTGGAGGAGTTTGGTCACTTTCATATGAGGAGCTTATAGCAGATAGCGTATGGCTGATGGCAAGAGAAGAAATGATAAGTGGCGCTATTCTCTCTTGCCATAGGCTATTAGCCATCAGCTCTTTCGTGCCGGTCCCGCCGATTTTCTGAGCAGCATCTCTGAGCTGCCGGGAATGAGGAAGTCCGGCATCGGCCCGATCTCTTGAAACCCGTGCTTCTTGTAGAAGGCTCTGGCCGGGGCGTTGAAGTCGGACACGCAGGCGAAGAGGTTCTTCGTTCTGGCGAATACGAGTTGTTCTACATGGGCCAGGAGCGCGGCGCCGACGCCGGTCTTTCTAGTCCAAGTCGCCACTCCGAGCAGCTCCAGATAATCTCCCAGCAAGAACTTCTCCCGGATGAGGGCCACGCCCGCGATTTTGTCAGCTACCAAGGCAACAATTGCGTCTCGCCCCTGGGGGATCGGCGCGAAGATCCGGTTCCAATCAGTGCCGGTATACCCAAGGGTCTTCCAGGGATCGGAGTCCGCCAGGAATTGCACGACGGCGTCGCGGTCGGCGGCCTGCATGGATCTGATGTGGGGTGTGCTCATGGGTTCCGTTGTTTGCAGGCCAGTAAATCGCTGACGGTCATAGGCGTCAGCGATTTGCGGGGGAGGACGTCAGTGGTCAGTCGTTCAATCACCGCTCTGGTCTGTTTACCCTTGCCGTTGGCATGCAGCACCACAATGCTGCCGGGTTTGGCGCGTTTCTCGATGCGGGCCAGGATCTGGTCTGCCGTCAAGGTCGGATCAGGATCGCCGGATTCGATGCTCCATTGAATGAAGCGCAGGCCGAGGAGTTTCACGACATCGGTAGTAGTGTCGTTATATTCCCCATAGGGCGGACGAAAGAGCGTGGCCTCATGGGCATAGTGCTCGTTGAGGAGCCGGACCGGAGCATAAATTTCTTTCTGCTGCTCCTCAGCATTGTGCATCGGCAGATGCGCATGCACCTCGCCGTGGGTACCGACTTCAAAGAATTGGATTCCCAGGAGGTGGTCCACTTCGGCGTCATGTTTCGCGATCCATTTGCCGGACATGAAGAACGTGGCAGGGATTTGGTGTTGGATCAGGTAGTCCACCAGCGCCTGGTCATAGCCCGGACTTTTTTTCACGGGGCAGAGGTCGAACGTCAGCGCGATGCCAGGGCAGGAAGGCGGGCCGGATGTGATGACTTGGGCTCTCGTGTCGGGAGGCGAAACAGTTCCCATGCTTCCAACGAGCAGAGCGCTCAACATCCAATGGAACGTCTTCGATGACATAGAGTCAAGTATACCTCAAGCCGAGTGAAGATGAATTGACCGCATGCAGCTTCCGCTGTTACGGTGCACGCATGCAAGTCGGCTCCTGGGAAATCGGTCGCGCGCTGGGCATTCCTATTCGTGTCCATGCCTCCTGGTTTCTCGTCTTTTTCCTCGTGACCTCCAGCCTGGCTTCGGGATATCTGCCGGCCAATTTTCCGGGATTGTCGGAAGAGCGCTATTGGGCCATGGGGGCCGTCGCGGCCGTTCTCTTATTTGCGTCGGTGCTGCTCCATGAGTTGGGCCATGCCTATGTCGCGCTGACCTATCGGATTGGCATCAGCCAGATCACCCTCTTTATCTTCGGCGGTGTCGCGCATATGCGGGAGGAGCCGCCGCATCCCCGCGCGGAATTTCTCATCGCCATCGCCGGGCCCGCGGTAAGTGTGGCGCTCGGGTCGCTGTGCCTGGGAGCGGTCGAGCTGGCCGGTACGGTAGGGGATGCCGCGGGATGGAGAGGGCTGATGATGCTGGGCAGTCTCATTGGGTTTGTGAATTTACAGCTGGGTTTGTTTAACCTGATTCCAGGCTTTCCGTTGGATGGCGGACGCATCTTGCGCGCCGGGTTGTGGGCCATGGGGAAGGACTTCTATCGCGCCACTGTCCAGGCGTCGTGGGTCGGATTGGTCTTCGGCGTGTTGTTCGGATTGGCGGGCGTGATGGTGGTCATCGCGGCGCTGAGTGGGGATCTGCCGGGATCGATGGCTTCCGATGGGGGCTGGGTCATCCTCATGGCCACCTTTCTCTTCGCGACCGCACTGGCCAGCCGCCGGCAGGCCCGATTGCGCCAGTCGCTGGCAGTCGTGCCTATTCAGGATCTAATGGTCCAGACCGTCGTGGTCATTCCACCGGATTGCACTGTGGCGGACGCGGTGAATCAATACTTTGTCCCGCACGGGTACGGGGGATTTCCGGTTGTTTTGCAAGGAGAACTGGTCGGACTGGTGACGGTGATGGATGTCCAGGCCGTTCCCCAAACGCTCTGGGCGTGGAAGCAGATTGGACAAATCATGCGTCCCGCATCCCCCGGGTTAATGATTGAGCCCAATGTGCCGGTGTTGGAGGCGATGCAGCGGATGAGCCAGGAAGGATTGGATCGTTTGGTCGTGGTGCGGGAGGGCCAGGTCGTCGGGCTCGTCACCCACTCAGCGATCGTGCATTATCTGCAACTGCACAAAGCGTGATTCGTCTACCCATCCGACCTGGCCACAGAAATATTTTGGGCGATGGCGACGCGGATGAGATGGACGACGAGCAGGAAGCCGTAGACCACGCAAAAGAATTTGAATGTGACGCGATAGAAGTCCATTAACAGGATGGGCAGGCACAGGGCGAAGATAAGGCTGGCGACGAGCGTGACGAAAGTCAGGCGCCGGCAGAATTCATAGGACGGCTCCTTCCCGATCGGCTTGAGCGCGCGGGCATAGCGCTCCGCGCGTTCGAGGCGGGCCTCGTGCAACATCTCATCCGTCGCCCCCCAATAGCGCAGCTTGAAGTAGCCCATCACAATAAAGA
>JBEBHO010000268.1:0-1883 GCA_040081095.1 Nitrospira sp.
CCATAAACATGTTCCGGCGTCCGCAGTAAAATGCCGCTTCCGGGCGGGTCACCTCATTGGCGATAGCGATCAACTCATCCCTCAGCTCATCGGTCATCCGTTCGTCGGCGTCGAGATAGAACACCCAGGGATGCTTGAACGGGATCTGCTCCAATGCCCAATTCTGATGCGCCGCCCAGTTATCGAACCGGCGCTGCACCACGCGCGCGCCCCGTTCTTCGGCAATGGCCACCGTCCGGTCGCTGCTGAACGAGTCGAGCACCACGATATCGTCGGACCATCCAACCGACCGCAGGCAGTCCGGAAGATTGGCCTCTTCGTTCAGCGTCAGAATGAGAATCGATACATTCATGCGGGCCTCTTCTTCGCAACGGCGATCATGGGTTTCCCTGACCCAGGGAATATTTCTTGAGAATGCGAGCCGGCGTTCCGCCGACTACCGTCCAGGCATCGACCGATCGAAACACGCTGGCGCGCGCGCCGACGACCGCCCCTTCGCCGATCATCACTCCCGGACCGACAAACGCGTCGGCCGCGACCCACGCGCGGCGCCCAATCTTGATCGGTGCGGTGATGACCGGCATCTCCCGGATCGTATAGTCGTGGCCGGCTGTGCAGAGAAACGAGTATTGACTGACCGTCGCATAGGGTTCGAGCGTCACCCGATCGACCGAGTAACAATCCACATGATCGCCAAGACAACTGCCTTCCCCCATGGTCAGATTCCACGGCGCCCACACTCTCGCCGACGGATAGGGGTGCGCCCCCCGCTCAATCGTGGCGCCGAACAGGCGCAAGAGCCCGCATCGCCAGACATGAAACGGCCTGGGACTTGGACGGAACAAGACCCACCACACCGTCGTCCACACAACCCGGCCCACTCGATTGCGATACGAGTGTGGGCTGGGGAATGATTGATTCGAAGATGTCACTCGCATGCCCTTACCTCAGCGGCCCCGGAGGCTCGCCCCGTTTCGTCGGCTGCGCCAGCATGGCTTCATGCACGGCGCGGCCACGTTCGTCGAATCGATACCGCAACACTTTGGCCGGCACGCCTGCCACCACGGCATAGGCCGGCACATCTTCGGTGACCACCGCCCCGGCTCCGACAATGGCCCCGTTGCCGATTGTGATCCCGCGCATGAGAATCGCGCCGTGACCGATCAACACATCGCTGCCGATCGTCGTGACACGGGATAGCGGACGGCCGGCAAACACGATCGGCACGCCCGGCGGGTCGAAATTGTGATCGGCGCCGACGATGGCCACGTAAGCCGACAAAGAAGAGTAGTTCCCGATATACACCTGCGGCGGCAGCTGACTATAGGGTCCGATATACACGTAGTCGCCTGCCACAAACCCTGCGCCGATACTGACCGCGGTCCCCACGTGAAAACCTTTCCCGACCCGGGCGTTCCGATATCGGAATCGGAGCAACAGCCGGATCCGTATCTGCTTCAGGAGATCCTTCCATTCACGCATAACAAATGTTGGCCATTCCGCACGGCCAGATCGGGTTTGGTGCGGCAGATGCCAGTCTTGCCTCTTCCATGCAGACGCTGTCTCGTCCATCCTTCACCTCATTGATTGACTGGCTGCACCGGCACTCCAGAATCGCACGACAACGCTGGTGATAGGCTTCATGGTGACCCGGCTCTCACAGCTCACGCTCTCGATGCATCCCCCGCAAGTTCACCGACAGCCTCTTCTTCCAAGGGAGGCCACGGATCGTCTTCCTGCGTCAAGGCCATCTCAGAATGGCGGGGCTGCATGATGCAGAGAAGAAACAACAATGACGTGGGATTACCGACATTAATCAGATAGCGCTCGAACAGAGCGAGCAGGAGGTAGCCGACACAGAGACCGAGCAGAATGCTGGCATG
>JBEBHO010000126.1:0-7253 GCA_040081095.1 Nitrospira sp.
TCTTTGACACCCCAAAAGTCTCTATGCTAATGTCCGCGAAACTGTTGGGGTTCTAGTCACTTTCTATCCACCTTTCCAGGGAACATCGCATGAGCGCACAGGGTAAACATGTGATCATTGTGGCCGGTGCCGGACCAGCCGGAATGGCCGCTTCAAATATGCTGGCGAAAGCCGGCCATGACGTCATCATTTTAAATCGCGATATCAAGTTCGGCGGACTGGCTGAATACGGGATTTTCCCGGCCAAGCTGAAATTGCGCGGTGGACTCAAGAAACAATATTGGGACATGCTGGAACAGCCCAATGTCCACTATTACGGCAATGTGTCGATTGGCAAGGGCAAAGATCTCACGGTCGAGGATGTGCGCGCGCTCGGCGCCAATGCGGTCGTGTTTGCAATCGGCGCACAAGGGACGAAAGCGATCGGTGTGGAGGGGGATTCGGCACAGGGTGTGTTCCATGCCAAGGATGTCGTCTACCACTTCAACCGGTTACCCGGATTCGGGGATCGCCCCTTTGACGTCGGCAAGCATGTGGCGGTCATCGGCGCGGGCGACGTCATGGTGGACATCGCGCACTGGTTGATTCGCTATAAGAAGGTGGAGCGAGTGACCGCCATTGTGCGACGCGGCCCGCTGGAACGAAAATACAATCCCAAAGAAATCCGGTCGGTCTGCGCGAACATGGACGTCGAGGGCATTACCATAGAGGTGGCGCGGATCAAGGATCGCCTTGCGGCTGTCGGGCAGAATGCCGACGAAGTGCTGAAGGGACTGACGGACGAATTCACTAAATGCGAGCCTACCGGCAGCAACACGAAAATGGGATTCAAATTTCTGGCATCTCCCAAGCGCATCCTGGTCGATAGCAACAATCGAGTGCGCGGGCTGGAGATGGAAGACAATAAACTGGAGCCCAAGGGAACCGATACCGCAGCCGTCGGACTCAAGCAGTATTATGAGTTCCCCTGTGATTCCGTCGTCTTCGCCGTCGGCGACAAGGTGGATGAGACCGTGGGGTTGCCCTATAAGAACGGCCTCTTTGTTACCAACCCCAATAAGACCAATAACGATCCTGACGATGCTCTCTTCCAAGCCTATGACGAGGCAACGGGAAAAGCCGTGGACGGCATGTTCCTCACCGGATGGGCCCGCAAGGCCAGTGAAGGACTCGTTGGCGTGGCGAAGCGAGACGGGGAGTGGTGCGCGGAAGTGGTGACTCGTTATTTGGAGAGCCAGACGGCAAGCCAACCAGCTTCGATACAGTCCGTCAAAGACAAGCTCACCGGCTTGCTGAAAGACCGTAAGAGCCGCCCGGTGAATCTGGCAGGACTCAAAGCCCTCGATGCCGCGGAGAAGGCCCACACCGCCGCAACTGATTGTATCGGGGAATTCAAATTCGCCACCAATCAAGAGATGCTCACCTTGATCGAGCGGCACTCGCACTAGACAGACCAGGGGGGACGGTTCAGCCGTCTCCCCACTTCAGCTTCTCCCGCAACACTTCGTAATATCGCGTCTCTGGAAACCGGATCAGTCTCGTGCGATGTTCTGAGACTTTGATCTCAATCGTATCACCTTGCGAAATAGCCACACCCACCTGGCCATCCATGGTGGCCATCGCTCCATCATCTTTACTAGTCAATGTCACTTCGATTTCCGCTCCAGCCGGGACAATCAACGGACGATGGGTGAGCGTGTGGGGACAGATCGGGGTCAATACCAGCGACTGCACTGCCGGAGCCAGGATTGGGCCGCCGGCCGAAAGAGAGTAGGCCGTCGATCCCGTCGGAGTACTGACGATCAATCCATCGCCGCGCAGATTCGTCACGAACTCACCCTGGATGGCGATTTTCAGCTCAATCATTCTCGCCAAGGTACCCTTGCTGATCACAACATCATTGAGGACAGCCCCTTGCGTCACCGTTTCTCCATGCCGATGCACATGGGTCTTGAGCATGAGTCGCTCATCTAACACAAAGTCGTTGGCGAAGACTCGATCGAGGGAAGGGTAGAGATTCTCCAAACGCACTTCAGTAAGAAATCCGAGCCCGCCCATGTTGACCCCGAGAATGGGAATGCCCCGCTCTCCGGCGAGACGTGCCGCATTCAGCATCGTCCCGTCACCGCCTAAAACCAACAGCACATCGGCCTGACTCGCCAGCTGTGTCTTCTGAATTCCTCCCGTCTCGCCAAGCAATGCAGCAGACGTCGTATCTAATAGCGCAACGATGTTCTTCGCCCGCAACCAGGAGAGAACGCTCTGTAGCGTTTCCTTAACCTCTGGAAATTTCGGCTTCGTGAGAATGCCAATGCTCTTACGTTGCATATCGATGCCGGCGCGCCTTCAGTGGTGGAGGTGGTAAAAGGTGCGGGATTGTATCGGGACGCTTCTCAGACTGTCAACGCAACTTCGGCACGCGATCGCAGTGTGATGCAATACCAATGGCAACACGCTCACCATCGTTTCACGTCTCTGTCGAATTCACGTGCAACCTTGACACTCGAAAAGGCGGTAGTTAGAATTAGGCCAAGATTTTCCATAGGTTCGCGCAACCACTACGAGTCTATACCAGACCAGAAGGAGGCAGGATGTTCGAACGATTCACGGACAAGGGTCGGAAGATCATCATCCTGGCACGGGAAGAGGCCGAGCGGCACCAGAACGATTATCTCGGGACGGAGCACTTGGTTCTCGCGATTCTCCGTGAATCCGACGGTATCGCCCTGATGATCCTGAAAAAAATGGGCCTCTCGACCGAACAGATCCGGCTCGAAATTGAGCGGAATTTGCCCGGCGGTGGGACCACGATGACGTTCGGGGAAATTCCCTTTAGCCCACGCGTCAAGAAAGTCATTGAATACGGTGTGGAAGAAGCCAGACTGCTGGGCCATAACCATATCGGCAGCGAACATCTCCTGCTCGGTCTCTTGCGAGAAGAGGAGGGGATCGGCGGAAAGATTCTCCGTAGCCTCGGAGCCAATCTACTGACGGCCAGACAGTTAACCGTCACCTTCCTGAGAAAGTCTGCGCCGCGCGAGCGAGACCGGAAAAGCAATACACCGGCGCTCGATGAATTTGGACGGGATCTGACTCAGATGGCGCAAGAAGGCCTGCTGGATCCGGTCATCGGCCGGGCCGATGAAATCGAACGCGTCCTTCAGATTCTCAGCCGCCGCACCAAAAACAATCCGGTGCTCATCGGGGAATCCGGTGTCGGCAAGACCGCCATCGTCGAAGGGTTGGCTCAACGAATCGTACAGTCCGAAGTTCCGGACAATCTCTTGTCACGGCGCGTGATCGCGCTCGATCTTGGTTCGCTGGTTGCCGGCACCAAGTATCGCGGCCAGTTCGAAGAGCGTTTGAAGGTCGTGATGAAGGAAATTGTTCAAGCCGGCAATATCATCATTTTCATCGATGAGTTGCACACGCTGGTTGGAGCAGGGGCGGCAGAGGGATCGATCGATGCCTCCAATATGCTCAAGCCTGCGCTGTCCCGCGGAGAGATCCAGTGCATCGGCGCGACCACATTGGACGAGTATCGCAAGCACATTGAAAAGGACGGCGCTCTCAAGCGACGGTTCCAACCGATTCATGTTCAGCCGCCAAGCATGGATGAGGCAGTCCTGATCATCCAAGGGCTCCGAGACCGTTATGAGGAACACCATGGCGTCGAGATTTCCGAAGATGCCATCGTTGAAGCGGTGAAGCTCTCCGATCGGTATATCACCGATCGTTTCCTCCCTGACAAAGCGATCGATTTGATCGATGAAACCGGCTCACGCGCCAAGCTTCAGACCTACGCCTTGCCGTCAGAGCTGAAAGCGATGGAACAAGAGCTCAAGAAAGTCTCACGGGATAAAGAGCTCGCAATCTCGATGCAGAACTTTGAAGAAGCCGTTCGCCACCGCGAAGAAGAAGAGCGGTTGCGTAAATTGCTTGAAGAATCCAAACGCGAGTGGAAAAAGAGCCAAGAGAAGAATAAGCCCACCATCGGAAAAGAAGATGTCGCCTACGTCGTCTCTAAGATGACCGGCATTCCACTCTTCAAGTTGGAAGAAGAAGAATCGAACAAGCTATTGCGGATGGAGGAATTCCTCCACAAGCGTGTGATCGGCCAAAACGAAGCCATCTCGGCAGTCTCACGCGCCATCCGCCGCTCTCGTGCCGGTCTGAAGGATGCCAAAAGGCCGATCGGATCTTTTATATTTATGGGCCCCACCGGCGTCGGCAAAACCGAGTTAGCCAGAACCGTTGCGGAGTTCTTATTCAATAGCGAAGACGCGTTGATTCGGGTCGATATGTCCGAGTACCAAGAGAAGTTCACGAGCTCCCGGCTCTTTGGAGCGCCTCCTGGTTACGTCGGCTATGAAGAGGGTGGACAGCTCACCGAAAAGGTTCGCCGCCGGCCCTATTCAGTGGTGCTTTTCGACGAAATCGAAAAGGCCCACCCAGACGTCTTCAACGTTTTGTTGCAGGTGCTGGACGATGGTGTACTCACCGACAGCTTGGGGCGTAAGATTGATTTCAAGAATACCGTGATCATCATGACCTCGAACGTCGGCACCAAGATGATCCAAAAAGGTGTGTCCCTCGGATTCCAGAGCACGGAAGGGGAGCAGGCACGGAGAAAGAAGGAAGAAGTGATGGGCGAATTACGCCGCTCCTTCAGCCCGGAGTTCCTGAACCGCATCGACGAAGTGGTGATCTTCCATCAACTGGAGAAGGAACAGCTCTACACCATTCTTGATATTCTGATCCGTGAGCTGAACTCGCGCCTCGTGGAAAAGGGTGTCGAGATCGAGCTGGATGACGAAGTCAAACAATGGCTGATTAAAGAAGGATATGAGCCACTCTATGGTGCCCGTCCGATGCGTCGGACGATACAGCGCGCCATCGGAGATCCGCTCTCGGACGATCTGATCAGAGGCCGGTTCAAAGAGAGCCGAAAGATCAAGGTCGTGCTTCGAGATGGCGCACCGACCTTCATCGAACAAGAGACGATGGCCAGCGTATAGGTTCGCTGGTCGGAGGGCTCTCTGACCACGCAACGTTCGTCACGCGAATTGCACCCCCTGCGGCTCACAGCTGTAGGGGGTGCATGCTTTTTGTCCTCTGAATATGTTACGCCTACACTGTGATGATGCCTCTCACACATGCCGGTCTTCAGAGCAGATCCCCATGGACACCCTGTCCGATACTTGGGATTGAATCCTCATGCGATGAAACCTCGGCCGCCGTCCTGAACGGCACTGGAACCGTCCTCTCAAATGTGGTGTCATCACAAGATTCCGTGCACCGTCAATTCGGAGGCGTGGTTCCTGAATTGGCTGCACGCGCTCATCTCGGCACTATCGACCGGGTTGTTCAGTCCGCACTCACTGAAGCACACCTCTCCAGACATGACATTGGCGCCATCGCGGTGACCCAGGGGCCCGGCCTGGCCGGCGCACTCTTAGTCGGACTCAATTATGCCAAAGGCCTGGCTTATGCCCTCTCCCTGCCGCTCATCGGCGTGAACCATCTGGAAGGCCATATTGCCTCTGCCTGGCTGGCAGATCCCACATTCCCGTATCCCTGCATCGTTCTGGTCGTATCCGGGGGTCATACCCACTTATTCAGGAGAGAAGCCGATGGTCGAACGCTTCTGCTTGGCTGCACAAGAGACGACGCAGCCGGAGAAGCCTTTGATAAGGGCGCGCAGATGCTGGGGTTGGAGTATCCGGGCGGGCCTGCGATCGACCGATTGGCCAGGCAAGGGAACCCGAAAGCCATTCGATTTCCCCTCTCTCGTTTACAAAGAAGCAGTTTAGAGTTCAGCTTTAGCGGACTGAAGACCTCGTTGCTGTATCGCCTCCGCGAGATGGACCCATCAACGAGAGCAACGCAAGCCGCGGATCTGGCAGCCGGATATCAGGAGGCCATCGTCCGCGTCCTCGTCGATCGAGCGTTTGTGGCGGTTCGATCAACCGGGGTATCTGCGCTTGCGGTAGTCGGAGGGGTGTCCGCCAATTCACGGCTTCGCGCGCTCCTCGCAGTAAAGGCTCAGGAAGAAGGGGTTCAGCTGGCTTTGCCCCCAATGGCCTACTGCACCGATAATGCGGCGATGATTGCATCCGCCGGCAGACAACTGCTCATGGGTGGACAGACTCCCCCCACGGATATCGAGATTCTCCCCTCACTGCGACCGGGGGCCTACACCGATCGCGCAACCACGCATATCCACTAACCAAGAGGCGACGTATTCCTGACGTACAGGGCAAAACCATCGGGCTTCGCGCCAGTCAGCTTGACGCCATCGAACATCTCTATCGGCGGCGGAATGCCGTTGATGACGTCCTTTCACTCGAACTGGCCACAGAGCTGTCACGCCTCTCGGCTGAGTACCGGCGTCCTATTTCGTTGCTCCTCACCAGGCGCGGTGCGGTGCAGGAAATCATCGTGGGAACGGACATGGTCTTGTCGCCCACGACGCTGTCAAAATTTCGTGCAGGACCCCGGTCACTGCGCGGGCTTCGGCTGATTCGAACACAGCTTCAGGATCGTCCGTTGAGCCAGGAAGATCTGACCGATCTGGGCTACCTCCGCCTTGATATGATCGGCGTCCTGACGGTTTCCCATAATGGGACTCCCGGAAATTTGCACTTGGCGCATCTCCTTCCGTCCAATCAAAGCGGGACCCTGTTCCAAGTATTGAAACCCACGCCGCTCCAAGATTGCCCCATACGATTTAACCAATTCATTGAAGATCTTGAGGCCGAGATACAGGAAGCCCTCAAGCACCACGCCGTCACTAGTGGAAGCGAGTCTGCCGTGCTAGTCAGCGCCTCATCTCGAGGACGGGCAGAGCAGGAAGAGCGACTCACTGAGCTTGCGGAACTTGCCGACTCTGTTGGCGTAGCCGTGATCGATAAGATCGCTCAGCGTATTTCTGACGGCCATCAACGCTATTTGCTGGGGAGTGGAAAACTGAAAGAAGTTCTCATACAAACTCTGCATAAAGGCGCGGATATGGTCATCTTTGACCAAACGCTTACGCCTGCTCAAGCACGGGCTATCGCGGAGATGACCGACATCAAAGTCATCGACAGAACTCAGCTGATTCTCGACATTTTCGCGCGACGGGCCCATAGCCGGGAAGGCAAGGTTCAAGTGGAACTCGCGCAATTGCGCTATTTGCTCCCGCGCCTCTCCGGACAAGGCACACAACTATCGAGGCTCGGCGGAGGGATCGGAACCAGAGGCCCCGGTGA
>JBEBHO010000047.1:0-7212 GCA_040081095.1 Nitrospira sp.
TGCCGTTCGGGAATGCCGAGCATCTGGGCCAGTTGGTGCGTGGCCAGGCGCGTGCCGATCAACAATTCGATCATGCGTTGGCGTGGGGTCTGTTTGGGAGGCAGCATGGCCGTATCGTAAGCCAGGGAAGCGGGAAAGCCAAGCTAGGTGTCCTGAAAAGCGTACCTTGCACAGCGGCTGAGAGTTTGACAGGATGATGATATGCCGACACCCAGCTGGCAGGATTTTGCCGACCTTGCAGCCAAACGTTTGGCTGCCTCCGGCGCCGAGTATGGAGACATTCGCATCGTTCACAGCACGGTGCAGTCCATTCGCGGCGAGGATCGGCGTATCGCATCAATTCGTGATACGGACGATGTCGGATTCGGAGTGCGCGTGCTATACCACGGTGGGTGGGGCTTCGCCGCCAGTTCGATCCTTTCCCTCGAAGAGGTTCCGCGAGTCACCGAGCTGGCGATCGAGATCGCCCGAGGATCCGCTTCGATCGCCATCGACAAGGTTCGACTGGCAGCAGAGCCGGTTCATCGCGATCGAGTCGTCACGCCGGTTCGGATCGATCCGTTCACAGTTCCGCTCCAACAAAAGACCGAGCTGCTTCTCGCAACGATGGAATCGCTCCAGGCCCAACCCGGGGTCGTTCGTAGCACGGCCGAACTCTGGGCGCGCCGGGATCGCAAACTCTTCGCCTCTACTGAGGGCACACGGCTGGAATTCGAGCTCCTCGCATCGAGCGGGGATTGTACGGCGACAGCCGTCCACCATGGCCGGTTTGCGAGTCGCTCATTCAATACGCCGCCGTTGCGACGCGGCTATGAGCTCATCGAAGAGGCCGACTTTTTGAAGCAGGCGCCACGCATCGGGCGCGAAGCCCTTGAGAAGGTGCAAGCGCCTGCCGTGGAAGCCGGTGCGTATGATCTGGTGCTGGACCCCGAACATCTCTCCCTCACCATGCATGAATCCTGCGGCCATCCAAGCGAGCTGGATCGGGCGCTCGGGTATGAGGCGAACTATGCGGGCACCAGTTTTCTGACGACCGATAAGCTCGGCACGTTTCGCTATGGGTCCTCGCACATTAATCTGGTAGCGGATAACACCGAAGCGGAGACGCTGGCGGCCACCGGGTACGACGACGACGGCGTGGCCTGTCAGAAGTGGGATATCGTGCGGGATGGGCTTTTCGTCGGGTACTGCACAAATCGGGAAGTTGCGCCGAGCATCGGGGCGGCGCGCTCGCGCGGGTCGAATCGCGCCGACAGTTGGGGCAGCGTGCCGATCGTGCGCATCGCCAACATCGGCTTGGAGCCGGGGCAGGCGACCGTCGATCAGCTTATTGCGGATGTGACGCGTGGAATCTATATCGAAGGGCACGGCTCCTACAGCATCGATCAACGGCGTTACAATTTTCAGTTCGGGGGAGACGCGTTCTGGGCGATCGAAAACGGGAAGCGCACCCATATGCTGCGCGATGTGATCTACCACGGGATCACGCCGGAATTTTGGAACAGTTGCGACGGGGTGGCTGACCGGTCGCATCGCCAGCGCTATGGTTTTATCACTTGCGGCAAAGGCCAGCCGGGGCAATCAGGCTGGATGACCCATGCGGCGTCGCATGCCCGCTTCCGCAACATTCCGGTCATTCGGGGCGAGGGGCGATCATGACCGGCATCAGCGCTAAATCCTGGCCGAAGATGACCAGCCGCGAAGAGTTTCAGTTTCTCGCCGAACTGGTCATGAAATGTTCGACGGCGGATCACACCTTGGTGACCGTGCACGATCAGGATGGCGGGACGACCAGATTCGCCAACAACCAAGTGATCCAGAACGTCAACACCCGACGCGGAGGCGTGAGTGTGACCGTGGCATTCGGTGCCAGGCAGGGCACCGCCACGACCACCGATTTCACCGCCGGCTCGCTCCGCGAGACCGTCACACGGGCCGAGGCTATTGCCCGCGTGTCTCCTGAAGATCCGGAGTATCTGCCGCCAGTCGGACCGCAAACCTACAATCCCTGTCCGACGGTGCGCAGCGAGACCGTGAAAGCCGGTCCGGCGGTTCGTTTGGAGTACGCCAATGAAGCGATCGGTCAATGCCGCATGGAGAACCTGTCGGCGGCGGGGATTGTCTCCTCCTCCCGCGCGTCGGTCGGCGTGGCAGCCGGGACAGGGCTGCTCGCCTTTGAAGAGCGGACCGAAGCGCGATTCAGCATCACGGTGCAAGCCGGTGACGCCACCGGGTGGGCCTCGGCAGCGCACCGCTCCATCGATCGATTGAAGGTTCAGGAGCGCACGCTCTCGGCGATCCACAAGGCCACCCTCGGAGCCGAGCCGCAGGAACTGCCTCCCGGACGGTATCGCGTGATTCTTGAACCGGCGGCCGTCGCCGGGCTGTGGTCCTGGATCATCTGGATGTTGGATGCCAAGTCGTATCTGAAGGGCACCAGCCCCTTTGCCGGAACCCTCACACAGCGGATCCTTGATGAACGGATCTCGTTGGAGAATTGTCCGGGTCACGTCGATCTGCTCGGCGTCGGCTTTACGCCCGATGGATTGTCGTCTACGGCTTCGTCATGGCTTCGTCAGGGCGTCCTCCAACAATTGGCCTACGACCGGTTCACCGCGCAGGCGCAGCAGATCGCCACGATTCCGACGATCGAGGCGCCGCGGCTGTCGATGGAAGGCGCGGCGGCAGCGTCTCTGGCCCACTTGATCAAATCGACCGACCGGGCGATCCTCGTGACGAACTTCTGGTATCTCCGCACGGTGAATCCGACCGATCTGACGTTGACCGGCATGACGCGGGATGGGACGTTTTTGGTGGAGAAAGGGGAGATTGTTGCTGCGGTGAAGAACTTCCGGTTTCACGAGAGTCCCTTGCGGGCCTTTCAACGGGTCGAGGCTTGGACCGTGCCCATGGAAGCCGTGACGTCTGAAACAGGAAAAATGCTGGTCCCCGCCGTGGTCCTGCCGGAGTTTCATTTCTCCAGCGTCACGAGATTTTAGGCCTCAGTCGCTCAGATTGTGATGCCCGTGTCCCCCCATTGTTTGGGAAAATCATTGACTCATCCTCTCGGTGGGAGTAGACAAGTACGTAGTGGGTCGGAGGTGAGGCTTCTCGCGAATCCAACCCGCCCGATGTTCGAATCTCTCCAGCTGAATCGTCGCAACCAGTTCCACGGTTCTCTGCGGTCCGGATGGTGAAGGTGTTACAGGAGGTTCCATGTCCCGCCGCTATAGCGACCAACCGATCAATCTGATCGCCCGCATTCCTTCCCCTGAACAGATGTCTGCTGCGCGGCCGAAACAGCGGTCGTTCAGCCAGCTGGTCGTTGAGTCTGGAGCGACCTGTGTGCGGGGTCTTGCCGAAGTGGTGGCCCAGCTTCGCCGGTTAACTGGTCCGTCGATGAACGGATCGTTGGATAGCAGGCCCTCTGGCCGGGCTGGCGAACAGGTCGTGGGAATGACGGAGTCCGATTCGGAAATGATGACTCGGCTTTGTGATCGGTCGGCCAACGGAGTGGTCGATCGGAATGCGCCGGTCGCGCCGGCGCGGTCAGTGCCCATGGGTGTGGAATCTTTATCCGCACAGGTCTCTCGATCACGGGTGACATCGGTTGCGGCGGTCCCTCTCGACGAAGTGCTCGCATTGCGGTCGGAATTGTCGGCCCATCAACAAGAAGTGGCTCGCCTCTCGGCGCAATTACAAGAATTAAAGTCGCTGGTCGGATCACAGCAACACGTGCTGGTGTATTTGGGACAGGAGCTGGAAGCGCAGCAGGTGCCGGTCCTGTCGGCCGCCGCGCAAGCCGCACCGCCCGCGAAGAAAGCCCGAGTGGCGCGGGCCAAGTCTGCCCCCAAAGCGCCGTCCGCTCTCCGAAGCGCATCCCCCGAGCCGTCACTCAACTTGTAAATTTTCGGAATGGGGATTTGAGTAAGACCTCGCACTGCCAGGTTCTTACGCAGAGCCCTGAGGAATTATGGAATGAGAGCGGCCCTACAGATAGTCATCGCGACCGTCGTGATTCCCGCAGCTAGCCGTCGGCAGAATGCTGCCACCCGCCAAGCGTGCGTTCGCCGTTCCGCGAGCGGGCTGATAGCCGGCATGAGCCTGTGTCTGGCCTTGGTTCTGTCGGGCGCCGTGACCGGCGCGGCTGCCGATGCCGTTCCGCTTTTCACCGATCTCGGAGCCATTCATCATCCGATCACCACAACATCCGATCGCGCGCAGCAGTACTTCGATCAAGGCTTGCGTCTGGTCTATGCATTCAATCATGAAGAGGCGATTCGCTCGTTTGAAGAAGCGGCCCGTCTGGATCCGACCGCCGCGATGGCCTATTGGGGCATTGCGCTGGCGTTGGGGCCCAACATCAATGCATCGATGGACAAAGCCGATGAGCGCCGCGCCTGGGAGGCGCTCCAGAAATCGCGGGCGCAGGCCAGCCAGGTGAGTCCCGCCGAACAACGCTACATCGAGGCCTTAAGCACACGCTACAGCGCGAAAGGCGGCCCACGGGCTCCTCTCGATAAGGCCTACGCGGCTGCGATGCGGAGGGTCTGGCAACAGTCCTCTGAGGATCCGGATGCCGGGTCGCTGTTTGCCGAAGCGCTGATGGATCTGCGTCCGTGGGATTTCTGGACCGCCGACGGGCGTCCGCAGCCGGGGACCGACGAACTTGTGTCGACGTTGGAAAGAGTGCTCTCGCAGGCTCCCGATCACCCGGGCGCCTGTCACTACTATATTCACGCGGTGGAAGCTTCGTCGAAACCTGAGCGGGCGCTGGCCTGTGCGGAGCGCCTGCCGAAGCTGATGCCGGGTGCCGGGCATCTGGTGCACATGCCGGCGCACATTTATATTCGTCTCGGCAAATATCATGAGGCCGCAGAGCGGAATGCCCACGCGGTGCATGTGGATCGAGCGTATATGGCCGGCCGCGTGCCCACGGGCGACTATCCTGATGGCTACTACGCGCACAATCTGCACTTTCTTTGGGCGTCGTTGATGATGGAAGGTCGTCACGTTGAGGCGCTGAAGATCGCGCGCGAGCTGACCGGAACGATTCCCGAAGCGGAAGCCCGGAAGAACAAGTGGAAGGAATTCTATCTCCCCACGCCCCTCTTCTCCCTGATCCGTTTCGGCCAGTGGGATGAACTGTTGCGTGAGCCGGTTCCGCCGAAGGGACTGCGATTTCAAGAGGGGATGTGGCGGCTGGGACGCGGATTGGCCTTGGCGGCGACGGGCCGGATTCCCGGGGCCGAGGGCGAGCATTTTGTGCTGGCGGCTCTGGCAAAACAGTTCCGTCGAGACCGGAGTCCCGAGGACAAGACCGAGCGGATACTGCTGAAAATCGCGGAGCGGATGCTGGCGGGAGAGATTGCCGCGCGCCGGCAGAAGTATGACGAAGCTCTCAAGATCCTGCGCGAAGGGGTGAAGCTGGAGGAGTCGCTTCCGTACACGGAACCGCCCTATTGGCCTATTCCTCTCCGCCAGTATCTCGGCGCCGCCCTGTTACTCGCCGGCCAGCCTGGAGAGGCCGAGCGGGTCTATCGGGAGGATCTTCAGCGCAATCCGAACAATGGCTGGAGTTTCTTGGGGTTGACCCAGAGTCTGCGTGCCCAGCATAAAGGGGGCGATGCGGAAACCAGTGAGCAGCAATTCAAGTCGGCCTGGACCTATGCCGATGTCACCTTAGCAGCATCACGGTTTTGATCGAAGCCGTCAGGAGCGGGAGGAGCGATGCGATTCATTGTTGGAGTGATGGGGCCGGCCAAGGCCAAGAAGAAGGATCTGGACAACGCGCGGGTGCTGGGGGAATTTATCGCACGGCGCGGGTGGGTGGTATTGACCGGCGGGCGGGATGTCGGAGTCATGGACGCGGCCTGCGAAGGCGCGAAGCGGGTCGGTGGAAGTCTGACCGTCGGCATCATGCCGACGGCCAAGGACAAGGTGTCGCGTCATGTCGATGTGCCGATCATCACAGAAATGGGCAGTGGCCGAAACAATATCAACGTACTGACGAGTGATGTGGTCGTGGCCTGCGGATTGGGCGGCTCAGGGACGGTGTCAGAGGTAGCGCTGGCGGTGAAGGCCGGGAAGCCCGTCATCCTGGTGGAAGCGTCTCCCGCCGATGTGGCGTTCTTTCGCAAGCTCGGGAAGCGGCTGGTTTCAGCCGCCTCGTCACCGGAAGAAGCGATTGAGCTCATCATGAAGCAGATGGGTGGTAACAAGCGACGGGTTCGCCAGGAAGAGCCGTCAGAGTACGATACGCTGTCGGTGTAACGAGAGTCTCCGAGTCTTCTCCCTTCTGAACGAGCCCCTCGTCATTGTCGACGGACAGGGCTCCCATCTTTTAAGTGCAGCACTCCGCTCATGTCGTAGGCGAAGGCTTGGGGGCATTCGCGATTCGAGGACCTGCCGTACGATGTTCACGAGAATTGAGCATCCGCAGCTGACGTGGACCTCGCACATACCCGGCAACATCCAAGGGAGAGTGAAGGCCGTAGTAGTTATGGTGTATCGAGAGGTGTAAGAATCGTGCGGTCCGTTCGACGGATGGATAAGGAGGGCTCTCTATGAACGCATGGCGTGCCGTGATCGGAATGTGTGCGGGACTCGTCTTGTTTCTGAGTGTAGGGGGCGCGCTGCTCCATCCTGGCACTCTCGCGGCCTCTGCTCCAGCCAAGGCCTATTTTGCCGGCGGGTGTTTCTGGTGTATGGAAGAGGCGTTTGAAAAGGTCGATGGCGTTCTCTCGGCGGTCTCCGGCTATATGGATGGGACACGGCCCAATCCGACGTATGAACAGGTGTCAGCGGGAGGGACCGGTCATGCGGAGTCGGTTGAAGTGACCTACGATCCGGCCAAGGTGAGCTACGAGAAGCTCCTGGATGCGTTTTGGCACAATGTAGATCCGCTCACGCCGAATGCGCAATTCTGCGATCACGGCAATCAATACCGTGCCGCGATTTTTCCAGCGACTCCCGAGGAGCAGAAACTAGCCGAGGCATCGAGGACACGCCTCGAAGATTCCAAGAAGTTTCACACCCCGATTGTGACGCAGATCGTTCCGGCCTCCACGTTTTACGCGGCGGAAGAGTATCACCAGGATTTCTATAAGAAGAATCCGGTGCGCTACAAATTCTATAAGTTCAACTGCGGCCGTACTCAGCGGCTGGAAGACGTGTGGGGGAAGCCGTAGACGATGGGCCCGCGTTCCTCTG
>JBEBHO010000242.1:0-1867 GCA_040081095.1 Nitrospira sp.
GGTATCCGTGGGGCGAGGGTTCAATAGCAAGGGCATCGGACTGGAGCAGGTCGGGGTGCAGACGGGACGGCGTGGAGAGATCCTCGTGAACGACCGGATGGAAACGACGGTGCCGGGGATCTATGCGATCGGCGACGTGGTCGGCAAAGTGATGTTGGCGCATGTGGCATCGGCACAGGGGAAAGTCGCAGTCGAAAATATCATGGGTCACGAGACGACGGTTCGCTATGACGTCATTCCTGCCGGAATTTTTACCCTGCCGGAAATCGGTCGTGTGGGTATTACGGAGCAGCAGGCTCGCGAACGGGCCCAGGCTGCCGGACAGAACCCTGACGAGACCATTCAGGTCGGACGTTTCCGCTATGCCGGCTTAGGGAAGGCGCAGGCGACAGGGGATACGACCGGTCTGTTCAAGGTCATCGCCGAGTCACCGAGCGGAAAAATTCTCGGCGTGCATATCCTTGGAGCCCATGCGGCCGATCTGGTGCATGAAGCGGCCTTGGCGATGCAAGTCGGCGCGACAGTGACCCAAATGGCCGAGATGATCCATGCCCATCCGACATTGGCCGAGGGTTTGATGGAAGCGGCTGAAGATGTCGAGGGGAAGGCGATTCATCAAGCGCGAAAGCGGATGCCGTCATGATGCAGTCCTTTCTTATCAAGCTCGGGATGTTCGCCGTGACGATGGCCGTCGTGTTCTGGATCGGCTGGACTCTGCCGACCTCATTCGATCGGGACCATGATCTTGCCGCGAAATCGTTGGATGGGTCGCAGTCTGCCAACATGCTAAATCGTGCGCCAGCCGCTGCGGTGAGTCTGGCCCCTGGGACCTTGCCGTCAGATCCGTTGGCCATGGCTCCCGAGCCGAGACGATCTCACCAGGGGCTCCTCGATCTGAACCGTGCGACGGAGCAGGACTTCGATGCCTTGCCCGGGATCGGTCCCAAGTTGGCGGAACGGATCATGGCGCATCGGCAATCGGTGGGTGCCTTTCACTCGCTCGACGACTTGCGAGCCGTCAAAGGGATTGGGAAAAAGAAGTTTGAGCGAATTCGTCCATTGGTCACGGTGACGCCCGAGGCCACATCTCTAGGCAGAGGGAAGAAAACGACATGAGTGAACTCTCCCGTCAACTCGAGTTAATCCTCCGCGGAGTGGTGGAGGTCATTCAACGGGCCGAACTTGAATCGAAACTGACACGTTCTTTGAAAGAGAACCGTCCGCTCCGCGTCAAAGCCGGCTTCGATCCGACCGCGCCGGATCTGCATCTGGGCCATACGGTTTTGATCCACAAGCTCAAACATTTTCAAGAGCTAGGGCACCAAGTCATCTTCTTGATCGGTGACTTCACCGGGATGATCGGAGATCCGACCGGCCAATCGGATACGCGGGTCGCGCTGTCGAAAGAAAAAGTCTTGGAGAATGCGAAGACCTACGAGCGGCAGATCTTCAAGATTCTCGACCCTGCCAAGACGCTGGTGGAGTTCAATAGCCGCTGGATGGGCACGATGACCGCGGAAGGGTTGATCCATCTGAGTGCGCATAGCAGTGTCGCGCGGATGCTGGAGCGGGACGATTTTCACAAACGGTATCACGAGCAGAAGCCGATCAGTATCCACGAGTTCATGTATCCCCTGGTGCAGGGCTACGATTCCGTGGCACTCAAGTCCGATGTCGAGTTGGGCGGTACCGATCAAAAGTTCAATCTGCTGATGGGGCGTGAGTTGCAGCGAGATTATGGGCAGGAGCCTCAAGTGGTCATCACGATGCCGCTGCTCGAAGGCACGGACGGCGTGAAAAAGATGAGCAAGAGCCAGGGGAACTACATTGCGCTGGAAGATGCACCGAACGACATGTTTGGCAAGCT
>JBEBHO010000009.1:0-7148 GCA_040081095.1 Nitrospira sp.
CTTTGTTGATGCGTCACACGAGTGTTTACGAGTTTATTGTGATGTTCCGTATGCCTCAATCCGCCTCTCTGCTCCGTCAAATCATCGCCCTGGGGATGATGGTCATTCTGCTTGGCCTGGCTCCGTTTGCCGTCGCGCAGGATGTGCATCACGAGCTGGCGGCGGCCGACCACGACGGCCATGAACACTCCGATACCGACCTCTGCCAATGGGTCCAGCACCATACGGCCGGATCGCTGGACATCGATGTCCCCAGACTGGCTTTCTGTGACCTCGTCTGGCATCGCGCCATTCCAGCTGATTCAGTCTTGCTTTCCTTTGAATATTCTTCCGTCGGTCCCTCCCGCGCCCCTCCACGTCGCTAGCCGCTAAATTCCAATTCATACAGCAGTCGGCCTTGCTCTGCGCCGGGCTCTGCTCATTTACTGGTTCATGCGATGAACGTGGAGGATGTCATGCGACGCCTGTGGTCTTATGTGTGTGTGGTGACGGTCTTAGGGTGTGTCGGTGGAATGTTGGGCGGGGTGAATGGATCGTCTGCCCTGGCGGCTGAAGCGGAAGCCTCGAATGCCATTCGAGGGACGGTGCAGAATCAGGATCTTCGCCGCGTCGGGCAGGTCCTGGTAGAGGTGAAGGATCAGGAAGGCGGGTTGGTGACGACCGCAGTCTCCAACGACGCCGGTGAGTTTTCCGCCACGGTTTCGGCGAGCGGGACCTACTCGGTCAGCGCGGTGCAGGATACCTATCGCAGTGAGTATGTCGTGCTGAAGGTCGGGACCGAGGAGCTCCGGCCCGTCACGCTGACCTTGAGTAAGACGCGGGAGGTGGCGTTGGAAGTCGTGTCGCCGCTGGCTCCCATTAACTACAAGGCGTCGAGCGAAACCTATTCCGTGAGCCGTAAAGACATCGAAGCCTTGCCACGCGGGAACAACAACGAGCTGCACGACGTGCTGCTGACGATTCCCAGCGCGGCCTACGGTTCGCTCAAGCAGGTCCACATCCGGCAGGACCATGCGAATCTGCAATTGCGCATCGATGGCGTCCCGATTCCCGAGACGGTCTCGTCCACATTCTCAGACGTCATTTCGCCGCGGGCTTGGGAGCGGGCCGATATCGTGCTCGGCGGCATGGAGGCCAATGTCGGGAACAAGACGGCGGCGCTGATCGACATCACCACCAAGAGCGGCACGAAGCCCGGGTTTGGTTCGTTGCAGATGTTCGGCGGATCGAACCGGACGGTGAACCCGTCGTTCGAATACGGCGGGACGGTCGGCGAGAAATTTCGCTACTACATTCTCAATAGTTACGTCTCGACAAATCGCGGCATCGAGCCGCCTACGCTCGGCCATTCTATCTTTCATGGCCAGAGCGAGCGGAACCAGACCATGTTCCGCGGCGACTATCAGCATGACAATACGAACAACTTCACGCTGCTGTTCCTGAATTCGGTCGCGAAGTATCAAATCCCCACGCTGCCCGGCCAAACGCAGAACGCGACGATCGGCGGGCTTCTCCCGGCTGGTTTTTCGGCGGTTCCCTCCGAGAGGGTCGACGAACGGCAGTATGAGCAGAACCAGTATGCGCATCTGGTCTGGCGGCATGATGTGACGTCGAACCAGTTCTTCAGTCTGGCGGGCTACTTCCGCCATACCCGCGCGACGTTCAAGACCGATCCACTCAATGTGTTGGCGTATGTACCGGATGAAGCGGAGCCGTTTTCAGCGGGCAGCCAGGATCGCACGGCCTATTCGGGTGGGCTGCGCCTGGACTACACCTACGTGCATAGCAAAGAGCATCTCATCAAGACGGGGTTTCAGTTCGACCGGACGCAAGTGGTCAACAAGACCCGGCTGTCGACCTTCCTTGATGACGGCGCCGGCAATCCGACGGGCGAGGTCATCGGTCTCAATGCCGACAATCGCTTGATCGGCTACCGGCAGGAATTCTGGATTCAGGATCAATGGACGCCCAATGACCAGTGGACGTTCAATCTCGGGTTGCGCGGCGACCTCGTGCAATATCTCCGCAGCGAAGGGCAGATCAGCCCGCGGTTGGGCGTGACCTACAAGGCGAACCAGGCGAACGTGTTTCACGCGTTCTACGGCCGCATGTTTACTCCTCCGAATCTGGAGGCCATTTCCTTTGCGAAGCTGAACACGGCCGGCACGAAAGCGGCCCCGGAAGACACGACGAATGTGACGCCCCGGGCCGAACGGGCGCACTACTTCGAACTAGGCAGCTACCATGCGCTGTCCAGTTGGGCGACGTTTGAATTGACGGGGTACTACAAGCTGGCCCGCAATCTGTCCGACGCCGGGCAGTTCGGCACGACGCCGTTGTTGAACTATTTTGCCTTCAACTATGGATGGCAACGCGGCATCGACGGGGCCTTGAAGTTCCAGGTCATGGAGAATCTCACGGCCCGGCTGAATGCGGCTTGGGGCCAGTGCAAAGGCTATGGCCTCCAATCGGGACATTTCCTCCTGGAAGCGAAAGAGATCGGCGATATCAATTCGCCCGGCGGGGTGTTCTGCGATCACCAGCAGACGATCACCAGCTCGGCGCTCGTCAGTTATCGGCTGATGGAGCGGACGACGTTCAGCGGGCAGATGCTGTTCGGATCAGGCTTGCGGACGGCGGCGGATGAAGATGCGAAGACGAACTCGACGCATAGCCAGTCTTATACCGTCTTTAATACGTCGATCACGCATGTTATTCCCTTGCCGTGGGAGGGACAGAAGTTCCTGATCGGGTTCGATGTGGTGAATCTGTTCGATCAGAAGTACTATATCAATCGCGGTGAGGGGAGCATCGGATTGGGCGTCTCGCATGCGGGAATGCCACGGTCGTTTTTCTTCCGCGGCCAATGGTTCTTCTAGCCCGCGCGACTCATGGACGTTTCTGCTGCAATCGCGGATTCGTGGCTACGACAAGCCTGGCTGCTCATCGAGCAGCCAGGCGAGCAGACTCGCTGGTCGGTCAGTCAACGTACCGCAAGGGTACGCCTCCATCCCACCCAGCTCCGTGTGCTCGTCTCGCACACGACTCCACGATTTCGCGACGAACCGCCACGAATCGCGAGGGCTAAAAGGGACAGAGTGTAAAAGTGGTGTTCAGGTTCTTTGGTGAAGAGTTGTATTCAAAGATGGATGGATGAGACAGCGGTCCGTTTGAGCAACCGTGTGTGATGAGGTAGGATGCGAGTCACGATGAAACAGATTCTGACGCTTTCAATAATGGGGTTGTTATGCGTCCCGGTCGCCGCGTATGCGGCGGCCGGCGATGAGGCGACGCATGAGACGGACCACCATGAGGATATTCTGGAATTGCCGGAGGTGCATGTCCACGGCCTGTCGCTGAATAAGGATCAGCAGTTGGGGCCGGTGGCAAAGGCGACTCCGTGGCCGGGGATTCCGTCGTCGCTCGACGGCAAGGAACTCGACGATTGGATGAAGGCCCGCGTGCTGGTGTCCAAAGACGCCAAGGTGACGGTGGTGGTGTTGGAGCCTGCCAGGCATCGCGAGTTGACCACCGCCGGGATCGTCGCGCTCAGCAAGTGGACATTCGATCCACAGATGAAGGGCGATGAGGTCATCGATGGGGAGTTGACGGTCCGTATTCACTTCAGGACGCGGTGAAGATCGCTTGACGCCTGACGAGTGACGCTTTATCGTCAGTCTCCATGAGTCTTGACGAATCACTCTTTCTCGCCGTCAATGGCCTCGCAGGCCAGTCTGAATTTTTCGACCATCTGTTTCTGCGTCTGAGTGCAACCAGCACGCTCTATATCCCGGTGGCCCTGGCGGCGGGTTATTGGATCATGCGGCGGCGCTGGGAGGCGTTGCTCGGCAGTCCGTTTCTGGCCGGCGCGATCGGGCTGTCGGATTTTCTCGGCGGGCAGCTCAAGTGGGTCTTCGCGCGGGTGCGGCCCTGTCATGCGATTCACGAGGCCGTCGTCGTCGGGGGAGGCGCCTGCGGCCGGCTCTTCAGCTTTCCCTCCAACCATGCAATGAACACGGCAGCGGCGGCGGCATTCCTTCAGGTGCTCTATCCAAGAACCGGCTGGATCAGCTGGCCCATCGTCGCGCTGGTGGGATTCTCACGGGTGTACGTCGGGGCCCATTACGTGACTGATGTGCTGGGTGCCTGGGTCATGGGCGGGTTGATCGGCGGCGGTATCGCCTGGGCGCTGCTGCAGTGGCCGAGATTTCGAGCGGCAGCGCAGGTGCCTGCCTCTCCCTCAGCCTAGGTCGAGATCTCCGGTTCGCTCTGTCTCTACGATTCCATGCAACTTAGCAGGGCTGCTTGTAGCTTCTCCACGTCATAGCCTCGTCCGATAAGGACGAGGGCGGGGCTGGGTTCGTCGAGGAGCATGATGGGGGCAATGGTGGGTTCGCCCGGCGGGGCATATTGAAATTCCTGCAACTCCGGTTCACCGGCGAAGCGAAAGAAACCTTTGGCTCGTTCGAGTTCTTTGGGCAGCGACTTGGTCCAGGCTTCAAACCGTTGGCGGTTGAGCGGCGCGGGCAGTTTCACGGTCGTGGCGATGGGATGGTAGTCCGCCCGCTTGTGCGAGCCGGAGGGGCGAGGTTCGCCGAAGACGACATTCGTCTGTTTGGCTGTTCTCGCCTGCTGCTGTATCGGCGCCAGGAGTGCGGCTGCGTCGATGCGCGCATGGGTGGTTTCCCAGATGCGGGCATAGGGGTTCTGTTTCACGATCCCGCTCTTGAATCCCTCCCAGTGGCCCGGCACATAGAGATCCTGTTTATTGAGGATGAGTTCGTCCGCGCAGCGAATGGCTTGCGTGGTGACATACTGGCTGGAGTGGCTGGTCTCGCTGGCAATCGGATGCAGCAGGGCAATCACCCGCTCCAATGTCGCCAGACGGGCCGTGTAGAGGTCGGTCACCGCGTCGATCACTTCAGCCGGATCGGCCAGGCCTGAACATTCGATAATGATCACGTCGGAAGCAGCGTCGTTCACGAGCTGCGCGATGCCCCAGGAGAGATCTTCCTTCGTGTCGCAGCAGATGCAGCCTCCCGCCAGGTTCATGACCTGCTCCGCGATCGTCCCCGCGCGCGGGCCGTCGATGCTCACCTCGCCCGCCTCATTCATCAGCACCCCGGCGCGCAGGCCCTGACTCTTCCAATATTCCAGTAGGCGCATCAGCAGCGTGGTCTTGCCTGCGCCGAGTGAACCGCAAAGGAGATAAAAGGGGACTGGCATGTGTGTTCCTGGTGGCCTCTCTTTGCTTGAACTCTTACCCGATAATTTGTGTGAGTGACTGTCTCAGGAGTGCTTGATCGGCGAGGGTGAGCTGGCCGAGTTTCTTTTGAATGAGCGTAGGATCGATCGTCGTCACTACTGGTTTGAGTACCGAGGGCTTGAGTAATCCCGCTCCACGCCAGTCTTGAACCTGCACTTCGCCCACGGACAGCGTCTGTGGCTGCTGACTGGTCACGGCCATGATGACGATATCCGGGCGAGCGCGGTGATATGCCTGGCTGCTGATGACAACTGCGGGACGGCGTTTGACAGCTGACTGATCCGTGAAAGGAAAAGGGACGAGGATAATATCGCCGAACTTATAGACGGTCATATTCGGCGTCGTCGGGGTTGTCCCAGACTCGCGCAAACGCGGGAGCGGCAAGTTGTTCAGCGGTCTTTGTCAGGCTTCGATCATCGGTCTGGCGGTGAGCCAGGAAGTCGACGAAGTCTTCCACTTCCGCCACCTGTTCAGGCGGCAAGCTCCTGAGCTTTTCAAGAATCTGCTGTTCGTGGACCTTGGTCATCTCAATCTCCGATGGCCAAAGCCTACCAGCGCCTGTGGCAAAGATCAAATGGAAGCACGCATATTCCGTGCAATTCACGGGTGTAATCGGCTGCCATCACGGAGTCAGCTCAATGGTGGTGGGTGAGGGCTTCGAGTTCTGGGTGTTGATCGGCGAGTTTGGTCAGGTCGCAATGGACGTCGTCCGGATCCAGGCAATGGGTTTCCAGTTGGATCGTCATGTGTTTGATGCCGAAGTCGGCGGTGATCCGGTCGTGGATCGAGCGGAGCAGCACGTTGGTGAGGGCGGCGTCATCTCCGTCCACCAGCACATGGGCGGTGAGCATGATGAGGCGTGGCTCCACGGCCCAGATATGGAGATCGTGCACATTCTTCACGCCGGGCATGGATTTAATCGTCGAGGCGACCTGGGACGCGCTGATGGTGGGCGGGGTGGATTCCAGCAGTACATCGAGAGATTCTTTGAACAGCGGCCAGGCTCCATGGAGAATCGCGCCGACCACGAGGAGACTGATGAGCGGATCGAGCACCGTCCAGCCCGTCAGCATGATCGCGCCGCCGCTGAGCACCACACCGAGCGACACCCAGGCATCGCCGAGCATGTGCCAGAACGCACTGCGGATATTCAGATCGTCCTTCGCGCCATGCTGGAGCAGCAGGGCGATGCTGAGATTGGCCGCAAAGCTCATGGCGGCAATGCCCATGATCCACCCGCCGTCCACCGGCACCGGATGCAGCAACCGCTTGAGCCCCACGAAGGTGATGCCGATCGCCGTCAGCACCAGGATGAACGAGTTGAGGAACGCGGCAATGACACCGGCGCGATGGTAGCCGAACGTGCGCGTTTCACTGGCCGGCTGTCTGGTGAGGATGTGCGCATACAGCGCGAGAAAGAGCGAGCCTTGATCGACGAGATTGTGCCCCGCGTCGCTCATGAGGCCGACGCTATCGAGAATGAAGCCGCCGATGAATTCGGCGGTGATGATCAGGGCATTCAGCGCAAGTGAGAGGTACAGGCGCGAGCGCAGATGCTCAAATGAGGCCAGGCCAGTCATGTACGTAGTGTCGCACGGTCATCACATCACGGCAAGCGTTGGAGGAATGCAAGGCT
The DNA here is from genome assembly GCA_040081095.1 of Nitrospira sp. Lineage (GTDB taxonomy): Bacteria > Nitrospirota > Nitrospiria > Nitrospirales > Nitrospiraceae > Nitrospira_D. Next base: position 6,903 of record JBEBHO010000009.1, read on the forward strand.
ATTGGCTGGTCGATTGAAAAAATGGCCGGTGGGCTAGATTAGCCTGTGGTTTGAAACTCGACCTTGCGGGTTTCGGTTACTCGTTTGGACGCGTCCAGAATCTCGATCGAGACGAGGTTGCCGATGGCATCATAGTCCAATATCACGCCAGGCTTGTCTTCATCGCTTTCGGCGATAGGAGTGTTGTCCTGCAGGATCATGCTCAGCGTATCGGTTTTTTTATCGTAGGAGACCTTCATGTCTTCC